>NZ_CP115775.1:312500-625000 GCF_027913035.1 Paracoccus albus
CGTGAAAAGCGGGCACAGGCCGCACTGGAGCAGGTCGGGTTGGGGCAGCATCCGAAAAGTTATCCCAACGAATTGTCGGGCGGTATGCAGCAGCGCGTCGGGCTGGCGCGGGCACTGGCGAATGATCCTTCGATCCTTCTGATGGATGAGGCTTTTTCCGCCCTCGACCCGCTGATCAGAACCGAGATGCAGGATGAATTGCTGGAGTTGCAGGAAAAGGAAAAGCGCACCATCATCTTTATCTCTCATGACCTGGATGAGGCGATGCGGATCGGTGATCGGATCGCCATCATGGAGGCAGGGCGTGTCGTACAGGTGGGCCGGCCCGATGAAATTCTGAACAATCCGGCAGATGACTATGTACGCTCCTTCTTCCGCGGTGTGGACATCACCGGGGTGATCTCCGTCGGCGATATCGCACAGAAAAAACAGGTGACTGTGCTTGATGGTGAGGGCAAGATCCACTCGGCGCGCGAACGTATTGCCGCTGCCGACCGCAACTACGCCTATGTGGTCGATGGTGCGCAGAGGTTCCGGGGTATCGTCTCGGCCCGAAGTCTTGAGGCCGAAATGAAGACTGCGAATCCGAAAATATCGAACGCATTCTTGCCGGATATTCCGACGCTTTCTTCCCGTGATGTGATCGGCGACGTGATCGGTGCGGTGAACTCAGCGCCCTGCGGTTTGCCGGTCGTTGACGAAAACGGCCGATATCGTGGCGTCGTGTCTCGGGCCGTCCTGCTCGGTGCTCTGGAGAGGGAGGGCGAAGATGGCTGATCATCTTTCCGAAGAAGGCATAGTGCTGGCACAAGCCGATACGGCTGGGGACGCTGCCGATCCTTGGGCGCAGGGCGGTGCAAGCTCGGAAGCAGCACCCGGAGAGGCCCCGGTTGGTGCAAGTGCTGGCGGCGAAGCTGAAACCGGCGCTCAGGAAGCCGCCGGGGCCGATGCAGACAATCCTTGGGGTACAGGTTCCACCGATGCAGCCGAAACGACGACGCCGGACTGGCTGTCTGGTGGCGGCGGCGCGCAGGAACGGAGCTTTGATTTTCTGAACCCCTTCGATCAGGCTGTCATCCCGATCGAGTCCTGGGTTGAGGATGCATTGGACTTCGTCGTTTCGAACTTCAGGCCGGTCTTTCAGGCGATTCGCTGGCCGGTGGATGGCGTATTGACGGCCATCGAATCGGCACTTCTTGGCGTGCCCTCGCTGATCATGGTCGCTTTGATCGGGCTGCTTGCGTGGCAGGCGGCGGGCCCAAGGCTGGGAATTGGTGCACTGGTCTCCTTCGTTTTCATCGGCCTTATCGGCGCGTGGGATGAGGCGATGGTGACGCTTGCGCTTGTGTTCACCTCGGTCTTTTTCTGTATTCTCATAGGTCTTCCGGTCGGGATCTGGCTGGCGCGAAATGACCGTGCGGCAAAGATCATGCGTCCGATCCTCGATGCGATGCAGACAACGCCGGCCTTCGTTTATCTGGTGCCTATCGTGATGCTGTTCGGGATCGGGAATGTTCCGGGCGTCGTTGTCACGATTATCTTCGCCCTGCCGCCACTGATCCGTCTGACAAACCTGGGCATCCGGCAAGTGCCCGCTGATCTGATCGAGGCCGCCAAAAGCTTCGGCGCATCTGATCGCCAATTGTTGCGCAAGGTGCAGCTTCCGGTTGCCATGCCGACGATCATGGCAGGGGTTAACCAGACCCTGATGCTTGCATTGTCGATGGTGGTTATCGCCTCGATGATCGCGGTAGGCGGTCTGGGGCAGATGGTTCTGCGCGGTATCGGCAGGTTGGATATGGGACTGGCAACTGTCGGAGGTCTGGGCATTGTACTGCTTGCCATCATCATCGACCGCATGACGCAGTCGATGGGCGTATCCAAGCGGGATCGCGGAAATGTCGCATGGAATGAACGTGGCCCGGTCGGCCATGTCCGCAGGCTGTTGGGCCGTCGAGACGAGGGGCGGTCAGAACGGGCCAATCCGGCGGAGTAAATTTCACTCTCGAACCCACGCACGGCGCAAACAGCCGTCAAAGAAATCGAACCCGAAGAGCTTCAACGGAGGAAGTAGACATGCTCAATAAAATGACACGCAGCAGCATCGCGGCACTGACAGCGGCGGGAATCGGCCTGTGCTCGGCCAGTGCAGCGCTTGCGCAGGACATGCCCGGTGAAGGCGTGACTGTCACCCCGCTGAAATCCTCGATTGCCGAGGAGACGTTCCAGACGCTTCTGGTGATGAAGGCATTGGAAGAACTGGGCTATGAGGTCGAGGATATCCGCGAACTCGAATACGCGGCGGCCCATGTTGCCATTGCGAATGGCGACGGCACATTCCTTGCCGATCACTGGAACCCGCTTCACGTCGACTTCTTCAACGAAGCAGGCGGGGATGAGAAAATCTACCGTGAAGGCGTTTATTCGCCGGGTGCAATCCAAGGATACCTGATCGACAAGGCGACCGCCGATGAACACGGCATCACCAACATCGAACAGATGAAAGACCCGGAAATTGCCGCGCTGTTCGACAACAACGATGACGGAAAGGCCGATCTGACCGGCTGTACGCCGGGTTGGGGTTGCGAACAGGTGATCGAGCATCAGCTGGATGCGTTCGAGCTGCGCGATACCGTGACGCATAATCAGGGCTCTTATTCGGCGATCATTGCTGACACGATCACCCGTTTCCAGAACGATGAGCCGATCTTCTACTATACCTGGACGCCTTACTGGGTGTCCGGCGTGCTGGTGCCGGGCGAAGATGTCGTCTGGCTGGAAGTCCCGTTCTCATCCCTTCCCGGCGAGAGGTCCGAGGTTGATACGACGCTGCCGAACGGTAAGAACTACGGTTTCCAGGCCAATACGCAGCATATCGTCGCCAATAAAGAGTTCACGGATGAAAATCCGGCGGCGGCGAAGCTGTTTGAAATCATGGAAGTGTCTTCGAACGACATCAGCGCACAGAACCTGCTGATGCAGGATGGCGAAGATTCCGAGGAAGATATCGAACGCCATGCGACTGGCTGGATCGAGGCCAACCGCGAAACCTTCGACGGCTGGCTGGAGGAGGCCCGCGCCGCTGCCGAGTAAGTCGGCGTCGCCAGTCTTGGCGCAGCAATATGAAATTTATCCCGGCCATACGGCCGGGATTTTTCGTGGCGATCGGCATTGACCGATTCTACTGTAGCGCCGCAGAGAAGCGTCAGGTTGTTCGGCAGTCACGCCCTGGATTGAGAAGGCGAAGCATTTTTTTGCGACAGCCCACATGATGCGATGGCTTTGTCGAGGGACTTTGCGGTTCCTTCGGCTCAAACGCATGTTCCGGCCGGCGGGGAACAATATAAATAGAAACAGTGTGTTATGACCGGCATGAATAACTAAGCGCTGAACACTGTTCGGTTCCTGCTGAGAATGATCGGCCAGGCTTTGACAGAGCCGAAGAATTTTCGAACATTTACCGGTCGCAAACGCGGCTGATCTGTAGCGGGTACTTTACCAATATGCTTGTTGTTTCCGAGCGATAGCGTATCATTCAGCCATGTTTCGTAACCTCATGTCACGCCTGTTCGATCAGGATGAGAAAAGTGCTCCGCTGCAAGAACAGGACGCGGAAGTCGCGATTGCGGCCCTGCTTGTGCGGGTTGCCCGCGCGGATGACCGCTATACGGCGCAGGAAGCGGCGCGGATCGACCATATTCTGGCAAGACGGCGTGGGCTGGATGACAATGAGGCGGCAGAGCGTCGTGCAGCCGCCGAAATGATCGAGGGGGAGGCACCAGATACGGTACGCTTCACACGGCAGATCAAGGACCGCATCGCTCTGGATGACCGGACGGGTGTGTTGGCGGCCCTGTGGGAAGTCACCTATATCGACGGAAAGCGCTCGCCAGATGAGGAATCGCTGGTCCGGCTTGTTGCCGGGCTATTGGGCATCAGTGACCGCGATTCTGCCCTGATCCGACAACGCGTTCTTGCCGATCTTGGCGTAAGCGAAAGCTGACGCGACCTTTCAAGACCAGCTTACTTCGGCCAAGAAGATGTATCCTGCGCCATAGATCGTCTTGATGAGTTGCGGGTTCTTGGGGTCTTCGCCAAGCTTGCTGCGCAGCCGCGAGATACGGACATCTATGGCGCGATCGAAGCTGTCGCCACCAGCCGAACCAAGCGATTCCTGCATTTGCGCACGAGAGATCAGGCGGCGAGCACTTTCAAAGAAGATGCGCAGGATCTCTGCTTCGGCATGGCTCATCGGCGTTTCGCTGCCTTCGGGCGAGGTCAGAAGGTAGCGGTCGAAATCTGCGGTCCAGCCGGCGAACCTTGCACGACTGCGCTGATCCGTAGCCGTCTTGCCAGTGGGACGGCGCAGTCGCGCGCGCAGCCTCGCCAGAAGCTCTGCCGGCTCGAATGGCTTGATGATGTAGTCATCCGCGCCCAGTTCCAGCCCAATGACACGGTCCTGCACTTGCGCGCGCCCGGATACAATGATGATAGCCGCGCCCGACTGCATCGCCAGCCGGTGGACCAGTGCCAGGCCGTCGCGGTCCGGCAATCCAAGATCGACCAGACATGCATCCGGGGTGATATGACGAAGCGCTGCCTCAAATTCTGTCGCGCGGGCAAAGCCCATGATGCGGAACCCTGCCGCCTCCAGTGCATCTGACATGATTCGCCTGATCTCCGGCTCGTCCTCAAGAATGGCGACGAGTTGCTTCTCGCTGTCTTCAGTCATTCAGCACCCTGTTAAACGTTTCTGAAAGCGATCCTGCGTCGAACGGTTTGGTCAGAACGACCCCGCCCACGGATTCACGCAGTGGATCGCCCGGCGGAAGGGCGGTCATCAGCACCGTCGGCGGACCCGAAGAGGTGCTGAGTTCCGAGCCTAGACCATCACCCAGCTGGATATCCGACAGAATAACCGAAATTTCGGGCAGGTCCGCAAGTTGCCTTGCCTCGTGAAGGGTCGCCGCCTCTACCACCGAATGACCCATGCCGGTCAGCATGGTACGCAGCACTTCGCGCAACTCGTCATCATCTTCGACCAGAAGGATCATCTGAGGGCGCACCGGATAGTAAGGCAGGCGCAGGCGGGCGCGCGCCCCAGGCGTCTCGCCCCGGTTGGAAAGATGGAGCGTGCCGCCCGCTAGCTTTGTCTGATCGAAAACCATCGCCAGACCAAGCCCCGAACCCTGTCCCTGCTTCGTTGTGAAAAATGGTTCTGTCGCGCGGGTAAGCGCTTCTGGCGTGAAACCAGGACCGGTATCGGTCACGATGATCTCCAGCCAAGGGGCTGCGGCGCGGGCTTTTACCTTTATTTCGCCCGGCTGACCGTCGAGAGCATCGCGGGCGTTGAGGATCAGGTTAAGAATTGAATCCTGCAATTGTCCCGGATCAACCATCAGCGGCGTGTCGGAAAGATCGCATTGCAGTTCCAGAAGCATATCCGGCCCCAGACTGGGGCGGGCCATGTTGCACAGATCCTGTAGCAACGGCCCTACCTGCACCGGCTCTCGAGTGGTTCCAGGTGGTGCCGCGATCTGGCCGATCCGATCCAGCAGTTGCACCCCGCGCCGCGTGGCTGCCAATGTCGCCTGCACGTCGCTTTTAGCGTCATCTGGCAGGTTGGCGCGAGAAAGCCGGTCCTGAAGTCCAAGTATGACGGTCAGCAGGTTGCCGAAATCATGCGCCAGACCGGATGTGATCTTTGCGGCAAGCTCTCGGCGGGAGGCATGCGTAAGCGCCTCTCGCACCTCGACCTCGGCGGTGACGTCAGTTGAAAGGATATAAACGCCATTTCCCGCGCGATCCGGCGTCAACGCAATACGAATTCGGCGCCCCGATTCGGCGTCGCTCATCTCAAAGACCTGGCTGCGTCCGGCAAGCGCATTTTCCAGATAACGCCGCAGAACCGCAAAATTCGCCGGACCAAGGACCTGTTCGACCGTCAGCCCGACAATGTCGCTGCGACGGCCCGGAAATATCTGCGGAAGCTGCCCGTTAGAAAACAGATAGCGGAAATCGGGGTCCATATGGGCGATATGCGCGGCCACCATTTCGGTAACCTGGCGTGTCCGCGCTTGCGTCTCGGTCACGACCCGCTTGGTTTCCTGCAAAGCCGATATTGTGGCAGCCAGCTTGCGGTTTGCAGCGGCCAAGCGCTCTGCGTGATCCAGCACCTGCTCCGATAACACCTCAGAGCGTACTCGCAGAAGCTCTTCTTGGCGGCGCATGTCGGAGATGTCGGTATAGACCGTAACCCATCCGCCTTGCGACAGCGGCGCGCCTTCAACAGCCAACCATTGTCCGTTAGATCGCTGACGTTCCATGTAATGGGGCTGAAAAGTTCGCGCTTGCTCGACCCGCACGCGTACAGCTTCATCGGGATCGTCTTGCGGGCCATACTCACCCCGCACGACAAGGTAGCGTACTATATCTTCGAAATATGCACCGGGTCTGGTCAGGTTATCGGGCAGGCCAAGCAGTGTTTGGAACTGGCTGTTCGCTACCGCAAGGCGTAAATCGGAATCGAAAATGGAAATGGCCTGACCGATGAGGTTCAGCCCCGACTGCATCAGTTCAGCCCGTGAATTTCCGATGATCATCCCATCCTCCGAGCATCTGATTAGCACCGTGACCGGGTTTCGTGAAGCGCGTTACAATTTGTTAGAATCGCGAAAAATTCCAGCAAGTATCAGGCGCCAGGTTACGCATACCAATCAGTGGACGAATAAGAATCCGCACTGGTTGGCAGCCGACCCCCGCCAACGGGCCGGAAATGGGAGGAGACATGGCGAACACAGCCGAACCCGCCGCAGCGGGTCTGCAATCCATACCCGCGCTTCTGGCGCGTAACGCCGAAAGGCTGGGTAATCGCCCGGCCTATCGGGAAAAGGAATTTGGCATCTGGCAAAGCTGGACCTGGTCTCAAGCAGCCGAAGAAATCCGGGCACTGGCCTTGGGGATGCTGAATCTGGGTCTGGAAAGGGGCGACCATGTTGCCGTTATCGGCCGGAACCGTCCCGCTCATTACTGGGCAATGATGGCCGCGCAAATGTGCGGTGCGATTCCGGTTCCTCTTTATCAGGACGCCGTCGCGGAAGAGATGGCCTATGTCATGAACCACTGCGGCGCACGCTTCGTCGTCTGCGGTGATCAGGAACAGGTCGATAAGGTGCTGGAGATCGGCGATGACGCGCGGTCGGTCGAGCAGGTCATTTATACCGACAAGCGCGGTATGCGGAAATACGACCACGGCCACATGAACGCGCTTGCCGATGTGCAGGAAGAGGGGCGGGCCGCAGCGCAACGTCTTTCCGCAGAGCTTGACGCCCGCATCGCCGAGCTGGATTACGACAGCACATGCGTGATGCTTTATACCTCTGGCACGACGGGCAAGCCCAAGGGCGTTGTCCTGTCCAACCGCAACATTATCGAAACGGCGAAAAATACCAGCGAATTTGACGGCCTGACCTATCGTGATGAGGTTCTGGCCTATCTGCCGATGGCATGGGTGGGCGATTTCATCTTCTCGATGGGTCAGGCGACGTGGACCGGCTTTACCGTGAACTGCCCGGAAAGCGCGGCCACCATGATGACCGATCTGCGAGAGATCGGTCCAACCTATTTCTTTGCACCGCCACGCGTGTTCGAGGGTCAGCTCACCAATGTGATGATCCGGATGGAAGATGCCGGTCGTTTCAAGCGGTGGCTCTTCAAGCGCTATATGGCCGTGGCCAACCGCGTCGGCCCTTCGCTTCTGGATGGCAAGCCGGTGGGTCTGGGCGGTCGGCTGTCTTATGCCCTGGGTAAGCTGTTCATCTATGGTCCGCTGAAGAACACGCTGGGCTATAGCCGCATCCGCGTGGGCTATACGGCGGGCGAGGCGATCGGGCCGGAGATTTTCGATTTCTACCGCTCGCTTGGGATCAACCTGAAACAGCTTTACGGCCAGACCGAGGCATCGGTCTTTATCACCCAGCAGCCCGACGGCGGCGTTCGTTCCGATACTGTCGGCGTGCCATCACCAGGTGTGGAGTTGAAAATCGGTGACACCGGCGAAGTGTTCTATCGCAGCCCGGGCACCTTCGTCGAATATTACAACAATCCGGAAAGCACCGCCTCGACCAAGGACCCCGAAGGTTGGGTTGCCACCGGGGATGCCGGTTTCTTTGAAACCGAAACCGGCCAGCTTCGCATCATCGACCGGGCCAAGGACGTGGGCAAAATGGCCGATGGCAGCATGTTCGCGCCGAAATTCGTTGAGAATAAGCTGAAATTCTATCCCAACATCCTTGAAGCCGTGGTGCTGGGAAATGGCCGCGACTACTGCACCGCGATGATCAATATCGACCTGAACGCGGTTGGCAACTGGGCAGAGCGGAACAACATCCCCTATGCCTCATATCAGGAACTGGCCGGGCATCCGCAGGTCTATGCGACGATCAAATCCCATGTCGAAGAGGTCAACCGTTCCGTCGCCGAGGATGAGATGCTGTCCGGCTGTCAGATCCACCGCTTCCTTGTTCTGCATAAGGAACTGGACGCCGATGACGGGGAACTGACCCGCACCCGCAAGGTCCGCCGCAATGTGATCGCAGAGAAATTCTCTGATCTCGTCACCGCGCTCTATGACGGTTCCGACAGCGTCTATACGGAAACCGAAGTCACCTATGAGGACGGGCGCAAGGGCAAGATCAAGGCGACGCTGAAGGTTGAAGATGCGGCCGTTGTGGCAGGCGAACAGCAGAAGGTGGCGGCAGAATGATGGAAGCGAATTTACACGACACCCCCGCACCGACTGAGGGCTACACCACCGCAGATGGCCGCCAGATCGGCCCCGTGGTGATGGACCTGAAGAACATCACCCTGCGCTTCGGCGGCGTGGTGGCGATCAAGGATATCAGCTTTGACATTCGTCAGGGAGAGATCCGCGCCATTATCGGGCCGAACGGTGCGGGCAAGTCCTCGATGCTTAACGTCATCTCGGGCTTCTACACTCCGCAAGAGGGCGAGGTTTGGTTCAAGGGTTACAAACGCGGCCCGATGCGCCCCTATCAGGTGGCGCGGCTAGGTATCGCGCGGACTTTCCAGAATATCGCGCTGTTCGACGGCATGTCGGTTCTGGACAACATCATGACCGGGCGGCTGAACAAGATGAATGCGGGCTTCCTGTCGCAAGCGCTCTGGTGGGGTGCCGCAGAACGCGAAGAGGTCGTCAACCGCGAACAGGTTGAAAAGGTCATCGACTTTCTGGAAATCCAGAACATCCGAAAGACGCCGGTGGGTCGCCTGCCATACGGGCTGAAAAAGCGCGTTGAACTCGCCCGCGCTTTGGCTGCCGAACCGCAGATATTGCTGCTGGACGAACCCATGGCCGGCATGAATGTCGAAGAGAAAGAGGACATGTCCCGCTTTATCCTCGACGTGAACGACGAATTCGGCACGACCACTGTCCTGATCGAACATGACATGGGCGTGGTCATGGACCTGTCCGACCGCGTCGTCGTCATGGATTACGGCCGCAAGATCGGCGACGGCACACCGGATGAGGTGCGCGGCAATCAGGAAGTCATCGACGCATATCTGGGGGTGGCCCATGACTGACGCTATTCGCAAGGGGGCCCGCTGATGGACCAGCTTCTTTTCGCATCCGAGGTCTTCATCAACGGTCTGATGACCGGGGTGATGTATTCCCTCGTCGCGCTTGGCTTTGTACTGATCTACAAGGCATCTGGCGTGTTCAACTATGCCCAGGGCGTGCTGGCGCTGTTTGCCGCGCTGACGCTGGTGGGCATTATGGAAGGGCAGATCCCCTTCGCGCACCTGATAAACGCGGTTTTCGGCACGCATCTCAGCCATTTCGGATGGACCGTTCCCGCCGTGCTGGCGATCATCCTGACGGCTGGCGTCATGGTGATACTGGCGATTCTGATTGAAAAGCTGGTGCTGAAACATCTGGTCGGGCAGGAGCCGATCATTCTGTTCATGGCAACCATAGGCCTGGCCTATTTCCTTGAAGGCGTGGGCGACGTGATGTGGGGCGCCGACATTAAAACCCTTGATGTGGGGCTGCCGCAGGGCATTTCCGATGCGGTTGAGCAGACGACTGCAAACTGGTTCGGCTATGGTTTCTTCATCGACCGGCTGGATATCTGGGCGACGATTATCGCGGCCCTGCTGGTCGCGGCCCTGGTGGCCTTCAGCCAATACACCAAGCAGGGCCGTGCGATGCGCGCTGTGGCTGACGATCATCAGGCGGCGCTTTCGGTCGGGATCAGCCTGCAATTCATCTGGATCATGGTCTGGTCCATCGCCGGTTTCGTGGCACTTGTCGCGGGCATCATGTGGGGCACCAAATCGGGCGTGCAGTTCTCGCTGTCGCTGATCGCGCTCAAGGCGCTGCCGGTGCTGATGCTGGGCGGCTTCACTTCGATCCCCGGCGCGATTGTCGGCGGACTTATCATCGGCGTGGGCGAAAAGCTGTTCGAGTTCTTCGTCGGCCCCATGGTCGGCGGCGCGACCGAGAACTGGTTCGCCTATGTGCTGGCGCTGATCTTCCTCGTCTTCCGGCCGCAGGGCCTGTTCGGCGAACGCATTATTGAGAGGGTTTGACGATGTTCTACCGCGAGGCAGGCGATTTCAAGACGACCTATCGCGACGATGGGCAAACGTTCCCGATCAAGCTGGACCGCTTGGGCTACTACGCGATCCTGTTCGTAGCCGCCCTGGTGATCCCCTTCATCATCAACGACTACTGGGCCAACGCGATCCTGCTGCCGTTTCTGATCTATGCGGTGGCGGCCATCGGGCTGAACATCCTTGTGGGCTATGCCGGACAGGTCAGCCTTGGCACCGGCGGGTTCATGGCGGTGGGGGCGTATTCGGTCTATAAGCTGATGACCGCCTTCCCGGATGTCAGCATCATCATCCATATCCTTCTGGCAGGCGGAATGACCGCGCTTGTCGGCATTGCATTCGGCCTGCCCAGCTTGCGGATCAAGGGCTTTTATCTGGCCGTAGCGACGCTGGCGGCGCAGTTCTTCCTTGTCTGGCTGTTCAACAAGGTGCCGTGGTTCTACAACTATTCCGCCTCGGGTCAGATCAACTCGCCTGAAAGGACCGTGCTTGGCTGGGCCGTCACCGGACCCGCCGCCAGCCCGTCGGCGAAATATATCATCTGCCTTCTGTTCGTCATCTTCGCGGCATGGGTGGCGCGGAACCTGACGCGCGGCACATATGGGCGCAAATGGATGGCCATCCGCGACATGGACATCGCGGCGGAAATCATCGGGGTGAACCCGCTCAGCGCGAAGCTGTCGGCCTTTGGTGTCAGTTCGTTCTTCGTGGGTATCGCCGGTGCGCTTCTGTTCGCCGTATATCTGGGCGCGGCAGAGGTGACCGAGGCGTTCGGTATCAACAAATCCTTCCTCGTCCTGTTCATGGTTATCATCGGCGGGCTGGGATCGATCTTCGGCAGCTTTGCGGGGGCCGCGTTCCTCGTGATCCTGCCGGTGTTCCTGAAAAACGTCCTTGTCGGCACGCTTGGCTGGCCGACGGACCTTGCCGCCCATTTCGAACTGATGATCGTGGGCGCGCTGATCATCTTCTTTCTCATCGTCGAGCCGCACGGACTTGCGCGGCTGTGGCGCTTGGTGAAAGAGAAACTGCGGCTGTGGCCGTTCCCGCATTGATAAGCAGAACCGGTGCATCCGGCAAATTAACCCTTGGGAGGAGACCAAGTATGAAACTGAAATTTACCGCACTGGCAGCCGCAGCCATGATGGCCGCAGCACCCGCCATGGCCGATCTGATCGTGCCGAACCTGTCCTATCGCACCGGCCCTTATGGCGCGGGCGGCACCCAATATGCCGACGGGTTCAACGATTACTTTACCCTGCTGAACGAACGCGATGGTGGCATCGGCGGAGAGATCATCCAGGTCCCTGAATGCGAAACCGCCTATAACACGGAAAAGGGCGTCGAATGCTATGAGGCGACGAAGGAAGGCGCATTGGTCTTCAATCCGCTTTCCACTGGCATCACCTATCAGCTGATCCCGAAAGTGTCGGTTGACGAAAAGGTGCTGTATACGCCCGGCTATGGCCGCACTTCGGCCAAGAATGGCAAGGTGTTCGAATGGGTCTTCAACGCGCCGGCCAACTACTGGGACGGGGCTTCGGTCGCGATCAAGTATCTGCTGGATGAGAACGGCGGCGATCTGAATGGTAAGAAGATTGCCCTCGTCTATCACAACTCGGCCTACGGCAAGGAGCCGATCCGCACCCTTCAGGAACTGGGCGAAAAGCACGGGTTCGAACTGATGGAAGTCCCGGTCGAGGCCCCCGGCCAGGAACAGAAATCGCAATGGCTGCAGATCCGCCGCGACCAGCCGGATTACGTGCTGATGTGGGGCTGGGGCGTGATGAACCAGGTGGCCATTCAGGAAGCCGCCAATATCCGCTTCCCGATGGAGAATTTCATCGGTATCTGGTGGGCCGGTTCGGAACTGGACGTGCAGCCCGCGGGCGATGGGGCCAATGGCTATAAATCGCTGACCTTCAACGGTGTCGGCACGGATTATCCGCTTTATGATGACCTCCAGACCCATGTCATCGACACCGGCAAGGCGTCGCAGGGCGGCGAGCATGTCGGCTCGGCCGTGTATTCGCGCGGCATGTATGCCGCAGTCGTCATCGCCGAGGCGATCCGCAAGGGTCAGGAAATGGCGGGCACGTCTGAGATCACCCCGGCGCAGCTTCGCGAAGGGTTCGAACAACTGGAGATGACGGATGAACGGCTGGTGGAAATCGGCCTGCCCGATTTCGGCCCGGCCTTCTCGCTGTCCTGTGCAAATCACGGCGGCAACGGGATGGCGCGTCTGCAGCAATGGGATGCAGAAGCCGGTCAGTGGAACCTGATCACGGAGTTCACCGAACCCGATGCCGAGATCCTTGATCCCCTGATCGCCGAGGATTCGACTGCTTACGCCGCTGAAAACAGCCTTGAAGAGCGTAGCTGCGAATAAGCCACTTACCCCGGCGGATTGTTCGCCGGGGTCACCACCTGCCGTAAGGAAACGCCATGCTTGACGCCACGCCAACGACCGAGAACCTGCTGGAAGTCAACAATATCGAGGTGATTTATAATCACGTCATCCTCGTGCTGAAGGGCGTCAGCCTGTCGGTGCCGAAGGGCAGCATTACCGCGCTTTTGGGCGGCAATGGTGCTGGCAAGACGACGACGCTGAAGGCGATTTCCAACCTGCTGGCATCTGAACGCGGAGAGGTCACAAAGGGCAGCATCACTTATCGCGGAGAGCGTGTGGCCGATCTGAACCCGGCCTCGCTGGTCAAGAAGGGCGTCATACAGGTCATGGAGGGCCGGCATTGCTTCGAACACCTGACGGTCGAGGAAAACCTGTTGACCGGCGCCTATACGCGCGGCGACGGTGCGGCGGCGGTCAAGGCCGACCTTGAAATGGTCTACAATTATTTCCCTCGCCTGAAAGAGCGTCGCAAGTCGCAGGCGGGATACACCTCGGGCGGTGAACAGCAGATGGTGGCGATGGGACGCGCGCTGATGTCGCGTCCTGAAACGATCCTGCTGGACGAACCCTCGATGGGTCTTGCCCCGCAGCTTGTCGAACAGATCTTCGATATCGTGAAGGCGGTGAACGAAGGCGAGGGCGTGACCTTCCTGCTGGCTGAGCAGAACACCAATGTCGCCCTGCGCTTTGCCCATTACGGCTACATTCTGGAGAATGGTCGGGTCGTGATGGACGGTAAGGCCGATGCATTGCGCGAAAACCCGGACGTCAAGGAATTCTATCTCGGCATGTCTGACAAGGGCAGGAAGAGTTTTCGCGATGTCCGCTCTTACCGGCGTCGCAAACGCTGGCTGTCGTGAGGTAAGCGTCCGACATGTGGCAGAGCGGAAGAATGGGGGAAATGTGATGGGCGGATTCTACGACGATCTGGAAATGCGCAGCGATGAAGAGCGTCACGAATGGCTGGAAACATCGCTGCCAATCGCAATCGGTCGCGCAAAAACAGCCCCGGCACTTGCGCGGCTTCTTCGCGATGTGGAGCCTAATGATATCCGCGATCGTGCAGCGCTTGCTGCTTTGCCCGTCATCCGCAAGGCGGAACTGACCGAAGCCCAAAAGAAGAACCCGCCCTTCGGTGGGTTTGCGACGCGGTTGGCGGCAGAATTCGATTATATCTTCCAATCGCCCGGTCCCATTTATGAGCCCGGCCGACGTGGTGCGGATTGGTGGCGCCTTGGCCGCTTCTTGCACGCCTTGGGCGTCGGAAGGGGCGATATCGTCCAGAACTGCTTTGCCTATCACCTCACCCCGGCCGGAATGATGTTCGACAGTGCAGCGCATGCCGTCGACGCCGCCGTGTTGCCCGCGGGTACCGGGCAAACGGACCTTCAGGTGCGCGCTGCCGCGGATATCGGATCAAATGTTTACGCAGGCACACCGGACTTTCTGAAGGTGATCCTGGATCGTGCGGATGAGCTTGGCGAAAAGCTGGCCATAACACGCGCTGCCGTCGCAGGCGGGGCGCTCTTCCCGTCTCTGCGCAGTCACTACGCGGATCGCGGGATCACGACGCTGCAATGCTATGCCACGGCGGATCTCGGCAATATCGCCTATGAATCTGAAGCGATGGAGGGGATGATCGTTGATGAGGGCGTGCTGGTAGAGATCGTTCGCCCCGGCACCGGCGACCCGCTGCCCGATGGCGAGGTTGGAGAGGTTGTGGTCACAACGCTGAACCCGGACTATCCGCTTGTGCGCTTTGCGACGGGCGACCTGTCTGCCGTTATGCCCGGCACATCGCCATGCGGGCGGACAAATATGCGCATCAAGGGATGGATGGGACGCGCAGATCAGACCACGAAGATCAAGGGCATGTTCGTTCGTCCGGAACAGGTGGCCTCTCTGGTGGCCCGGCACCCAGAAATTTCCCGCGCCCGCGTCATTGCCGATCGCGCGGGAGAGATGGATACGATGACCGTCCAGATCGAAAGCCCGCGCGGGGCCGAATCCGAATATGCAGGCTCTGTTGTTGAGGCGCTGAAGATGAAGGGTCGGGTTGAAATCCTCGCACCCGGAAGCCTGCCGAATGACGGATTGGTGATCGAGGACCGCCGCAAATACGACTGATCGCATCAGGCGTTCAGAACGTGGGCCGGCGAATGTCTTGCCAGCGGCCGCCCTGATTCAGAACTTCTGCGGCACGTACAGGTCACGCGGAAGAACGTCACGCTCGTAATCCGGATTGAAAACCCGATCCGGCAGCGTAATGTTGTCATGCGGGATTTCGGTATATGGCATCAGCGAAAGCAGATGCGCCATGCAGTTGAGCCGCGCGCGCTTCTTGTCATTACCTGGCACGATATACCACGGTGCCTCGGGGATATTCGTGCGCTCGAACATCTCTTCCTTGGCTTTGGTATAGGCCTCCCACCGGACGCGGGCCTGAAGGTCCATCGGTGACAGCTTCCACTGCTTCATCGGGTCATGAACGCGCATGAGGAAGCGCATCTGCTGTTCCTCATCTGTGATCGAGAACCAGTATTTCACCAGCCTGATGCCGGAACGGACCAGCATGCGTTCGAATTCAGGGACGTCGTCGAAGAATTGCTGAACCTGATCTTCGCTGGCGAAACCCATGACCCTTTCGACGCCGGCGCGGTTATACCAGCTGCGATCGAACAGCACGATTTCGCCGCCGGCGGGCAGGTGCGGGACGTAGCGTTGGAAATACCACTGCGTTTTTTCGCGGTCGGACGGGGCGGGCAGCGCAACGACGCGGGCGACGCGTGGGTTAAGGCGCTGCGTGATCCGCTTGATCGCGCCCCCTTTGCCGGCGGAGTCGCGGCCCTCGAAGATGACGACGACCTTTTCCTTATAGTGGCTGACCCAGTCCTGAAGCTTGATCAGCTCTGACTGAAGACGCAAAAGCCCTTGAAAATAAGCCTTTCGGTCCATCTGGTTGGGGTGGGTATCGCGATAGATCTGCTTGATTTCCTGGCTGAGAACGGCGTCCTCAAGCTCAAGCTCATAGTCCTCGTCCAGCGTGTCCTGAAGCTCTGCTTCGAGCCAGTCCTGCGGTTGGTCTTCCATCACGTCCTCCGGGTCAACATGGCGGATATAAGCGCGAATTGTGACGGTTTTGTAGGGGCTAAAGGTGTATGATCCGCGTAGAGAACTTGTGTATATCCCGTATATAAAGCGTATATACAGCTTGGACTGGCAATACGCGACCGAAAGCAAGCCCATCCCAAGTCAGATAATTCGCGACCCTCTCTCTTCGCGGGCAGGGGCGCACTATATCCGTTTTGAGGGCGCGTTGCGAGGCAGCCGTCTTAACGAAAACGGCTGGTCACCTTCGCCGATCACTGAAACAGCGCCAGTATGCGTGGCGCCGTTTACATGACATATCGTGCTTGCCGGGCTTTGCCGCGTTCAGACCAGCCTGGCGCCTTCCTTCGCCGCCTCGACAAAGCCGTCGAAGAGGGGCGCAGGGTCGAAGGGTTTGGACTTCAGTTCCGGATGGGCCTGCACGCCGATGAACCAGCGGTGATCGGGGTATTCGACCGCCTCGGGCAATTTGCCATCGGGCGACATGCCCGAAAAGGACAGGCCGGCCTCTTCCAGTTGCGGGATATAGCTGGCATCGACCTCATAACGGTGGCGGTGGCGGTCCTCGATCTCCAACGCGCCGTCATAGGTGTCGGAGATGCGCGAGTCGGGTTTCAGTACCGCCGTATAGGCCCCAAGGCGCATGGTGCCGCCCTTGTCGTCGGACAGGCTGCGCTGCACCTTGTAATTGCCCTGCACCCATTCCTTGAGGTGATAGACGATGGGGGTGAAGCGTTCCTTTCCGGCCTCGTGGTCGAATTCTTCGGAACCGGCATCTTCGATACCCGCCAGATTGCGCGCAGCCTCGATCACCGCCATCTGCATACCAAGACAGATGCCAAGGTAGGGCACATTCTTTTCGCGGGCATATTTCGCCGCAGTGATCATGCCCTCGGTGCCGCGTTCGCCGAAGCCGCCGGGCACGATGATCCCGTGATAGCCGTCAAGCAAGTGCTGGCCGCCCTCTGCTTCTATATCTTCGGCGGCGATCCAATCCGATTTTACCTTAACGCGATTCGCCATGCCGCCATGAGTCAGCGCCTCGGCAATCGACTTATAGGCATCTTCCAGCTGCGTGTACTTGCCGACGATGGCGACCTTGACGGTACCGTCGATATTGGTCAGGCGGTCCATCACCTCTTCCCAGCGGGACAGATCGGGGCGCGGGGCTGGGCTGATCTGGAAGGCGTTCAGAACAGCCTGATCGAGACCGGCGCTGTGATATGCCAGCGGTGCCTCATAGATCGACTTTAGGTCGTAGGCCGGGATCACGGCGTCCGGGCGGACGTTACAGAACAGCGCGATCTTGGCGCGTTCCTTTTCCGGGATCGGGTGTTCGCTTCGGCAGACCAGGACGTCTGGCGCAAGACCAATGGATTGCAGTTCCTTGACCGAGTGCTGGGTCGGCTTGGTCTTCAGCTCGCCCGAGGCAGCCAGATAGGGCAGCAGGGTCAGATGCATCAGGATGCATTCGCCGCGCGGGCGTTCATGGGTGAACTGGCGGATCGCCTCGAAGAAGGGCAGCCCCTCGATGTCGCCGACCGTGCCGCCGATCTCACACAGCATGAAATCGACCTCGTCGTCGCCGATGGCGATGAAATCCTTGATCTCGTTGGTGACGTGGGGAATCACCTGGATGGTCTTGCCGAGATATTCGCCGCGCCGCTCTTTCTCGAGCACATTGGAATAGATCCGACCCGAAGAGATCGAATCGGTCTTGCGCGCGTGGACGCCGGTGAAGCGTTCGTAATGGCCGAGATCCAGATCGGTTTCCGCGCCGTCATCGGTGACGAAAACCTCGCCATGCTCGAAGGGCGACATGGTGCCGGGATCGACGTTCAGATAGGGGTCCAGCTTGCGCAGGCGCACCGTGTATCCACGGGCCTGCAAAAGCGCACCAAGCGCCGCGGAGGCCAGCCCTTTGCCAAGGGAGGACACAACGCCGCCGGTGATAAAGATATAACGCGCCATGCGGCCCCCGTGAGTTCTCGAATCAGTCGTTTTCGCGGCCGCAGATAAGCGCCGTTCACGGGACTAAAGATATAACCGATTTGTCCCGTGGCCGCAACGCGGACCGCAAGTTGTCGTGGGGGCAGAATTCCTGCCCCCAAAGTGTTGGGTATCAGTTGGCCGCCGGAGGCGTGACCGGGCTGTCGGTTGCTGGCGTATCCGCTGCGGGTGCTGCCGGTTCAGCCGGTGCGGCTTCCTCAGCCGGCACAACCTCTGCAGGGGCAACTTCGGCCGCGGCGGGCGCTGTTGCCGCTGGCGCGGCAGCTTCGCCCTCTGGCGCCGGGGGTGCCACGGGGGATCCTACGCCGGGCGGGGGCACATAGGTCGGCAGCGCAGGGGCAGAGCCGTCGCCGGTTTCGCCTGACGTATCCGCACCGATGCCGATCTGGTCCAGCACCGAACCGCCCGAGGTGTTGCGTGCGGCGATGACCGTCAGCGTGAGAGAGGTGGCGATGAATGCCGCCGCAAAAATCCAGGTCATCTTTGACAGCGCGTTCGCGGCCTGACGACCTGTCATGACCCCGCCGCCGCCTCCGCCGCCGCCCATACCCAGCCCACCGCCTTCGGAGCGTTGCAGCAGCACGATGCCGATCAGCAGCAACGCTAGGATCAGATGGACGGTCAGGACGACATTTTCCAAGACTCGGGCCTTTCGATTACGGACGGGCCTATCTAGTCAGCGCAGACAGTGTTGGCAAGACGGGGACGCTGCAAAGCCATCGCAGTGTTCGTTTGTTTTCCGACCATAGGTGAATGATCGCAACGGCTGTTAACCCAGCCCCTTCTTACCCATATCCAGAAACTTCTGGCGACGCTGCTTGATGAGTTCGGCGGGCTTCTTGGCGGACAGATCTTTTAGTAGCGCGGCGATTTCCTTGCCGACCGCGTCGATGGCCGCCTCCGGCGCGCGCTGAGCACCGCCGACGGGTTCGGTCACGATCTGGTCAATGACGCCAAGTTTTTTCAGGTCTTGAGCGGTCAGGCGCAGCGCCTCGGCGGCTTCGCGCATCTTGTCGGCATCTTTCCAGAGGATCGACGCACAGCCTTCGGGCGAGATCACCGAATAGATCGAATGTTCCAGCATGACGATGCGATTCGCGGTGGCGAAGGCGACCGCCCCGCCCGATCCGCCCTCTCCGATGATGACAGAGATCAGAGGAACGCCGATCTGCAGGCATTTCTCGGTCGAGCGGGCAATCGCCTCGCTCTGGCCGCGTTCTTCTGCGCCCTTGCCGGGATAGGCGCCGGCGGTATCGACCAAGGTTATGACGGGCAGCCCGAAACGGTCGGCGAGGTCCATCAGGCGAACCGCCTTGCGATAGCCTTCGGGCCGGGCCATGCCGAAATTATGGTCGATCCGGGATTTCGTGTCGTGGCCCTTTTCGTGGCCGATCACCACGCAGGGGATGTCGTTGAAGCGGGCAAGGCCGCCCATGACGGCCAGATCGTCACCAAAGCCCCGGTCGCCTGCAAGGGGCGTATATTCCGTGAAGAGCCGTTCGATATAATCGCGGCAATGCGGCCTTTCCGGATGCCGGGCGACCTGCGTTTTGCGCCATGCATCGAGGTTGCCGTAAAGCTCCTTGAGCAGGCTGTTCGCCTTTTTGTCCAGGGCGGCCGCTTCTTTTTCAACGTCTACGGACGAATCTTTTTCGCCCATGGTCCGCAATTCTTCGGCCTTGCCTTCGATATCGGCCAGGGGCTTTTCGAAATCGAGATAGGTCATGAGGCTCTCCAGTCGTGTCGCGCCCTTATATGCGTTGCGTGCGAACAGATTGCAACGCGCGACGCTTGTCCGGCGCGCCAAGGGCGCATATCTGGGGAAACATGAAAATACCGTTCATCAATCCCGCGCCGCGGATCAGCGTCATCCGCCTGCAAGGCACCATTCGCAGCGCGTCGGGTCTGGGCGGTGCTGCGCTGAATGATGCGGGGCTTGCGCCGCTGCTGGAACGCGCCTTTACCAAGGGTAAACCCAAGGCGGTTGCGCTGGCCATCAACTCTCCGGGCGGTTCGCCTGTGCAATCGTCGCTTATTGCCGCGCGAATCCGGCGCCTGGCGGAAAAGCATGAGGTGCCGGTTCACGCCTTTGTCGAAGATGTCGCGGCCTCTGGCGGGTACTGGCTGGCGACGGCCGCGGACAAGGTCTGGGCGGATGAATGCTCTGTCATCGGATCTATTGGCGTGATTTCCGGCGGGTTCGGCCTGCAGGACTTCATCGCGCGGCACGGGATCGAGCGGCGGATCTACACGGCCGGAAAGTCGAAATCGCAACTGGATATGTTCCGTCCCGAGAAGCCAGAGGATGTTGCGCGCTTGCAAAGGCTGCTGGATGACATGCACCGGATCTTTATTGCGCAGGTCAAGGCGCGTCGTGGTGACCGTCTGGCAAACAGTGATGAACTGTTCAGCGGTGAATTCTGGCTGGCGCGTCGTGCGCAGGATCTGGGCCTGATCGACGGTATCGGACATCTTGCGCCGAAGATGCGAGCGTTGTTTGGTGACGACATCCGCTTTCAGAGCTTCGGACAGCGCAAATCCTTCCTTCGCCGCTTCGGCATCGCAGGTGCGGATCTGGCCGAGGACGCCATGGGCGCGGTCGAGGAGCGCGCCGCATTTCAAAGGTTCGGCGCATGATTAAATTTGTCATCATCATTCTTCTTCTTTTCGTCGCATTGGCACTTTTCTCTGGCCCAGGCGTTCGTCGTTTCATTGCCAAGATGCTGGGGCTGCCCAATCGTGATCGTTGATCTTCTTTTCATTGTCGCCGGCCTTGCCCTGCTGGTTGTCGGTGGCGATTTTCTGGTGCGCGGTGCGGTGGCGCTTGCCCTTCGGCTTGGCATTGCGCCGGTCATCGTCGGGCTGACGGTTCTGGCTTTCGGCACCTCGGCGCCAGAGCTGATCGTTTCGGTCGCCGCCGCTATTGGCGGTCAGCCGGGGATTGCGCTTGGCAACGCCGTCGGATCGAACATCGCGAATGTGCTGCTGATCCTTGGTGCGACGGCCGTCATCGCCCCGGCGCTGAGCCATGATGATGAGCTGAAGGTCAGTTGGGTCTATGCGGTGACGGCATCCATCCTGCTGATTGTGCTGTGTCTGCTGGGACCGCTGGTCTGGTGGCACGGTGCCATCCTTCTGGCCGGGCTGACAGCAACGCTGTATCTGCAGATCAAGCGGGCGAAAACGCGCACAGGCGACGCGCCAGAGGTGCAGGACGAACATGCAGCGCCACGCAGTATTGCCATCTGGCTTTTGATCGGTCTTGTCGCACTGCCGATAGGTGCGCAGCTGCTTGTCGAAGGTGCCAGCGATATTGCGCGGGGCTTCGGCATCAGCGATGCGGTGATCGGGTTGACGCTGGTTGCAATCGGCACATCCTTGCCAGAGCTTGCGGCATCGGTCGCGTCGGCACTGCGTGGCCGGGCGGATATGGCGCTTGGCAATGTCATCGGCTCGAACCTGTTCAATATTCTGGCGATCCTTGGGATCACGGCGTTTTTCGGGCCGCTTGATGTGCCTGCACAGATGCTGCATTTCGACCTGTGGTTCATGCTGGCGGTCACGCTGGTGATCGGCCCGTTCCTGCTGCGGCACATTGCGGTCGGTCGGGTGGCGGGCGCGGGGCTGCTGACGACCTATGCGCTGTATACCCTGTGGCTGTTGGCGGCATGAGCGTTGGCCTGATCACCGGCTCTGCGAAGCGTCTGGGTCGCGCCATGGCGCTGCAACTGTCGGAAGAGGGGCTGGACATCGCCATTCACTGCCACAGCTCTGGCACAGAGGCAGAGGAAACGGCGCAGGCGGTCCGTGCGATGGGTGTACGGGCAGAGATTTTCGCGGCGGACCTTCTCGATCTGGATGCGGTCGAAGGGTTGGTGCCGACAGTTGCGCAGCGGATGGGGCAGGTCTCTGTTCTGGTCAACAATGCGTCGATCTTTGAACATGACACGGTCCACACCGCTACCCGTGACGGCTGGGACCAGCATATCGGATCGAACCTGCGCGCGCCCTTCATACTGTCGCAGGCCTTTGCCGCGCAGGCCCCGCAGGTCGATAATCTGGGTGCAGAGCCACTGGCAACCGGGCTGATCGTGAACATGGTCGATCAGCGTGTCCTGAAGCCGACGCCAGAGTTCATAACCTATGCCATCGCGAAGGCCGGGCTGTGGGAAATGACGAAGATGCTTGCACAGGCACTGGCCCCCGCGATCCGGGTCAATGCCATCGGTCCCGGCCCGACATTGCAGGGCGCACGGCAGAGCGCGGCTGACTTTGCCCAACAGCGCGGCGCAACCATTCTGCAACGCGGCGCAGACCCCGGCGATGTGGCGCAGGCGCTGCGGTATTTGCTGGGCGCAAAGGCGATAACGGGGCAGTTGATTTGCGTGGATGGTGGCCAGCATCTGGCGTGGCAAACGCCTGATCTGCAAGGCTCGGAATAGGACGGCTTAGCTGCCGCCCATGTCAAACTGTCCACCTTTGCTGCTGCAGCAACAAAAGCATCAAGAATCCGTCATGTATTTCAGTGTTTTGTCGGCGTCAGATAAAATATGTAACAAAAACAACTACGTAACTTTGTGCCTAAAAAATAGGCAGGATAGAAATATGATCCCAAATGCAATGAATTCCGCAGTCGGGCGTATTGCACCCACAGAGTTATCCACAGAATCCGTGGATAGGTTTGCCCTTGCACTCTGTTCTCAGAACTTGCAGCCGAGCACCAGAATCACCCATTTGTAGAGACATGAGCGAATCCCAGCAGAAACTGACAGGCCGCGCCCTGATCGCAGATTACCTGAAGACCCTTGATGCTTCGCCGGGGGTTTATCGGATGCTGGGTGAAAAGGGCGATGTTCTCTATGTCGGCAAGGCGCGCAACCTGAAGGCGCGCGTGTCCAGCTATGCGCGGGGGCAGGGGCATACGGGGCGGATTTCACGCATGATCCGCGAAACCTGCTCGATGATGTTTCTGACGACGCGCACAGAGACAGAGGCGCTGCTGCTTGAACAAAACCTCATTAAGCAACTGAAACCGCGCTATAATGTTCTGCTACGGGACGATAAGTCCTTCCCGAATATCCTGGTCGCGAAGTCGCATCCGTTTCCGCAGATCAAGAAGCATCGTGGTGCGAAATCAGAGAAGGGTGATTACTACGGCCCCTTTGCCGGTGCGGGCGCGGTTAACCGGACGCTGAATCAATTGCAGCGGGTGTTTCTGCTGCGCAATTGCACCGATGCCGTTTTCGAAAGCCGGACCCGGCCTTGCCTGCTGTTTCAGATCAAGCGGTGCAGCGCGCCCTGTGTCGGCAAGATTTCCGAAGGTGATTATGGCGCGTTGGTCAATGATGCCGAGCTTTTCCTGAAAGGGCGCAGCACGAAGATTCAGGCCGATCTGGCGTCCGAGATGGCAGAGGCGGCCGAGGCGATGGAATATGAACGCGCCGCCGCCCTGCGCGACCGGATCAAGGCGCTGACGGCGGTTCAGTCAGTTCAGGCGATCAACCCGCGACGCATTGCCGAGGGTGACATCGTTGCGCTGCACATGGAAAACGGGCAGGCCTGCGTGCAGGTATTCTTCATTCGCGGCAACCAAAGCTGGGGCAATCGCGATTTTTATCCCCGGCTGGGCGGTGTGGAATCGCCTGATGAAGTGATGCAAGCGTTCCTGATGCAGTTCTACGACAACAAGGTGCCGCCGCGTATGGTGCTGCTGTCGCATGGGGTCGAGGATATGGACCTGATGCGTGATGCCCTGTCCGAAAAGGCAGGGCGGAAGGTCGTGCTCGGTGTGCCGATGCGCGGCGAAAAGGCAGAGATGGTAGAAAACGCAATTCGCAACGCCCGCGAAAGTCTGGCCCGGCGCATGTCGGAAAGTGCCACGCAAATGAAACTGCTGGAGGGGGTGGCTGATGCGTTTGATCTGCCCGGCCCGCCCCGCCGGATAGAGGTCTATGACAACTCTCACATCATGGGCTCAAACGCGGTTGGTGGCATGGTCGTTGCCGGGCCAGAGGGGTGGATCAAAAGCCAGTACCGTAAGTTCAACATCAAGGGGACAGAGATCACGCCGGGCGACGATTTCGGCATGATGAAAGAGGTCCTGACCCGTCGTTTCACCCGGCTGCTGAAGGAGGACCCGGATCGCGAATCCGAGGCCTGGCCTGATCTGCTGCTGATTGACGGCGGCGCGGGACAGGTAAGTGCCGTGCATGAAATCATGGCGGAACTGGGGGTCGAAGATATTCCCATGATCGGCGTCGCCAAGGGTCAGGACCGCGATCACGGGAAAGAGGAATTCCATCGTTTCGGCGTGCGTCCTTTTGCGCTGCGGATGAATGACCCGGTGCTGTACTTCATCCAGCGGCTTCGGGATGAAGCCCACCGTTGGGCCATTGGAACCCATCGCGCAAAACGCGCCAAGGCCGTGTCAGCGACGCCACTTGATGAAATCGCGGGCGTCGGTGCCTCTCGCAAGCGGGCGCTGCTTGCGCATTTCGGTTCGGCCAAGGCGGTCAGCGGGGCCGCTGTCGCCGACCTGATGGCGGTTGATGGGATCAGCGAAGGGCTTGCGCAGAAGATCTATGATCATTTTCGGGGATGATCCTGGCGGTTGCTGGTGGTGACAATCCTGCCAGTGCTGGCTATCCCGTAGCAGAACCGAAAGAAGGAGCGCGAGATGCTGAATGTCTATCTGTCAGGTGAAATTCACACCGACTGGCGCGATCAGATTGTCGAAGGCGCACGGGGCCTGGACGTGAGGTTTGACGGGCCCGTCACCGACCACGCGGCCAGCGATGACTGTGGTGTTGCCATCATGGGGCCCGAGGACAACAAATTCTGGCACGACCGCAAGGGCGCGCAGCTAAACGCGATCAGAACGCGCAAGGGGATCGAAGACGCCGATATCGTCGTGGTGCGGTTCGGGGAACAGTACAAGCAGTGGAACGCGGCTTTTGATGCCGGATATGCAGCGGCGCTTGGCAAGTCGCTGGTGATTATGCACGGCCCGGACCATGCTCATGCCCTGAAGGAGGTCGATGCGGCAGCGCTTGCGGTGGTCGAGCGGCCAGATCAGGTGGTTTCGATCCTGCGCTATGTGCTCGATGGGGTGCTGCCGGGATAACAGCGTCAGCCCAGGAAGCGCAGCCGATCCAAAGCGCCTTGCAGAATATAGCCGGCCGCAACCTGATCTATGACCTCTGCCCGGCGCCTGCGAGAGGTATCTGCCTCTAGCAGCGCCCGCTCTGCTGCCACCGTAGACAGGCGTTCGTCCCAAAAGCCGATGGGCAGATCGGTCAGACGTGTCAGGTTGCGGGCGAAGGCGCGGGTGGACTGGCAGCGCGGCCCCTCACTGCCGTCCATATTGCGGGGCAGGCCGAGGATGATGCCAGCCAATCCGCGTTCATCCGATATTTTCAGCAGGGCCGCCGCGTCCTGCGTGAACTTTACGCGCCTGATGACCGTAATTGGTGACGCGACCTGCCGAAGCCCGTCGCTGACCGCAACCCCGATGGTCTTGGTGCCGAGATCCAGACCGGCGATGGCGCCTGCGCCGGGCAGGGCAGAGGCAAAATCGGCGATATCTTCGTGGATCATTCCGTCAGCCCTGCCTGCTGTGCAGCTGCCTGGATCGGTGCAAGAGCGTCGGGCTCCTCCGAAAAGAGGCTCTGCGCCTCGGCATAGATTTCCTGCGCGTGTTCCATATCGCCCAGGACGCCCAGCGATGAGATCAGCCGCGCCCATTCATCGGGTGTGCCGCCCTCTGTTCCCAGCCGGGTTTCAAGCTGCTCGACCATATTGCGGACGAAAGCCTGACGCTCCTCTGGCGACATATCCGCGGCCGCTTGCATGGTTTCTGCATCCGGTCCGGGAGGTGCTGCGGATTGCGGGGGCTGGTAGTCGGGCTGGCCGGCCAGCCATGCGATGTCCTCGATCACTGCCGCGATGGCCTGGTTCCAGGGAGATTCCGGGGGCGTGTCTTCCAGCAGCGCGGCCCAGACAGGGAAGGCGCGATCAGGCCGGCCATTCTGCGCCTGCAGCAGCCCGATCATGTAACGGGCCTGTGGGTTATCCGGGTCGAGCTGAAGCGCGCGTTGGACCTCTGCCTCTGCCTCTGGTGTGATCAGCCCACCGGCTGCTTCGGTCATAAAACCGGCAAGCAGGGCATGATCGGCGGCAGTTGCTGCGTCCCCTTTCGCCTCGATCAGTCTGGACTGCGCCTGCTTTGCGGCGAGGGTATTGCCCAAACGCGCCTCATACCGGGCCAGCAAGGTCAGACCACGCACGTCATTGGGCCGTGTCGCGACCCCCTCGCGCAGTTCTGTCATCAGTGCCGCAAATTCGGCGTCAGGCTGTGGGCCGGGTGCCTGTTCTGGTTGCGCGGCTTCGGCGGCTGCCTGCGAGCTGCGGGCGGCATAGCGCGCCTCTGCCTGAGCGATGCGGGATTTCAGCGCCATATCGGGATCATCCGGTGATCCGATGCGTGCATAGACCAGCCACCCGCCGCCGATCAGTACACCCAATACAACGGCTGCCAAAATGCCATAGCGGCGCGAGGCTGCGTGAGAGCGGTTTTCTTTCTGAAACTGCTGATCGGCGCTCAGCACCTTGCGGCCGATTTCCACCCGCAGGCGCTCGGCCTCCACCGGGGAGATGATGCCGCGCGACAGGTCGCGGTCAACTTCGGTGAGCTGGTCGCGATAAATGCGCAGGTCATATGCGGCCGCCGGTTCCGCGACGGCAGCGTTGGCCCGCCAGAACGGCCACAAGATCGCAAGCGCGACAGTCAGGGTCAGGGCGATGGCAAGCAGCCAGAACATGAGGGATCCTTTTTTCTGCTGTCCTAGTTAAGCCCTTTGTGAGACCGGCAAAACCCCGCCCACGGCGCGATTGCCGGAAGTTTGATGCATATTCCTGCGGCAGATTGTTGCATCTTTGGATCCATATGCCGAGTTGCGCATTATACGACAGACTTGCACATCAAAGCGGAGCAAAAAAATCCATGGCTAACGAAGTCCGGAGCAACAACAACAACCTGTATTTCATCGTCGGCGCGCTCGTCGTCGCCGTATTGGTCATTTTCTGGCTCATGAGCGGTGGGGATGATGTGGCAGAAGGTGAAGGTGCGGGCGGCGATGCCGTCGTCACCGTTGAAACCCCGGAAGCAGAGGCCGAAGCCCCCGCAGCCGACGCCGTTGAAGCAGAAGCCCCCGTCGAAGGCGAAGCGGCACCGGCGAACTGATCCCGGCCGCAAACTGAACAGAGGCCCCGAAGCGCTGCTTCGGGGCTTTTTTCTTTTGGCTGCCATATGTTAAGCCTGCGCCCGGAACCTACGCCGATCACCTTGCGTTGCGTGGGTGACCGCAGCCGGGCAGGCAAAGGGTCTGCCCCAGACAAGAGGATGAGAATATGGCCTTTACGCTTCCCGATCTTCCCTATGCCCATGACGCGCTTGCCGCAGGTGGCATGTCGAAGGAGACGCTGGAATTTCACCATGACAAGCACCACAAGGCCTATGTCGACAAGCTGAATGAGCTGGTCGCCGGAACCGAGTGGGAAGGCAAGTCGGTGGAAGACATCGTCACCGGCACCTATGAAAAAGGCGCAGTCGCGCAAAGCGGCATTTTCAACAATGCCAGCCAGCACTGGAACCACAGCCAATTCTGGGAAATGATGGGGCCGAACCCCGGCGCGATGCCCGAAAAGCTTGAAAAGGCAATCACCGACAGCTTTGGCTCTGTCGATGAGTTCAAGAAGAAGTTCAGCGAAGCTGGCGCCGGTCAGTTCGGCTCTGGCTGGGCGTGGCTGGTTCAGAACAAGGACGGCTCGCTGGAGGTGACCAAGACCGAAAACGGCGTGAACCCGCTGGTCAACGGTCAGACCGCTCTGCTGGGCTGCGATGTGTGGGAGCATTCCTATTACATCGACTTCCGCAACGCGCGTCCGAAATATCTGGAAAACTTCCTGAACAAGCTTGTGAACTGGGAAAACGTCGCATCGCGCATGGCGTGATCCGGCTCTCAGCTTTGATGACGAAGGCCCGCCCGACCGGCGGGCCTTTTCATTTTGATGGGCGTTCGAACCGTGCGCGGCTGAGGATATTTCCGGTCTCGTCGACGGTCAGGCGCAGCACCTTTGCGCGATAGAAGAATGACAGGCGATGGCGTCCTTCGTCGTCGCCTTCGCCCCGTTCGTTTCGTGTGGTTATGGCACCGGTGGACATGGCCCGTGCTATTGCATGTTCGGGCAGGTCCAGCCCTTCGGCAATGATCTTTGCGTCGACGGTGAAGTTGTTGCCCTCGCGTGTGACGTCGGTCATGTGCACCCCCTTGCCAAGCGCTGCCCGGAAGGCGCAGCATTGCAGTGAATGATGGAAGCCTCAAGCAAGCGCCATGACGGATGACAAGCCAAACCCGGATTACGCGTCTCCTGCCTGTATGGCGAGGGAGATTGCACCGGACTATTTCGATCCGTTTGCCCGCGATGAGATCGCGGCGAAGGATGCGGCACGCTGGCGCAAGGCAGAGCGTGCGCGGCTTCTGGCCGAACGTGAGGGGGAGGATGCGGCCGCACGCCAAGCAGCCGACCGGGCGATTGCCGAAAGGCTGGACGACGTGCTTGCGACACGGTTTCACGGGCGCGACGATCTTGTCCTCGCCGGGTTCTGGCCGATCCGCGCAGAGGTCGATCTGCGTGACTGGATGGCGCGCTACAGCGAAAAGGGGTGGCGCATTGCGCTTCCCGTCGTGACCGCGAAGGATCAGCCGCTGATCTTTCGGCCGTGGTCACCCGATGCGTCGATGCGGCCGGGACGCTGGAATATACCAGAGCCGGATACGCGGGCCAGCGTGGTGCCGCAGATCGTTCTGACACCGCTGGTCGGGTGGGACAGCGCACGTTACCGGATGGGATATGGCGGCGGTTTCTATGACCGCACATTAGCGGCGCTGCGCCCGAGGCCCTACGCCATCGGCATAGGTCTGGAAGCGGGGCGCCTGCGCACGATCTATCCGCAAGCGCATGACGTTGCTCTGGACCTGATTGTGACGGACGAAAGCTCGATCTAGGCAGGGGCATCGGTGCGCAGGCTGTGCCGGGCCAATGCCGAGATCAGATCGGTCTGAGTGACGACCCCGACGATGCGAGAGCCGTCAAGAATGGGGATCGCGTCCATTCCATTGCTGGCGAGATTTGGCAACAGGGCGGCAATCGGCGTTCCGGGTGCCGCCACGGACACGCTGGTATCCATAATGCTGGCCGCGGTTGTCGGTGACGCGCCTGCATAACTGGCCCGTATCATCTGCAACTGAAGGATAAGCCCGCGGAACTCTCCATTCCCGTCAACCACTGGAAGCGAAGTAAACCCGTGGCGCAGGAACAGTGCTGCCACATCGTTTATCGGCGTGTCGGGCGAGACGCTGACCAGATCACGCGACATGATCGCGTCGGCTGTTTGCGGCCCGACCAGATGAGCTGCCGCCTGCAACTCTGCCGCCCCGATCAGCCGGGCGAGGTCCTCTACGCCAAGGTTCAGCGACTGGCGATAACGCGTCAGGATATCGACTAACTCGTCCTCGGTCAGGCCGAGCCGTTCGACAGGGACGGGGTCGTGCGTCCCGTGTGGATTGGTTTCCCCGAACTGCCTGAACGGATAGCGCCGGCCGGTCAGGTGCGCGTAGACAGCCGCTGTGATCACAAGCGTCATGGTGCCTGTCATCACGGGCACAAAGGCAAAGCTGAAGCCAATCGGCAGAATGTTCTCTGCCCCAAGCGCAACCGTCATGGCCACTGCACCGCCGGGTGGATGGGTCGCACGCAGCACCGCCATGACAAGAATGGCAAGCCCGACAGAGAGCGGTACGCTCAGCAGCGGTTCAGCGGGCAGGAATGTACAAATCCCGATCGCGACCAGTGCAGAGGCCGTATTCCCGACAATCGCGGGCCAGGGCTGCGCCAGCGGGCTGTTCGGCGCGGCAAAGACCAGAACCGAAGTCGCGCCGAAAGGGGCGATCAGATAGACAGCCAGCCAGATGTCCGGGGACAGCCATATCGCCACCACAGCGGTTGCCATCAGGCCCAGAAATGCGCCGAATCCGGCGCGAAATGCCTCTTGCGCGGGGACAGAGGCAACGGGGCCGAGTGATCGGATGTGCAGATGTCCCAGCAGGGAAGTCACGGCTTGCATGGCATTCTCAGACAGTTTCCGTGATGCCTAAGAATTGGGCGCCTGGGTTGCAACCGCCGAAGCGCGGTTTGAAAAAACGAAGGAAAATCTGGGCGTCGGTGGCCGGCCACCTGGACGAATGTTTCCATTCTTAATGAAAAAGGGGGCCGCAGAGCCCCCTTTTGACCCGTTCAAGGCAATTTCGGTCAGACGATTGTCGCCTCGGTCGCGGCGCGAATCTCGTCCTCGGTGACCCCGTCGGCGGTTTCGACGATCTTCAGACCACCCTCAACCACGTCAAGAACGCCCAGATTGGTGATGATGCGGTCCACCACGCCCTTGCCTGTCAGCGGCAGGGTGCATTCCTTCAGCACCTTGGAATCGCCGTGCTTGTTGGTGTGGTCCATGACGACGACCACGCGGCCGACCCCGGCCACGAGGTCCATCGCGCCGCCCATGCCCTTGACCAGCTTTTTCGGGATCATCCAGTTCGCCAGATCGCCGTTTTCGGCCACTTCCATCGCGCCAAGGATCGCCGCCGCAATCTTGCCACCGCGGATCATGCCAAAGCTCATCGCGCTGTCAAAATAGGATGTGCGGGACAGTTCGGTAATCGTCTGCTTGCCGGCGTTGATCAGATCCGGGTCTTCCTCGCCCTCATAGGGGAAGGGACCCATGCCGAGCATCCCGTTTTCGGATTGCAGCGTAATGTCCTTGTCACCGACATAGTTTGCCACCAGCGTCGGAATACCGATGCCGAGGTTCACATACATGCCGTCTTCCAGTTCCTCTGCCGCGCGGGCGGCCATCTGGTTGCGGTCCCAGCCTTTTGCCTCTTCCGCCATGATCAAGCCTCCTCACGCTTGCGGGTGGTGCGCTGTTCGATGCGCTTTTCATGCTCACCCTGAATGACCCGGTGCACATAGATGCCCGGCAGGTGAATGTGGTCCGGGTCGATAGAACCGCGCGGTACGATCTCCTCTACCTCGGCCACGCAGACCTTGCCGCACATCGCGGCGGGCGGGTTGAAGTTGCGGGCGGTCTTGCGGAAGATCAGGTTGCCGGTGTCATCGGCTTTCCATGCCTTCACGATGGAGAGATCGGCAAAAATTCCTTCTTCAAGGATATAATCCTCGCCGTTGAACTGCTTGACCTCTTTGCCCTCGGCGATGACCGTGCCCACGCCGGTCTTGGTGTAAAAGCCCGGAATGCCGGACCCGCCTGCGCGCATACGTTCCGCCAGCGTACCCTGGGGGTTAAATTCCAGCTCCAGCTCACCCGACAGGTACTGCCGCATGAATTCCGCGTTCTCGCCGACATAAGAGGACTGCATCTTCTTGATCTGCTTCGTGTCCAGAAGCTTGCCAAGGCCGAAGCCGTCCACCCCGCAATTGTTGCTTGCAATCGTCAGGTCCTTCACACCGCTTTTGACAAGCGCATCAATCAGCAATTCAGGAATACCGCTGAGGCCGAAACCGCCAGCGGCGATATGCATGCCGTCGAACAGCAGCCCCTCCAGGGCGGCGTCCGCGTCGGGATAAACTTTTTTCATCACGTCCTCCGAAATGGTCGGCAGTTTTGTCGCAAGGGGGTGACGCCGTGTCAATCGACGGTAGCGTTAACCGTAAGCTTTGATGCGATTTCTGCTGCGGTAAAGGCGGCGATCACCTCTGGCCGTTTGTCAGATGAATAATTAGCACCGATGGGGCAGGTCAGACCTGAGCAGTCAATTCCGGTCAATCTGGCCTCCCGCAGGAAACGGGCGCGTTTCGTCGCGCTGCCGATCAGGCCGACATATGCAGCATCGGTTCGACCTAGTGCCTCTGCTGTCAGGGTGAAATCCAGCCCGTGATCGTGGGTCATGACGACGAATGCCGCGCCGGGGCGGGCATCACGGATGGCCAGTTCGGGCAGCGGCGTCGCAACCGTGCGAACGCAGTCTAACTTGGCAATTTCATCGGTGCGTTCGTCGAACAGCGTGACTTCGAAGGGCAGAAGCGCCATCGTCCGCGCCAATGCCCGTCCGACATGCCCGGCCCCGAAGATCAGAACCTGCGGTGGCAGTGGGTGGGCGGCCGGGGCGCCTTTGTCAAATTCCAGAGTGACCCGCCCGCCGCAGCATTGCCCGGTTTCCGGGCCCAAAGTGACGACGGTGACGGCTTGATCCTCGCCGTTCCGCAACATCTTGCGGGCATGGCCGATCGCGTCGAATTCCAGACGTCCCCCGCCAATCGTGCCGCTTGAACCTGCAGCGGATACAAACATCTCCGCGCCCACATCGCGTGGGGTAGAGCCTTGTGTGTCTTTAATCCGAACGCGGATCATTGTCTCTCCGGGACTGGACCGAGTTTACAATACCCTGATGCGACGAATGCGAAAGGGCGCAGCAACCATGCCGCGCCCAGAGTTGTTGCTTGGAACTTCAGGAAAGCTCAGCCGGCATCCTTGTCGGCCGCCGCCTTTTTCGCAGGGGCTTTCTTTGCCGTGGTTTTCTTGGCGGTCGTTTTCTTTGCCGTCTTTTTGGTGGCCGTCTTCTTTGGCGCGGCCTTCTTGGCGCCCTTTTTCGGTGACTTGGCTGCTTTGGCTGCAATCAGTTCCAGAGCTTTTTCCACGGTGACGTCAGCCGGCTCCAGATCACGCGGCAGGGTGGCGTTGATCTTTTCCCATTTCACATAGGGGCCGTAGCGACCATTCATCACCGCTATCTTACCGCCATCGGGATGGTCTCCCAACTCTTTCAACGGCGCAGCCGCTGTCGCACGACCACGCGTCGGCTTGGCCGCCAGAACCTCGACCGCGCGGTTCATGCCGATGGTAAACACCTCATCGACGTCAGGCAGGTTGGCATATTTCTTGCCGTGTTTGACATAGGGGCCATAGCGCCCGATCCCGGCCTCGACCAACTCACCGTCATCTGGGTGGTTGCCGACGGGGCGGGGCAGGGCCAGCAGTTTCAGCGCCTGCTCCAGATCGACTGCATTGGCGTCCCAGCCTTTCGGGATACTGGCGCGGGGTGGTTTTGGAATTTCTTCTGTCGCCTCCCCCCGCTGGACATAGGGGCCAAAGCGGCCATTTTTCAGGCTTATTTCATCGCCCGCATCATGGCCCAGGACCCGGTCGCCAACGGTTTCCTCGCCATCCGGGGCGGAGAGGGGGCGCGTAAACCGGCATTCCGGATAGCGCGAGCAACCGATGAACGCCCCGCCAGAGCGCGCGGTTTTAAGGTTAAGCCGTCCCTGATGGCAGAGCGGACATTCGCGCGGGTCGCCCCCGTCTTCGCGGGGTGGGTACAGGTGCGGGGCAAGCGCGTCGTCGATGGATTCCAGCACCTCGCCGATGCGCAGATCGGATGTGCCATCCAGTGCCGCGGTGAAATCGCGCCAGAAGCGCCGCAACACTTCCAGATAGGCGCGGTTGCCCGAGGAGATGTCATCGAGTTCCGATTCAAGATTGGCGGTAAAGTCGTAAGAGACATAGCGCGGGAAGTATTTCACCAGAAACGCCGTAACCAGCCGGCCCTTATCCTCGGGGATCAGGCGGTTCTTGTCCTTGCGGACGTATTCGCGATCCTGAATCGTGGTGACGATGCTGGCATAGGTCGATGGCCGCCCGATGCCCAGTTCCTCCATTTTCTTGACCAGAGTCGCTTCGGTATAGCGCGGCGGGGGCTGGGTGAAATGCTGGCGGGCGGCGGCGGTTTTGCTGTCATCGACCAGAACGCCTTCTTCGGCGGCGAACGCGGCGATCTTCTTGGCCGGTTCGCCTTCGCTGATCTGGGGCAAGCGGTTGCTGTCCTCGGAATCGTCGTCGTCGCGGCCCTGATCGTAAACGGCAAGGAAGCCGTCGAACATCATCACCTGACCATTGGCGCGCAGCCCGACCTGTCCGTCGGCGCTGGCGATTTCGACGGTGGTGCGCTCCATCCGGGCGGCTTCCATCTGGCTGGCCAGCGTCCGCTTCCAGATCAGGTCATACAGCGCGCGCTGATCCTTTTCGGAAATACGCAGCTTGTCAGGCGCAACCGACATATCCGTCGGGCGGATACATTCATGCGCTTCCTGCGCATTCTTCGCCTTGTTCTTGTACATGCGCGGCGATTTCGGCAGGTATTGCTCGCCGAAACGCGATTTGATGACGTCGCGGGCGGACATCACCGCTTCGGGGGCCATGTCGATCCCGTCGGTCCGCATATAGGTGATCAGCCCGGCCTCATACAGCCGCTGCGCCGTGGACATGCAGGCCCGCGCGCCGAGGCCCAGCTTGCGCGACGCCTCTTGCTGAAGGGTCGAGGTCATGAAGGGCGGCCACGGGTTGCGCGTGGCGGGCTTGGCGGTGACGCTGCTGACCGTCAGGTCGCGGGCGTCGATGGCAGAAAGCGCCAGCCGCGCCTTCTCGGCGGTCGGAATGTCGAAACGTTCAAGCTTGTCCCCGGCAAGGCTTACAAGCTGGGCGTCGTATTCATCGCCCGAAGGTGTCGCCAGACGCGCGTGGACGGACCAGTATTCGCGGGGCTTGAAGGCCTCGATCTCCATCTCGCGCTCGACGATGAGGCGCAGCGTGACGGATTGCACGCGCCCGGCCGATTTCGCGCCGGGCAGCTTGCGCCACAGCACCGGAGACAGGTTGAAGCCGACCAGATAATCCAACGCACGCCGCGCAAGATAGGCATCAACCAGATCGCGGTCGATCTCTCGCGGCTTGGCCATGGCGTCGGTCACGGCATTCTTGGTGATCGCGTTGAAGGTCACGCGGCTGACCGATTTGCCCTTTTTCAGGGCCGGGGCGAGGGCTTCCAGCAGGTGCCACGAAATCGCCTCGCCCTCGCGGTCGGGGTCGGTGGCGAGGATCAGCGCGTCGTCGCCCGACAGCGCGTCGCGGATCGCCTTGAGGTGTTTCTTGGAATCCGAGGCCACCTCCCAACGCATATCGAAATCGGCTTCGGGATCGACCGAACCGTCCTTGGGCGGCAAGTCGCGAACATGCCCGAAGGATGCGAGAACGGTATAGTCGTCGCCCAGATATTTGTTGATCGTCTTGGCTTTGGCCGGCGATTCGACAACGACGACTGGCATGGGGAACCTCATGACGGATTTGGGCGGGGAACATGGGGGCGCAATCGGGGCGTGTCAACGGGCCGCTGCTTTTTCCCTCAACCCGCGCCGCTGGTGTGGGGCAACGATTTGCTGCGCGGTCTGCATGCGATGGACGTCCCCTGAGGGTGAAGCAGGGTCTATGGGTAACGAGACGGCGCAGTCAGGTTGGTCGAGGATTATTTCCCCGGAAAAGTGAGGGAAATTAAAATATTGCGGAGTTCAGACCAACCGCAGGCCCCGAATGGGCATCGACGTCTAACCTGTTTTGTTATTGCAGCGAAATCCGGCCACCTGCCATGCGGGTCAGTTTTCCCGCCAGTTCAAGCTGAACCAATACCGGCGACAGGATTGACGCCGGAACGCCAAGATCACGGATCAGCGAATCCTCTTCAATCGGGTTGGGCGATAGATGTGCCAGCACCTGCGATTCCAGCGTTGCGGCGTTTTGGGCTTTGCGAGGCGGTAATGGCAGGGCAGGGGAACGGGGCGCAATTGCCGCCATAGCGGAGGTCTCGCGTTGGCGCTGTGCAGGCAAAGGAGTCGTTGCAGCCGTTGACGACAGCTGCGCTGCGCCGGCCTGACGTTCGGTCGAGAGTGCCGGTATCGCCTCCAGCACATCGTCGGCATTGCGAACAAGAATGGCGCCGTCGCGAATCAACTGATTGCAACCACCGGCACGACCATCCACCGGATGACCGGGAACCGCCAGAACCTCTCTCCCCTGATCAAGCGCATTTCGTGCGGTGATCAGGCTGCCCGATTTCACCGCCGCCTCAATGATGACGACGCCCTGCGCCAGTCCGGAAATTATCCGGTTTCGAAGTGGAAAATGCCGCGCGACAGGGGCGACACCAGGCGGCTGTTCAGAGATGAGGCAACCGCGATCGCAGATTGTCGCGGCGAGGACCTTGTTTTCGACCGGGTAAATCTGATCGATCCCGCCGGCGATGACCGCCACCGTGCCATGTTTAACGCTGGCCTCATGCGCGGCGGTGTCGATCCCGCGCGCCAGACCGGCGATTACGGTGTTGCCAGCCTCTGCCAAAGCGGATGCCATGCCGCGAGCCATGCGAAGCCCCAGCGAAGATGCGTTTCGGGCGCCGATGACGGCAATCGTTGGATGCGATAGTGCCGCAGCGTTTCCTTTCACCCACAAGACGGGCGGCGCATCGGGGATTTCACGCAGCGCCGCGGGGTATTCGGGCGAATCGCAGCGGATCAGTATGGCGTTGCCTTTGCGACCGGCTTTCAATTCGGCAAGGGCGGCGGCTTCTGTGCAGGGGCTGTATTCCTTCACCCCGGCCCCACGGGCAATGTCGGGTAACGCGTCCAGGGCGGCGGCGGCGCTGCCATGTTCTGCCACCAGCCTGTGAAATGTCGTCGGCCCGACACGCCGAGAGCGAATGAGGCGGAGGAAGCTGAGATCATCATCCTTCGCGGTGGGTGGGGTGCGGGGGGAAGTGAAAGAAAACAACCTTGGAGCCTTTCCGCCTCATTCAAGGTTGTTATCCATGTAAAATGGTTAAATAACTGTTAGTTACGCAGCACTTTGACAATCTGTGTCACCCACCGCATCAAGCGGCAGCGGACCCGCCGACCGTCAGCCCCCCGATCATCAGGGTAGGAAGGCCAACGCCGACAGGAACCCATTGCCCCTGTTTGCCGCACGTGCCCATACCCGGATCAAGCGCCATGTCGTTGCCGATCGCACGTATATGCTGAAGCGCCGTCGCACCGTCACCGATGAGGGTGGCGCCCCTTATCGGATCACCGACAACGCCGTTTTTCACGCGATAGGCTTCGGTGCAGGAGAAAACGAATTTCCCGTTTGTAATATCGACCTGCCCGCCCCCGAAGCCAACGGCATAGATACCGTCTTTCAGGTCTGACAGGATCGAATCAGGTTTCGAATCGCCGCCCAGCATGAAGGTGTTCGTCATTCGCGGCATCGGCGCATGGGCATAGCTTTCGCGGCGACCGTTGCCCGTCGGTTCCACGCCCATAAGCCGCGCGTTTTGCCGGTCCTGAAGATAGCCCACCAGAATGCCGTCCTCTATCAGGGTATTCCGACCCGGCGCGCTGCCCTCATCGTCAACGCTTATCGATCCGCGCCGGTCAGGGATCGTTCCGTCGTCGATAACGGTCACGCCCGGTGCTGCCACGCGCTGACCGAGCAATCCGGCGAAGGCGGAATGACCCTTGCGGTTAAAATCACCCTCCAGCCCGTGTCCCACGGCTTCGTGCAGCAAAATGCCCGGCCAACCCGGACCCAGCACGATATCCATGACGCCAGCAGGCGCGGGTTGAGCGCGCAGATTGACAAGCGCGATGCGCAGCGCCTCGTCTACCTGGGACTGCCAATGTGCGGGCTGAATCAGGCTGTGAAGCGGGATGCGACCGCCGCCGCCGGTGCCGCCGCTTTCCCGGCGCGCATTGTCTTCGACGATGACTGCGACATTCAGTCGCGCCATCGGACGGATATCGGTCACAAGACCGCCCTCGGGACGCAGGATCGCGACCTCTTGCAGGCTGGTTGCCATAGATGCGCTGACCTGAACGACGCGCGGATCCTTTGCCCGCGCATAGGCGTCGATTTCACGCAACAGGTCGATCCGCGTTGCAATGTCGATGCCTTCCGCGGGATCGACAGGCGCGTAAAGGGGCTTGCCTCCGACTTGCGGTGGAACCGCCAGCGTGCGCCCACCATTCCCGACAGCAAGCCTGACCGTTTCAGCCGCGCGGCGCAGCGATGGCAGCGTCAATTCGGTTGAATGCGCATAGCCGGTGACCTCTCCGGCAACGGCGCGCAGCCCGAAACCCTGACTGGCGGTATAGCTGGAGCCGCGCAGCCGGCCATCGTCGAAGATAAGCGTTTCGGCATGGGCGCGTTCGACAAAAATCTCGCCATCATCGGCACCGAGGGTCGCGTCGCGAAGCACCGTCAGAGCGGCTTCGCGGTCGAAATCGCCTTCGAACGGGCGGAAAGGATCATTGGTCATGCGCGGTCCGAATTAAGCAGTGGTTTCAATTTTCAAACGTGCCGCCGGTTACCGAGGTGACTTGTCGCAAGGCGGGTTTTATGGTTGTAAACAGAAAAAGTTTGACTCGAAAGGGTGGCAGCCGCGCCCCGCTCTCTGGCGTGGTGTGCTGTCGACATAGGCAAGGGATACTCGGATGGTGGCTCCAGCGATGATGCGCCGCATGTTTGCGGCAGGTATGGGGGCGGCGGCGCTGCTTTCGGCAGGCGTAGTGCGCGCGCAAGAGGCCGCTGGCGATGTGCTGGGGGATCTTCCCGTCATCGGCAAGCCGGTGCCGCGCGGGCTGGGTTTCCAGCCAGCGTCCAGCCCCGAAGCCCTGGATCAGCAGTGGCTAGACCACTACGTTCTGATCATCATCGCGGTTGTGACGGTTTTCGTCTGCGCGCTGCTTCTTTGGTGCATCGTGCGCTACAACCGCCGTGCCAATCCGACCCCGGCACGTTTCAGCCATAACACGCCGATCGAAATCACATGGACGCTTGTGCCGATCCTGATTCTGATCGCTATCGGTGTATTCTCGCTGCCGATTCTGTTCCGTCAGCTTGCCATTCCGGAAAATCCCTCTGTGGTGATTAAGGCCATCGGCCATCAATGGTACTGGTCCTATGAATACCCGGAAGAGGGTCTGGTCTTCGACGCCCTCATGCTGCCTGAGGAAGATCTGGAGGCAAATGGCTATGCGCCGGACGAATACCTGCTGGCGACGGATAATCCTGTCGTGGTCCCGGTCGGGCAAGAGGTGCTGATGCAGTTCACCGCGACCGACGTGATCCATTCCTGGACCATCCCCGCCTTTGCCGTGAAACAGGATGCTGTGCCGGGCCGTATTGCGCAGCTGGCCTTTACCGCTACGCAGGAAGGCGTCTATTTCGGCCAGTGCTCGGAGCTTTGCGGCATTAACCACGCCTATATGCCGATTGTCGTCAAGGCCGTCTCTCCCGAGACCTATGCGGCTTGGCTGGAAGGCGCGAAAGTCGAATTCGCTGCTTCGGATCTGGAAACCGCGCAGCCGATTCAGCTGGCGTCGAAGTAAGCGCGCGTGGCCGATACAAGCACATATCAGGCGCCAAACGAGGCCGAATTCGGTGACTTTGTCGCGCTGCTGAAGCCGCGCGTCATGTCTCTGGTCGTGTTCACCGCCTTTGTCGGTCTGATTGTTGCACCTGTCGGGCTTCACCCACTGGTCGCGTTCTGCTCGGTCCTGTTTATTGCGATTGGCGGCGGCGCATCGGGCGCGCTGAATATGTGGTACGACGCCGATGTCGACGCCGTGATGAAACGGACGCAGGGTCGCCCGATTCCGTCGGGCCGTGTCGCGGCGGGCGATGCGCTTGCCATCGGGCTGGCGCTGTCGGGCATGGCCGTCATGATGCTGGGCCTGTCGGCGAACTGGTTTGCTGCGGGCTTTCTGGCGTTCACGATCTTCTTCTATGCCGTCATCTATACGATGTGGCTGAAACGCTCGACCCCGCAGAACATCGTTATCGGTGGCGCTGCCGGTGCGTTCCCGCCCATGATCGGCTGGGCCTGCGCAACAGGCGGCATCGCCATCGAGTCGCTTCTTATGTTTGCGCTGATCTTTTTCTGGACGCCGCCCCATTTCTGGGCACTGGCGCTGTTCATGAAGGAAGATTACCACAAGGCCGGCGTGCCGATGCTGACGGTCACACACGGTCGTACTGTCACGCGTCGACACATCTTCGCCTATACGCTTGTGCTTGCGCCTTTTGCCGTCTGGCTTGGACTGACCTCTATCGGCGGGCCCATCTATATGTCGGTGGCCGTTGTATTGAATGCGCTGTTCATCGCGCGCGGCTGGCAGGTCATGCAGCGCACGGATGAACAATCTTACCGCGATGGTCACAAGGCAGAGAAAAGCTTCTTCAAGCTGTCGCTCTATTATCTATTCGCACATTTTGCCGCATTGCTGGCGCAGCACTGGGTGACGCCGTGATGGCACTACGGACTGAGCATGAGCTTCACTCTCGCCGGAGGTCGCGCAATGTCGGCCTTCTGGTGGTATTGCTGGCCTTCGTTGTGCTGATATTCGGGCTTTCGGTCGTGAAGGTCTCAAACGGCAATTCTGCCGCACTTGAAGGCTTCGACCATCAGGTCAGGCCGGCGCTGCTGCCGCGCGAAGATGGCGTCGAGATTGCGCCAAACGATGATCCCGTCGCGGCGCCCGGCACACCCGCTGCGGATCAAGGTGCGAGGACCGCACCATGAGCTTGCTGCCGCGGGATAAGAACCTTCGGGTCATGGTTTCCTTGATCGGTGTGGTGCTTGTGATGGGTGCGCTGGCTTGGGCGGCGGTGCCTTTTTATAACTGGTTCTGCAAGGTCACGGGCTATGGCGGCACGACGCAGGTCGCCTCGGCAGAGACCGCTTCAGAGCAGGTTGTACTGGATGAAACCGTCACGGTCCGCTTCGACGCCAATACTGAGACGAACCTGCCCTGGACCTTCCGTCCGTTGCAGACAGAAATGGAAGTGCCGATCGGCGCAAGCGCGATGGCCTTCTATGAAGCGGTCAACAATTCGGATCGTCCCATCACCGGTCGCGCCAGCTATAATGTCGCGCCAGAGATTGCGGGCTCTTTCTTCTACAAGATCGACTGCTTCTGCTTTACCGAACAAACCCTTCAGCCCGGGGAACGGGTCGAGATGCCGGTCAATTTCGAGGTTGATCCGGAAATCGTGACAGATCGCGACGCCTATAAGGTTCGCGACATCACGCTGAGCTACACTTTCCACGAATATGATACGCCCGAAACGGCGTCGGCAGCGGGCAGTCAGGCCGCGTTGACGACGGACACGGGTGAGATCAAGATGAACTGACGCAATAGCGGGGACAGCCAATGGCGCATGCAAAGAACCACGACTACCACATTCTGCCGCCATCGCTGTGGCCGCTCATCACGGCTGTTTCGGTCTTCGTGATGCTGTTCGGCGCTGTTCTTTGGATGAAAGACAACGGCCCGTGGATGTATCTGATCGGTCTGGTCGGTGTGCTGTACTGCATGTTCGGCTGGTGGGCCGATGTGGTACATGAGGGCGAGACGGGCGATCACACGAAGGTGGTGCAGATCGGCCTGCGCTATGGCGTGATCCTGTTCATCATGTCCGAGGTGATGTTCTTCGTGGCCTGGTTCTGGGCCTTCTTCAAGAACGCGCTTTACCCGATGGGACCTGAAAGCCCGATCCGTGACGGTGTCTGGCCGCCGGAGGGTATTCAGACCTTCGATCCGTGGCATCTGCCGCTGATCAACACTTTGATCCTGCTGCTGTCCGGCTGTGCCGTGACCTGGGCGCACCATGCACTTGTCCACGACAATGACCGTAAGTCGGCCATTCAGGGCACCGCCATTGCTGTTGTGCTGGGCGTCTTCTTTACCATTCTGCAAGCCTATGAGTACAGCCACGCAGCCTTCGGCCTGTCTGACACGGTCTATGGTGGCGTGTTCTTTATGGCGACGGGCTTTCACGGCTTCCATGTCATCATCGGGACGATCTTCCTGTTTGTTTGCCTGATCCGCCTGATGCGCGGCCAGATGAGCGATAAGCAGCATGTCGGCTTCGAAGCGGCGGCTTGGTACTGGCACTTCGTCGACGTCGTCTGGCTGTTCCTGTTCTTCGCGATCTATATCTGGGGTCGCTGATCCGCATTAGCCTGTCAGATTGAGAACGGCGCAGGGGACTGCGCCGTTTTTCGTTGTCAACTGCAACAGGCCGACCCTGCCGCCTGATGATGCGTTTCGGGCACGCCGCTGGCCTTGTGATGACCTGACCTCTTGGCGCTTGCTGCGCGTTTGGGTAATGGAACAGCCAATATGAGATCATCATGACTGCCAGCCGTTCCATCATTCCGCCGCTTCTTTTCGGGGTCGTCATGACGGCTATCCTGATGAGTCTTGGTTTCTGGCAACTGCGCAGGCTGGACGAAAAGACGACCTTGCTGGCCGAAATCCAATCCGGGATTGATGCTACGCCCGTGCCTCTGCCCGCCGAAATCGACCCGGGCATGAAATATCTGCCTGTGACTGTCGCGGGCCAGACGACGGGCGAAGAAATTCTGGTTCTGTCAGGCACGAAAGAGCGCGGCGGCGGCTACAACGTCATCTCTGCATTCGAAACGGAGGACGGTCGGCGCATTCTGCTGGATCGCGGCTATATCGAACAGGACTATCGGCGCACGGCTCGGCCGCCGGTCGCTTTGAGCGTGGCGGGAAACCTGCACTGGCCGCAGGATAATAACAGTTCGACGCCGGATCCCGATCTGAATGCCGGGATCTGGTTTGCGCGCGATGTGCAGGCGATGGCGAACACGCTGGATACTCAGCCGATATTGGTTGTGGCATCAGAGGTCGAGGGCGAGGCCCAAGGCGTAGACCCGATCCCGGTCGCGATAGAGGGGATACCCAACAGTCACTTGTCATATGCCGTGCAATGGTTCCTGTTCGCTGCGACTTGCGCAGGGATGACAGCATGGCTCATCTGGCGTATCAGGCGCCGGACATATTAGGGGCAGACGATGCGTTATATCTCGACACGGGGTCAGGCCCCGGCCTTGAACTTTGAACAGGCGATGCTGACCGGGTTGGCCCGTGACGGCGGATTGTATCTGCCAGAGACCATTCCGCAGATGAACGATATCGCGGCACTTGAGGGCTTGCCTTATGGCGAGGCGGCCTTGCGTGTCATCAAGCCGTTTCTTGGCGAAAGCTTCTCGGATGCGGAACTGAGACAGGCGCTTGAGAACGCGTATAAGGATTTCGGCCATATTGCCCGCGCACCCTTGCGCCAGCTCGCCCCCGGCCATCACCTGCTGGAACTGTTCCACGGCCCAACGCTCGCCTTCAAAGACTTTGCGATGCAGCTGATCGGCCAGCTGTTCCAGATCGCGCTGAAACGCTCTGGCCAGCGAATCACAATTGTCGGCGCGACGTCGGGCGATACCGGATCTGCGGCGATTGAGGCGTTTCGCGGCTTGGATAATGTCGATGTCTTCATCCTGTTCCCGCATGGCCGCGTGTCAGAGGTCCAGCGTCGCCAGATGACTACGCCCGATGATGACAATGTACATTCGCTAGCGCTTGACGGACATTTCGACGACTGTCAGGCGCGGCTGAAAGATCTGTTCAACGACCATGAGTTCCGCGATGAAGTCGGGCTGGCGGGCGTCAACAGCATCAACTGGGCGCGGGTGCTCGCGCAGGTTGTCTATTATTTCACCGCCGCTGTCAGCCTCGGTGCGCCATCGCGAGAGGTCGATTTCACCGTGCCGACGGGTAATTTCGGCGATATCCTTGCCGGTCTGGTCGCAAAGCGTATGGGCTTGCCTATCGGCAAGCTCGTGGTCGCGACGAATCAGAACGACATTCTGCACCGTGCACTGACAACGGGCGAGTACCGTGTCGGACAGGTCGAACCCTCGATCTCGCCATCCATGGATATTCAGGTCAGCAGCAATTTCGAACGTGCCTTGTTCTGGGCCTATGACAAAGATGCAGCCGCAATCCGCCAGCTTATGGATGAGCTGAAGGCCGGTGGCTTCACCATCAGCCAAGGCGCATTGCAGGCGCTGCAAGAAGATTTCGTTTCCGGTCGCGCGTCCGAAGATGAAACGCTTGAGACGATCCGTACTGTGCGCGAAGAAACGGGCGAGATCCTTTGCCCGCATTCCGCCGTCGGTGTGAAGGTCGCCCGCGAACACCTGCGCAGCGGCGTCCCGATGATTACTCTTGCAACCGCACATCCTGCCAAGTTCCCCGATGCGGTCGAGCGGGCGGTGGGCATTCGACCAGCCCTTCCGCCCCATATGGAGGGACTTTTTGACAGGCCCGAACGGTCCGGGCGGGTTGAAAACGACGTCGCGGCGCTTAAATCGCTGATCCTTGAACGGAGAACCGCTTGACCGACACCAATATCACCACTCTGCCGAACGGGCTGCGCATCGTAACCCGCAATATGCCCGGCCTTCACTCTGCCACCCTTGGTCTTTGGGTCGCGGCGGGCGGTCGCGATGAACGGGCAGAGCAGAACGGCATTGCCCACTTTCTGGAACATATGGCGTTCAAGGGAACCGCCAAGCGTTCCGCCCTGCAGATCGCCGAAGAGATCGAGGATGTGGGCGGCTATATCAACGCATATACATCGCGCGATACGACGGCCTATTACGCACGCGTGCTGGAGGCCGATATAGGTCTGGCACTGGATGTGATTTCCGACATCGTGCTGAATCCGGCCTTCGATCAGCGCGAGATAGAGATTGAGCGCGGCGTGATCCTGCAGGAAATCGGCCAGTCGCTTGATACGCCGGACGATATCATCTTCGACTGGCTGCAAGAGGCGGCCTATCCCGATCAGGCCATCGGGCGGACGATCCTTGGCCCGGCAGAGCGCGTGTCCAATTTTGGCCGTACCGATCTGGCAGGCTTTGTCACCGAACATTACGGTCCCGGACAGATCATCCTTGCCGCAGCCGGTGCGGTTGATCACGACGCAATCGTGCGTCAGGCCGAAGCGATCTTTGGCCATCTGGCGGCGCGTTCGTCACCCGCGCGTGATATTGCGCGTTGGCAGGGTGCTGAAACGCGGCGCGTCAAGGATCTTGAACAGGCGCATTTCACACTTGCGTTCGAAGGGCCCGGCTACCTTTCGCCCGACTATCATGCGGCCCAGATATGGACGGTGGCAATGGGCGGTGGCATGTCCTCTCGGCTGTTCCAGAAGATCAGGGAAGAGCGCGGGCTGTGCTATACGATTTTCGCGCAATCGGGCTTTCACGACGATACCGGCATGATGACGATCTATGCCGGAACAGCCGCTGCCGATCTTGCTGAACTGACGCAACTGACTGTCGACGAACTGAAACGCTCGGTCGATGAAATGAGCGATGCAGAGATTGCTCGGGCAAGGGCGCAGCTAAAAGCAGGCACGCTGATGGGGCTCGAAAGCAGCTCTGGCCAGGCGGAACGCATCGCACGCTCCCTGGCGATCTGGGGCCGGGTGCCAGAGCCTGCCGAAACGGCAGAGCGGCTGGATGCCGTGACGCGTGCAGACATTGCCCGCTATGCCGAATCGCTGATCGCGCGGCGTCCGGCGATGGCGCTTTATGGTCCGGTTGATCGTGCGCCCGCGCTTGATACGCTGATAGAACGGCTTGCTGCATAATGTTTGCCCGGCGTCGTCCGATACGGTTGGAAACCGAACGGATGACCCTGCGGCTGCCGCAGCATTCCGACTTCAGCGGTTGGACAGCGCTGCGAGAGGTCAGCCGTGAATTCCTGACGCCGTGGGAGCCGGTCTGGTCTGCCGATCATCTGTCGCGCAAATCTTTCACGAACCGCGTCTACTGGGCGCAGAGAGCCAGCCGCAATGGCTCTGCCATACCGCTGTTTCTGGAGCGCAACGTCGATGGCGCACTGCTTGGCGCAATCACCATCGACAATATCCGGCGTGGTCCGGCGCAGATGGCGACTATCGGCTATTGGATCGGCGCGCCCCACGCCCGGCAGGGTTACATGACCGAGGCGATTGGTGCTGTTGTCAAACATGCCTTTACGGCGATGGAAATGTCCCGGATCGAGGCGGCATGTCTGCCCGACAATACTGCGTCGCGCGGCGTGCTGGAACGCTCGGGCTTCAAATATGAAGGCGTGGCGCAAAGCTATCTGCAAATCAATGGACGGTGGCGCACGCATGTTCTCTATGCAAACCTGCGCCACGACCGACGAGGCAGAACGGATGCGGGATAAGCGAAATGACAAGCGAAACGAAACTCAACCCGGCTGATGAGGCACTGGCGGCTTCCCTGCCGCAAGGTGTTCTGCGCGAGATCGAGCCGCGCCATCTCGAGGAGCCGCGCGGTCGCTATCACGGTCAGGCCGGTCTGCTTGCTGCGCCACGCAATGTGGATGAGGTTTCGGCAGTCGTCAGCGCCTGTGCCGAGGCCCGCGTGGGCATCGTTCCGCTTGGCGGCGGGACGGGTCTTGTCGGTGGTCAGTTGATGCCAAAGGGGCCTGCACCGCTTTTGCTGTCGATGGAGCGGATGCACGCCATCCGCAATGTCTGGCCTGAAGAAAACGTCATGGTGTCAGAGGCTGGCGTAACGCTTCAGGCGGCCCGCGATGCGGCTGAAGACAAGGGCCGCCTTTTTCCACTGTCGCTGGCGTCGCAGGGAACAGCGCAGATCGGTGGCCTGTTAGCGACCAATGCAGGTGGGGTAAACGCGCTGCGTTATGGCACGGCGCGCGCGCTTTGTCTTGGGATCGAAGCGGTCCTGCCCGACGGCAGCATCATGCGCGATCTGAAGCGTTTGCGCAAAGACAACACCGGCTATGACCTGCGCGATCTGCTGATCGGCGCCGAAGGCAGCCTGGGGATCATAACCGCAGCCAGCCTGCGCCTTGTTCCGCCCCCCGCAGCGAATGGCGTCGCGCTGATGGTTGTTCCTGATCCGGCCGCCGCATTGTCCCTTCTTGCACTGGCGGGCAGGCAGTTGGGTGATTGCGTCACGGCATTTGAACTGATTTCGGGGCAGGGACCGCGCTTCCAGATCGAAACGATGCCCGATTTGCGCCAGCCATTTGAGACACCGCCTGAATGGATGGTGCTGATAGAGATCGGGTTGCCAGGTGGGCTGGAAACCGATGCCGCACTGGAAACCCTTTTTGAAGCGGCAGTTGAAGACGGCTTGGCGGAAGATGGCCTGATCGCGCAATCTGGTCAGCAGGCCGCAGATTTCTGGCGGCTCCGCGAAGAGATTCCTGAAGCCAACCGGCTGATTGGCGCGATCTCCAGCCACGATATTTCCCTGCCACTGTCCGAGGTGCCGCGTTTTATCGAGGATGGGCGTGCGATGCTGGCACAGATAGGCGATATGCGCATCAACTGCTTCGGCCATCTTGGCGACGGAAATCTGCACTATAACGTCTTTCCTGCAGCAGGGCGCAAACGCGGGGAATATGACGAACAGCGCCAGCAGATACAGGAAGCGGTGCATGAGATGGTGGTCGGGCGCGGGGGCTCTTTCTCGGCCGAACATGGCATCGGCAGGTTGAAGGTCAGCGATCTTGAGCGTTGGGGTGATCCGGCCCGATTGGCGGCCATGCGCGCGATAAAACAAGCGCTTGATCCGCTTGGCATCATGAACCCCGGCGCGGTTCTGGCCTGATGGGGCTTGCCCACAAACAATCCCGGCCCTAGCGTCCTGATATGCTTCGCTATACTGCCCGTCGACTGATCTCGCTGCTTCTTAGCCTCGCCGTAGCGTCGGTCGTGATTTTTCTGCTGGTCGAGATGGTGCCGGGCGATCCGGCGACGTTCATGCTGGGTACCGGGGCGCAACCCGATACGCTGGCAGCGCTGCGTGAGCAGCTGGGGCTGAACCAGCCCTTGCCGGTGCGATACGTCAATTGGCTGGGCGCTGTCGTCACGGGCGATCTGGGCAACAGTTTTACCTATAAGACCCCCGTCGCGGGCATGATCCTTGACCGGATGCAGGTCTCGCTTCCGCTGGCGGTGCTTGCCCTTGTTATGGCAATCGTTATCGCGTTTCCGATCGGCCTTTTTGCAGCCGCAAGACGGGGCAGCGCGTCAGACACCGCGGTTATGGGGTTCGCGCAGGTTGGTATCGCCCTGCCGAATTTCTGGTTTGCGATGTTGCTGGTGCTTTTGTTCGCCGTGCGCCTGCAATGGCTGCCGGCGGGCGGTTTCAGCGGGTGGGGTGATCCGGTGGCAGCGCTGCGTTCGTTGTTGCTGCCCGCCATAGCACTGGCGCTGCCGCAGGCTGCGATTTTGGCGCGTGTGCTGCGTTCCTCTTTGATTGAGACGCTGGATCAGGATTATGTGCGCACGGCCCGGGCCAAGGGATTGTCGCGCAGCCAGACGCTGAACAGACACGCGCTCAGGAACGCGCTAATACCGGTTCTGACCATTCTGGGAATGCAGTTCTCGTTCCTTCTGGCTGGCGCGATCATTATCGAGAACGTGTTCTATCTGCCTGGCCTCGGGCGACTGATCTTTCAGGCCATCACCCAGCGGGACCTTATCGTCGTTCAATCGGCGGTTCTGGTACTGGTCGGGGCTGTGATCCTTGTGACATTCATCGTCGATCTCGCCTACGCGGCGGTGGATCCGAGGCTGCGTGTCAGATGAGGTGGACGCTGATCATAGGTGCGGTGCTGGCAGGCATCGCGGTTTTGGCAGCCGCGCTGTCGTTTGTCTGGGCACCGTTTGACGTCACCCAGATGGATGTCGCCAACAAGCTGCAACCACCCACATCGTCGCATTGGCTGGGAACGGACCATTTTGGCCGCGACATCCTGTCGATGGTCATGGTGGGTGCGCGAACCTCTATCGCGGTGGCGTTGATAGCAGTGGGCATCGGAATAGGACTTGGCGTACCGCTTGGGCTGATTGCGGCAGCGCATCGCGGCAGTTGGCTGGACGAGATCATTATGCGGGGCAACGACCTTGTTTTTGCCTTCCCATCTCTGGTCATCGCTATCCTGATTACGGCGGCTTACGGGCCGGGCGCCATCAACGCAATCATCGCAATCGGCATATTCAACATTCCTGTTTTCGCGCGGGTGACGCGCGGCGGGGCAATGCCGATCTGGACGCTGGATTATATCCGCGCCGCGCAGGTTTCGGGGAAGGGGCGTGCGCGCATCAGTGTTGAGCATGTGCTGCCCAACATCGCCAATCTGCTGATCGTGCAGGGAACGATCCAGTTCAGTCTTGGCATATTGGCAGAGGCCGGTCTGGCCTATGTCGGTCTGGGGGCGCAGCCGCCGATACCAAGCTGGGGCAGGATGCTGGCCGATGCACAGACATTCGTGACGCTGGCGCCGCATGTCGCAATTATTCCCGGCATGTGTATTTTCCTGACTGTTCTGGGCCTCAATCTTCTTGGTGACGGGCTTAGAGACGTGCTCGACCCGCGGTTGAAGGTGATGCGCACATGATCGAGACACGCGACCTGTCCGTCACCATTCACGGCAAGCCGATCCTCAGGGATGTGGATCTGAGGCTAGAACAAGGCAGAATTACCGGACTCGTCGGGGAATCCGGGTCGGGCAAGTCGATGACTGCCCTTGCGATCATGGGTCTCTTGCCGAACGGTTCCAACACAGGCGGGCAGGTTCTGCTGGACGGGCAGAACCTTTTGACAACGCCGGAAAAGCAGCTTTGCCGCATTCGGGGCAACAGGATCGGCATGATTTTTCAGGAACCGATGACCGCGCTCAATCCGCTGATGAATATCGGTGATCAGGTTGCCGAAGTGCTGCGTATTCAGCATGGCGTGTCACGCGATGACGCGCTGTCCCGCGCACGCGAAAAGCTGGATCGTGTCGGCCTGCCCGGACCGCGTTTCCCGCTGAGCCTTTTCCCGCATGAGCTTTCCGGCGGTCAGCGTCAGCGGGTGGCCATTGCGCTCGCTATTGCAGAAGCACCAGACTTGCTGATCGCGGATGAGCCGACGACTGCGCTTGATGTTACGACACAGGCGCAGATCCTCGACCTGCTGCGCGATCTGGTGACGACAGAGGATATGTCGCTGTTGCTGATCACCCATGATCTGGCGGTCGTTGCTGGCATAGCCGACCATGTCGCGGTCATGAAAGATGGCGTCGTCGTCGAAGAAGGCCCGACCGAGGCATTGTTCCGCGCGCAGGCGCATCCTTATACGCAGGCGCTGTTTGCCGCATCGCGACATGCGCCTGAACGCGTGCCGGTCATGGCAGACGATGCACCGATCCTTTCAGTGCGCGATGCGGTGCGCGAATATGTCCTTCCGCGCCCGTCAGCGTTCGCGCCACACCCGGTGTTGCGTGCGGTGGATGGCGTCAGTTTTGACATTCACGATGGGGAATCGGTGGGGCTGGTGGGTGAATCCGGCTGCGGCAAGTCGACCCTGACGCGCACGATACTTGGCCTCGACCCGCTGCAAAGTGGTGAAATCAGACTGGAAGGTCAGTCGGTCGCAGCGGGTTCCGACATGTCTGCTACGCTGCGCGCCAAGGTTCAGGTGGTCTTTCAGGACCCGTTTGGAAGCTTCGATCCGCGGTGGCGCGTCGACCGGCTGATTGCAGAGCCCTTCTTTCTGACCGGCCATCCGCCCGATTGGCGCGACCGTGTGGGGCAGGCGCTTGAAGATGTCGGGATAGAGCGCAGCGCGTCGCGGCGATACATCCATGAATTCTCCGGGGGGCAGCGCCAGAGGCTGGCAATCGCCCGAGCGCTGATCATCCGGCCGCGTCTTATCGTCCTTGATGAGGCGGTCAGCGCACTTGATGTGCGCGTGCGGGCGCAGGTGCTGGATCTTCTGGCCGATCTGCGGCGCAGGCATGGCATGGCCTATCTGTTCATCAGTCATGATCTGGGTGTGGTTCGTGGGGTGACCGACCGCGTGCTGGTGATGGACAAAGGCAAGATCGTAGAAAAAGGCGAAACCGCCACAGTTATGGACAACCCGCAGCATCCGACAACGCATAAGCTGATGGCAGCGATGCCGCGTATCCCTGAGGAGTGGTCGCAACCGCAGTCTGTTGCGTGAATTTGGTCATTTCCGATAGTCCTTTGTGGCGGGCCATCAAACTTTGAACAGCGCGGGGTTCGCGCGAAGCTTTCCTTCACCGCCGGCCCGCGCTAGGCATCTGCCATGAGCTTGCCCGCATTTTCCCCCGATCAGGCCGAGGCCTGGGATACCCTGTCAGAAGCACTGGAAAGTGCGGGCGTTGATCTGACCGCCGAACAGGTCATCCCGCCGCAGCCGGGCAAGGGCAGGGTGATGGCGGTCATCGGAAAGGCAGGTTCCGGCAAGACCATGATCCTTGCCGCCCTGACGGCCGCGCTGCGCGAGGCTGGCGTTGACGTTATCAGCGGTGACTACGAAGGCAAAAAACGCAAGGATCGCAGAACGGTTGCGGTGCTGGCGCCGACCAATAAGGCGGCTTTCGTGCTGAGAATGCGCGGTGTTCCAGCAACCACCATTCATCGCATTCTCTACACACCTGTTTATGATCCGGAATACGAAAAGATTGCCGACTGGCTGACCGGCTCTGGCGACCGGCCAGCTATCGAAGGTCTGGGTGACGCCGCGCTTGACCGTGCCAAGCAGTTCTACGATCTCCACGCTTCGATCCCCGGCGCGCTTGCTGCGGCTGGGCTGAGGGGGTCTGACTTCATCAAGGGCTGGAAACGGCGAGAGGATGGTCTGGACATCGGGCTGATAGACGAATCCTCGATGCTGGATGAGCGGCAGTTCGAAGACCTGCGCGAGATTTTTCCGGTGCTGATCCTGTTTGGCGATCCGGCACAGTTGGCGCCCGTCGGCCAATCCGGCGAAATGGTATTCGATAGGCTGGCCGCGCCGCAAAAGCTGACGCTCAGCCGCATACACCGTCAGGCGGGTGACAGTCCGATCCTTGATCTCGCCCATGCGCTGTCGGACGAACATCTGGATTTTGCCGGTTTCGAAAACATGGTTCGCGATGCCGCTGCCTCTGACAATCGGGTGGTCTGGGCAGAGCGCGTGGAATCCGACCTGATGGCACGCAGCCCTGTTCTGGTCTGGCGCAATGCCACGCGCATCCGGCTGATCACGGCCTTTCGTGCCGCGCATGGTGCACCGGGCGACCAGTTGCTGGCAGGAGAGCCGCTGATCTGCGACGGCCTTGAACTGCCCCTGAAGCACCGCAACAAGCGTATTGATCTGGAGGCGCGTGGGCTGATCAAGGGCGCACAGGTTATCTATCTTGGGGCTGGCAAGAAGCCCGGCTTTTCGCGGTTGCACGTGATCGGGGCTGAGGATCCGCGCCTTTCGGCAGCCTCAATCGTGAAGATCGAAACGCCGGATGAGGCAGAGCCGTTTATTCCGTTTGCCGCAAGAATGGGGGCAAGCTTTCTGCATGGTGCGGCTGTCACCATCCACAAGGCGCAAGGCTCGCAATGGCCCGATGTGCAGGTCTTCGCGCCAGATATTTCCGCCGCCGCGTGGTCTGGCCGGAACGAGGCGGGGATCCCCCTGTGGAAGCGATTGACCTATGTGGCAATCACCCGCGCCCAGGAGCGGCTGCATTGGGTGACACGGGCAAGGCTGGCGCGGCCTTCTGGTCCGCTGAGCATCAATGACCTTCCGGTTGCCGCGACCTCGCTGGAACTGGTCGCGCCGGAAACGGCAGCAAGTTGACGCTTTCGGGTTGGCCGTTTGCGCTCAGGAAGCGCGCTTGGCTTGCGGGACGCCACTTTCCAGAGATTTGATCCGCATCTCCAACCGCTCGACAAGCGCGGCGCGAGGGATTCCGGTCTCATTTGCAAGGCGAAGCAGCCCGAATTGCACGCGGGCAAGCTCCTGATAGTAGCGCGCGAAGGTGTAGTTAATGCCTGCACCGGCAACGGCGCCCAGAACCGGTACAGCCTGTGCGCCCACTTTGGTCAGCAGTCGCGTGGCGATTTGTGGTGCGAACCGGGTGACCAGCGATTGCAGGGTCCGCCCGCTTATCGCAAGGCGAGCCGCCAGCAGGGCGGTATCAGTCCCGTCATCCTCATCCAGCGGACCGCCAGTCGCGAAAATCCGCAGCGCTTCGGCCCGGATTTCATCGCTGTGCGTGTCGAGGCCATGCTCATCGGCGATTTCAAGGATCGCGCGCAGAAGAATGGTCACGGTCACAGGCAGCTCGACCATGGCGCCGGCAATACCGGCAGCACCACCAATGGCGCCGGCGGCCGTCGTGCCCAGCCGGTTGAACCAGTCGCCCCGGTCGCGCAGAACGCCGCGCGATGCCGATGCAACGCTGAACGTGCGATTGAGCGCCGAGGCAACGGCACCGTCGATGCGTTTGCGCATGAAATCAGGTAAACGCTGGATAAGTTGCTCTCCACCGCCGCCGACACGGTCGAGGATGTCCATCCCCAGTCCTCTTGCATCGACATAGCGCCGTGCCAGACGGTCGATTTCTTTCAGCACCGATTCATCCGTGATCGGTGGCAGGACAATCTGATTGCGTTCAGCCATGCGGCGCGTCCTTTCGCGGCTCTACGTCCCGGCAATTGCCGGTCTGCAGGGGCTCATCATCACGATGCGGGACGTCTGGGTCATTTTCGCGCAGAACCAGGCCCCGTATATCAACCCATGCGCCGGGTTGTAGTTCCAGCCCGAGAACCCTGTCCGGGTTGGTCGGCGGGGGCATCTCGACCTCTTCCAGCTTTTTGAAACCGAACCGCGAATAATAAGGCGCGTCACCGACAAGCATGACCCGTTGCCAGCCATGATCGCGCGCCTTGCCAAGGCTTTCCTGCATCAGCCAGGCGCCAAGGCCCTCGCCCTGTGCGGTCGGGTGTACCGCGATTGGCCCAAGCAAAAGGACCTTTCGTCCGGCGACACGAACCGGCCAATAGCGAATAGCGGCCCTGACGGTGTCGTCGGCACGCAGCAGCAGGCAAAGCGCGCGCACAGGATCCACCCCGTCGCGCAGGCGATAGGATGACAAAGCCGTCCGTCCCGGCGCGAAACACAGATCCATCAGCGTCTCGACCTCGTGCCAATCTTCCGGCCTTTCCTGGCAAAGTTCCACCCAAACCCTCCGTGATGAGCGCACATCCGGCGCGATGCGTAACACGACTTTCGGCAGTTGCAATAATTCGGTGGACGCTGACAGCGCAGGGGGGCAGGATGCGACCGCAATCAGGAGGCGTCATGTTCTACCGACCAGAGGCCGGCCACGGCCTGCCCCACAACCCCTTCAACGCCATCATCGCACCGCGGCCAATCGGCTGGATATCCACGCGTGGCAAGGATGGCGACAACCTTGCACCCTACAGCTTCTTCAATGCGGTCGCCTATTTTCCGCCACAGGTCATGTTCGCCTCGACCACGGCGAAGGAGGACAGGCCGGGGATGAAGGATACGCTGGCCCATATTGCCGAGACCGGAAGCTTTTGCGTGAATATCGCCTCGGGGGCGCTGATTGACCAGATGAATGCCTCAAGCGCCGGTCTGGCAGCCGGGGTAAGCGAGTTCGACGCCTGTGGTATCGAGGCGGCGGAATGCGAAACGATTGATGCGCCGCGCGTCGCGCGCGCCCCCGCCGCGATGGAGTGCCGGTCGACGAAGATCCAACGCCTGCCGGGAGAGGCGAACTGGCTGGTCATCGGTACCGTTACGGGCGTTCACCTTCGTGACGACTGCGTGAAAGACGGGCGGTTCGATCTGCAACAGGACGGCTGGTTGGCCCGGATGGGCTATCGCGACTATGCGAAGGTGCAGGACATATTCGAACTGGAGCGGCCGGAATGACGCAAAAGACGGTCAAAGACTATATCCGCAGCATTTATGATTTCCCGCATGAGGGGATCATCTTTCGGGATGTCACGACGCTGTTTGCCGATGCGCGGGGATTCAGGATGGCAGTCGACCAGATCCTGCATTTTTATGCCGGTCAGAAAATAGACAAGGTGGTCGGGCTGGAGGCGCGCGGCTTCATCCTTGGCGGTGCGGTCGCGCATCAGCTGTCGACGGGTTTCGTGCCGATCCGCAAAAAGGGCAAGCTGCCGGGCACTGTCATCTCGGAGGCCTATGAACTGGAATATGGCGAAGCGGTGATGGAATTGCACGACGACGCGCTGAAAGAAGGCGAGCGGGTTTTGATCGTCGACGACCTTCTGGCGACCGGAGGAACGGCAGAGGCCGGCATCAAGCTTTGCAAGCGTCTGGGTGCTGACGTTATCGGCTGTGCCTTCGTCATCGATCTGCCAGATCTGGGCGGGCGTGACCGGTTGCAGAAGCTCGGTATGCCTGTTCATGTTCTTTGCGCGTTCGAGGGCGCGTGACGTGACCCCGGCGGACAGGCCGGCAGCGGTTGATAAGGCCAATATCCTTGGCAGTGTCTGGATGGTCGCCGCTATGGCGGCCTTCGCGGTTGAAGATGTGTTCATCAAGGCAGCCGCGCGATCTTTGCCCATTGCCGAAGTTATGGTCCTGTTCGGATTGGGCGGTGCGGTGCTGTTTGCAGGCTTTGCCCTCATTTGTGGAGAGCGGCTGATCTCCGCAGCGGTCTGGTCGCCTGTCATGCGCCTGCGGATGCTCTTCGAGATATTCGGAAGGCTATTTTACACGCTCGCCATAGCGCTTACGCCGCTATCCTCGGCGACGGTGATCCTGCAGGCAACGCCTATCGTTGTGGTCGCAGGCGCCGCTGCGGTATTTGGCGAAAAGGTCGGCATCAGGCGTTGGATTGCCATTCTGATCGGCCTTGCAGGCGTTGTCGTCATCATCGGGCCCGGCACGGACAGCTTCAGCCTGCTTTCCATTCTGGCCGTTGTCGGAATGCTGGGTTTTGCTGGCCGCGACCTCGCAAGCCGCGCCGCGCCAGCAGGAGTGAGTACCGCAATCTTGGGCTTTTACGGCTTTTTAGCGATTATCGTGGCCGGTGCAGCCTACTCGTTTTGGGAAGGCGCTGCTTTCCTCTGGCCCGATGGTGTCAGTGTGCTGAACCTTTCCGGGGCGGTATTCGCTGGAATTGCTGCCTATGCCTGCCTGATGAAGGCCATGCGCACTGGCGAAGTCTCTGCCGTTACGCCGTTCCGATACTCGCGGCTGTTATTTGGCGTCGCCTTTGGCGTGCTGCTGTTCGACGAAACGCTCAGCCCGCAGATGGTTCTGGGCTCTGCCCTCATCGTTTGTTCAGGGTTGTTTATCCTTTGGCGGGGACGGCGGGTTCAGAAGTAAGCTGAACAAAATGAAGGGACGGGGATCGGGTATCACCTGTTCCGCGTTTAGTTGCTGCGACAGTCGGCCTCAGCAGCTTTTTAGGGAACATTTGGCTTTTTAGGGAACATTTGGAGAGAAGGAATTTTGATATGCGATCCTTGTTTTTATCATCTGTTGGTGCGGCGTTTATTCTATCGACCGCTGTTCTGTCGGCTCAGGAAGCGGTTGGCGACGGCCGCTCATCAGGTCCGGCAGTTAACTCAACGGTGTTTTACACGCAGGACATCGCGGCCGTGACCTCCATGACAGAGGTGTTCGGCGATGGTCAGCGACTGACCGCAGTCGCTGTCGAATATACGGCGGAGATAGCGAACGACACGCTTTCATCAGAGCAGTTCAGCGTCAGTGATCGAAATATTCTGCGCGTCTATGCCAATGAGCAGGCCGCCATGTCAAATGAGGGCAGTGACGGAAGGTTCGTGATTCTGGAACTGGATCCGGAGGACGAAAGCGCTGTTACCTTCGCTGCTGGGGTTGATGAGCCTGCACAGGCGGTCGTCGCGCAAACCGGACAGGTTGCGACAGTCACTGGCGATATGATCCCCGCAACAGAGACCGCGATCATCAACACCCGTCAGGTCAATCTGATCGTGGATGATTTTCGTCAGTTTCGCTTTACCGACCCGGAAACAGGGCTGATCCTCAACTATAACCTGTTTATTCCGAATGAATACGACGCTGATCAGGAATACCCGTTGGTGCTGTTCATGCATGACGCCGGGGTGACCGGAACCAATCCGCTGCGCACATTGGAGCAGGGATTGGGGGCTGTCTCTTTCGCTAGTCCGAGGGATCAGCGAAAGCATCCTTCCTTCGTGCTGGCGCCGCAATACCCGGTCTCACTGGCAAATGACGCCTCGCAGACGTCTGTTTACGCAGATATGACCGTTCGTTTGATAGAAGCGTTGCAGCAGGAATATTCTGTCGACCCGAACCGGCTTTACACCACCGGCCAATCAGGCGGTTGTATGACCTCGATTGCACTGAATATTAAGTATCCTGATCTGTTTGCGGCCTCGCTGCTGGTGGCGGGGCAATGGGATGTGTCGCAGGTCGCGCCTTTGGCGCAGGACAGGGTTTTCGCGATTGTTTCTCAGGATGATAAGAAGGCGTATCCAGGTATGTCGGCTATCATGGACACGCTTGAAGGGCAGGGCGCTACCGTCACGCGGGCGGTCTGGAACGGTCGTTCGACGCCCGAAGAGTTTACCCAATCGCTGGAAGACCTTCGCGCCGAAAGCCGTGACAGCAACATCTATTTCGTCGCGTTCGAGGAAGGCACTGTGATTCCCGAAGGAGAAAGCGCTGAAGGGGCGGCGGGGCACGTCAATACCTGGCCCATCGCCTATGACATCCCCGGTGTCCGTGACTGGCTGTTCGAGCAGTCGAAATGATCAGGGTCTCACGGAAGATCAATCTTGCCACGCAAGGGCACGTCTGCATGGGATGCGGCGTCATGACGCTCGATCAGGCGGTGAACGGGCGGGTAACCCTCGTCCTGATGCAGTTGTGTTAAGGCTTCGGTCACGACCGTGTCGCTGACGGTCCGACGGCTGTTGTGACGGATATAATCGTCCCAGGTTGCGATGTGATAGCTTTCCGTCCAGTGATCGGGCTTTTCCAGATCGCGCAGCAACACCCATGATCTTGCGCCGTCGCGGCGCCGGCTGTCGCGGCGTTTGACCATCAGTGACAGGAACTCCTTCGTGTCCTTTGGCGCGATGTGATAATCGACCATAATCATGATCGGCCCGGAACGACCGCGCAGGTCCAGCCCCAGTTCCGGTTCGCGGAAGCGGTTGGCGGGTGTCAGGTCCGACTGGCTGAAATCCGGCATGGGCAGCGCGAGGCCGATCAGGCAGGTGATCAGCAACCCGATTCCCGCGCCGATCAACGCCTCATCGACGCCCGATGCCTCGGCCACGGCGCCCCAAAGCCACGCGCCAGCCGCCATGCCGCCGAAAGTCACCGTCTGATAGAGCGCCAGAGCGCGTGCCACCACCCAGCGAGGCGTCGACAATTGCACGGTGACGTTGAAGAGCGACAGGGTCAGCACCCATGCCAGCCCGGCCGGAAACATCGCCAGAGCATGAGCCCACACACTATCTGTCACTCCGACAAGGATTGCCGAGGCGGCGAAGATCGCCGTACTGAACCGGACGACCCATTCATTGTTCATCCGCGCCCGGATGCGCGTGTTGGTCAAAGCACCGATAATCGCGCCCGCGCCGAAGCAGCCAAGCAGCACGCCGAACAGAAAGGATCCGCCCTCTGGGTGGGATTTCGCCACCAAGGGCAGCAATGCCATCAAAGCGGCCGCCGAGAGGCCGAAGGCGGTTGATCGGGTCAGCACGCGCACAAGGTTTGGCGACAATGCGACATAGCGAAGTCCTGCACCTACGGCAGAAACAAATGGTTCACGCGCGATGGTTCGCTGCGGATAATCCGGTCGCCAGCGGCTCATCGCGATCAGCAGAGGGATATAGCTGAACGCATTGACCATGAAGCCCACGGCCGCACCCCATGCCGCAACGATCAGGCCACCCGCCGCAGGCCCGACCGACCGCATCAGGTTAAACCCGACAGAGTTGAGCGTCACGGCCTGCGGCAGATCCTCACGCGGCACCAAATCGCCCATGCTGGCCTGCCAGGGCGGGTTGTAAAGGGCTTGGCCAAGGCCGATCAGAAAGGTGAAAGCAAGCAGGGTCCAGGGCGTGATCGCCCCTGTCCAGGCAACGAAGGCCAGTATCGCTGACATAAGCCCCATGAATGCAATCGCTGCCATCATGATCTGCCGACGGTCGAAAATATCGGCCAAAGCGCCTGAGATCAGCGCAAAAAGCATGATCGGCAATGTGTTGGACGCTTGCACCAAGGCGATGAGAGTCGCGTTGGTCGTCAGCTGCGTCATCAGCCAGGCGGCGCTTACCGCCTGAACCAGACCACCAAAGTTCGAAATGAGTGTCGCTGTCCACAGGGCGCGAAAAGCGGTGTGCCTGAAGGGCGCGAAGGTGGAAGCTTGGGGTGACATTCCGCGCAGTCTGCCCGGAACTGAAAACCCCCGCAAGCGGGTTGCGGGGGTCTTGGGATTTGGAAGCTGAGCTTGCTCAGGTTGCGCGGTTGATCAGCCTCAGCAACAACAGCAGGATGACTGCGCCGATCGTGGCCCAGATGATTTGCATGATGATGTTGCTGGATTCTCCGGCGAGCCCAATTGCGGGGAACAAGAACGACGCAATCAATGCGCCAACGATGCCGACAACGATATTTACCAAGATACCATGACCGTGACCTTTCACGATCTGTCCTGCCAGCCAGCCGGCGATGGCGCCGACGATAATTGCTACGATGATACCCATATGTCCCTTTTCCTTTCAGATGGTCCTGTAGACGAGCGTGTATCAGCAACGCGCAGTTGCGTCGCAGGTTCCAGTATTGTGCGTATGATTAATTTTCTGCAAGCATTGACTTGCGGCCTGTAGCTGCTGCGGTGATACGCTGACATTTCCGTCGCCGAATTCGGCTTGCACGAATGCGATTCGTGCTTCGGAATTGCGCCGGCCCGAGTTGACCCTTATTCGCCGCAGGGATAAACGGGCTATTAGCCCAACCCAAACGAAGCCGGGGCCCGGCTGTCGCATAAGGGAGCCTTAATAGTGGACTATCTGCTGTCCGAATACCTGCCGATCCTGGTGTTCATCGCCATGGCCTCGGCGCTCGCGCTGATTCTGATGGCCGCGGCCGCGGTCGTAGCGGTGCGTAACCCCGACCCTGAAAAGGTCTCGGCCTATGAATGTGGGTTTGAGGCATTCGACGATGCGCGGGCCAAGTTTGACGTCAGATTCTATCTGGTGTCGATCCTGTTCATCATTTTCGACCTTGAAGTGGCCTTCCTGTTCCCTTGGGCTGCCAACTTCTATCACCTTTCAGAGCTCGCCTTCTGGGGAATGATGCTTTTCCTTGGCGTTCTGACCGTGGGCTTTGCCTATGAATGGAAGAAGGGGGCTCTGGAATGGGCGTGATGGTTGGGCAGAATGTTGCGGGCCCCGACCGCGACGCGCAGGTGCGCGAGCTGTCGAATGAGTTGCAGGACAAAGGCTTTCTGCTGACCACGACCGAGGACATCATCAACTGGGCGCGCAACGGCTCGCTTCACTGGATGACCTTCGGGCTTGCCTGCTGCGCGATTGAGATGATGCAGGCTTCCATGCCGCGTTACGATGTCGAACGTTTCGGCACCGCGCCGCGCGCTTCGCCGCGCCAGTCTGACCTGATGATTGTGGCCGGGACGCTGACCAACAAGATGGCCCCTGCGCTGCGCAAGGTTTATGACCAGATGCCAGAACCCCGCTATGTCATCAGCATGGGCAGCTGCGCCAATGGCGGCGGGTATTATCACTATTCCTATTCCGTTGTGCGCGGCTGCGATCGGATCGTCCCGGTTGATATCTATGTGCCGGGTTGCCCGCCCACGGCAGAGGCGTTGCTTTATGGCATCCTGCAGTTGCAGCGGCGCATTCGGCGCACAGGCACGTTGGTGAGGTAAATCATGGCCCTTTATCCTGATACCGACGCGCTGAGCGATCTTGCGGATCTGGTGCAGGTCCGTTTTCCAGATGATGTGGAATCCGCGACCATTGCCTTCGAAGAACTGACCGTCACCGTTGGTCTGTCCGGCCTGCTTCGGTTGATCGAATTCCTGCAATCCGACGCCAATTGCCGGTTCTCGACCTTGATCGACATCACCGCAGTCGATCACCCCGAGCGCCCGGCGCGTTTCGATTTGGTCTATCAGTTCCTGTCGATGTACCGGAACCAACGTATTCGTCTGAAGGTCGCTGTGCGCGAGGATGAGCTTGTGCCGTCAGCTACCGGTATATTCCCCGGTGCAGACTGGTATGAGCGCGAGGTATTCGATCTGTTCGGGATCATGTTCTCGGGCCATCCGGACCTGCGCCGGATCCTGACCGATTACGGCTTCCACGGCTATCCGCTGCGCAAGGATTTCCCGACCACCGGCTATGTCGAGGTTCGCTATGACGAGTCGCTGAAACGCGTTGTTTACGAACCCGTCAAGCTGACGCAGGAATACCGTCAGTTCGATTTCCTGTCCCCGTGGGAGGGCGCGAAATATGTGCTTCCCGGCGACGAAAAGACCGAGGGCTAAGACATGGATGGTGATATTCGCGTCAATACTTATGACGACGGTTCGCGCGACGCGCTCACCGAAGAACAGGCGATCCGCAACTTCAATCTGAACTTCGGTCCTCAGCATCCGGCCGCGCATGGTGTGCTGCGCCTTGTCGTCGAGCTTGACGGTGAGGTTGTCGAGCGCTGCGATCCGCATATCGGGCTGCTGCATCGCGGCACCGAAAAGCTTATGGAATCGCGCACTTACCTGCAAAACCTTCCGTATTTTGACCGTCTGGACTATTCGTCACCGCAAAATCAGGAACATGCCTGGTGCCTCGCCATCGAGAAACTGACCGGGATTGAGGCGACGCCGCGCGCCAAGATTATCCGTGTGCTGTTCTGTGAAATCGGGCGGATTCTGAACCACCTGCTGGGGATTACGACAGGGGCGCTTGATATCGGTGCGCTGACGCCGCCGCTTTGGGGCTTCAAGGCGCGGGAAGAGCTGATGGTCTTCTGCGAGCGTGCTTCCGGCGCCCGTCTTCATATGGCCTATTACCGGCCCGGTGGCGTTCACGCGGACCTGCCGCCCGAACTGATCGACGATATCGAAGCATGGTGTGAGACTTTCCCGGCGCTTGTCGACGATCTCAACACGCTTCTGACCGAAAACCGTATCGTTAAACAGCGACTGGTCGATATCGGCGTCGTCACAGAGGAGGACGCGCTGAACTGGGGATACACCGGGGTGATGGTTCGCGGTTCGGGCCTCGCATGGGACCTGCGCAAATCGCAGCCCTATGACGGGTATGAGGAATATGATTTCCAGATTCCCGTTGGTAAGAACGGCGACTGCTATGACCGTTATCTGGTCCGCATGGCGGAGATGCGCGAATCCGTCAAGATCATGAAGCAGGCCTGCGAAAAGCTGCGCAAAACGCCGGGCGATGTTCTGGCGCGCGGTAAGCTGGCCCCGCCGAAGCGGGCGGCGATGAAAACGGATATGGAAAGCCTGATTCATCACTTCAAGCTGTATACCGAAGGCTTCAAGGTCCCTGCCGGAGAGGTTTATGCCGCGGTGGAAGCGCCTAAGGGCGAGTTTGGCGTCTATCTGGTGTCGGATGGAACGAACAAACCCTATCGGGCCAAGCTGCGTGCGCCGGGCTTTGCGCATCTTCAGTCGATGGACTGGATGGCGACCGGACATATGCTGTCGGACATTCCGGCCTTCATCGCGACGCTTGATATCGTCTTCGGTGAGGTGGACAGATGAGCGGCTTGCGGATGTCCGTTTTGGTTGGGCTGGCCCTGCTTGGGCTTGCCGCCTGTCAGCGTAACCCGGAAATCGGATTGTCAGCCGAGCGCGGCGGTCCGCAGGTTCTGAACCCGCAGCCGGCCCCCCCGGCGCAATAGAGTTTTCCGGCCTGCACCGGGCCGGACCATGGATTGAGATGCGCACATCGTCGGTTGGGCGCGGATCGCAACAGTAAGGAACGGATAGAAGAAGATGCTTCGCCGCCTCAGCCCTCTCCAGCCGGACTCATTCGAGTTTACGCCAGCCAACCTCGAATGGGCGCGGGCGCAGATGACCAAATACCCTGAAGGCCGCCAGCAATCGGCGGTCATTCCGGTGCTGTGGCGGGCGCAGGAACAGGAGGGGTGGCTGACGCGTCCGGCAATCGAATACTGCGCGAAGCTGCTGGACATGGCGTATATCCGCGTCCTGGAGGTCGCGACTTTTTACTTCATGTTCCAGCTTCAACCCGTTGGTACTGTTGCGCATATCCAGATTTGCGGAACGACCACCTGCATGATTTGCGGTTCGGGTGAACTGATCGCGGTTTGCAAGGAAAAAATCGCGCCTCAGCCCCATATGCTGTCCGAAGATGGCAAGTTTTCGTGGGAGGAGGTCGAATGCCTTGCTGCCTGCGCGAATGCGCCGATGGCGCAGATCGGCAAGGATTATTACGAGGATCTTACGCCCGAAAAGCTGGCCCAACTGATTGATGCGATGGCGGCGGGTAAGGTCCCGGTTCCGGGCCCGCAGGATGGGCGGTTTTCGTCCGAGCCGGCAGAGGATCAGAGTGCGCTGACCAACCTGGTACCGGCGCAAGAACAGAACAATGCCTCGGTCGCTCTCGCCTTGGATCTGAAGGACACGCTCAAGCGTATTGACGGCAGCGAAGTGCCCGTGCTGACGCCTTGGCTTCGCAAGCCTGAAGGTGCTGCAGACGACCGCAGCGGGAACAACATCCAGTCAGAGGACGAACCCCGCCCCGCCGAGGGGCAGCCGGTCGATGAAACCGGTGTGACAGAACAGGAAGCGGCGGTGAAACCCGCCGCAGAGCCCGAAGCCGACGCGCCCGCCGGGTCATCCGATGCTGAGCCGATCGGACGCCAGCCGGTGAAGCTCGAGGCCCCGCGCGAAGGTTCGGCAGACGATCTCAAGCGGATCTCCGGCGTCGGGCCGGTTCTGGAAGAACTGCTCCACTCGCTGGGTATTTACCACTTCGATCAGATATCGAACTGGGATGATGAAGAAATCGCGTGGGTCGACGAAAACCTTGAAGGATTCAAGGGACGCGTCAGCCGTGACGAATGGGTCCGGCAGGCAAGGGAATTTGTCAAGGAAAGTGACGGCAAGACCAGCTAGAATGTAACGATACCTGAACGGGGTGACCGATGCTGAAGAACGAATGCTCTCGCAATTGCTGGCTGGCAGCCGCTGTGGCTGGTCTGTTGGTATGGATATTCAACGGGACCTTCATCGGGGGCCTCGTTCTGGGGCTTATTACGTTCTTCCTTCTTGGCAGCGCTCTGATCTGGCTGGTCTGTACTGGCCGGGGTGGGGCAGCAGAAGATGCCGAGGTCCTGAGCCGCGAAGCCGCGCCTGAAAGCAGTGACGACGGCGTGCTCAATCGCGCTGAGCAGGCGGTGGTCGATGCCGGGAACGCCTTTGCCGCCGGGACCGTTGCTGCTGTCGCCAAAGGCCGTGAAGCCTTGCAGGATATGCGCGACGAATCCAAAAAACCGCACGACGATGACAACCGAGATCACGACCGTGGCGAAGATGAGCGCGAAGACCGTGACGCCGATGACGACAGCATCCTGGAACGCGCGGAAGAGCGGCTGGAGAAAGCCGGTGAGGCGGTAAAAGACGCGATGGGTGCTCTGGCTGCGCGTGGAAAGGACGCGATCAGCACGCTGAAGAACCGTGGCGATGATGATGCGGACGAAGTCTCTCCGGCAGATGGCGGACGGATGAGCCTTGCGGCAAATGTCTCTCCGGCTGGGCAGTCGGCGGTCCCGACCGATCCCGAAGATGCTGCTGCGAAACCCGCTGCGACCCCGGTAAAGCCAGAGCCTCGGACTGCTGCTGCTGACGACACTGCGGAAGCCGGCCAGCCACAGCCAAAAGCGGCTGAGCCGCAGAAGGCCACTGACGCGAAGGCCGATACGGAAGAACCCGTGTCGGCCGCTGGCCCGGACGATCTGAAAGAGATTAAGGGCGTCGGTCCTGCCCTCGAAGGGCTTTTGCACGAAAATGGCGTGACCAGCTTTGCGCAGATTGCAGGCTGGGGTGAAAGCGACATAGATCACTATGCCGAATTGATTGGCCGCATGGGCGGTCGCATCCGCTCAGACGATTGGGTGTCGCAGGCAAAGGTGCTGGCAAAGGGCGGCTCGACCGAGTTTTCGCGCCGCGTCGACAAAGGTGAGGTCTACTGATGGTCGATCGGTCGGCCCATGATGCGGCGCAAATGCGTCTTGTCGCGGTCGTGATGGCCCTGACGGCCATTCTGTGGCTGGCGGCAAACTGGGCCGGACAGCGCTTTGGCTGGCCGTCTAAATATGCGTATCTCGCGGATCTGGCCGCGATAGGTGGTTTTGTCTGGTCGCTGCTTGTGGCCTGGCGTATCTGGCAGCGCGGCAAGGCGCGGTCGGGCAAGGAAGGATAAGAACGGATGCTGTTGCAGGACAAGGACAGGATTTTCCAGAACCTTTACGGGATGGGAGACCGTTCACTGAAGGGCGCACAGTCGCGCGGTTGCTGGGATGGCACCGCCGACATCATCGCGCGCGGCCGCGACAAGATCATTGAAGAGATGAAGGCATCGGGCCTGCGCGGTCGCGGCGGCGCGGGCTTCCCGACCGGTTTGAAATGGTCTTTCATGCCCAAGGAATCGGATGGCCGTCCGGCTTATCTGGTCATCAATGGCGATGAATCCGAGCCTGCGACCTGCAAGGACCGCGAGATCATGCGCCATGATCCGCATACCCTGATCGAAGGTGCGTTGATTGCCAGCTTCGCGATGAACGCGCACGCGTCCTACATCTATCTGCGTGGCGAGTTCATCCGTGAGCGTGAGGCGCTTCAGACAGCGATCAACGAATGCTATGATGCCGGGCTGCTGGGTAAGAATGCGGCGGGTTCAGGTTGGGACTTTGACCTGTACCTGAATCACGGCGCGGGTGCCTATATCTGTGGCGAGGAAACTGCGCTGCTGGAAAGTCTGGAGGGCAAGAAGGGTATGCCCCGCATGAAGCCGCCATTTCCGGCTGGCGCGGGGCTTTATGGCTGCCCGACGACGGTGAACAACGTGGAGTCCATCGCAGTTGTGCCGACGATTCTGCGGCGCGGGCCGGAATGGTTCGCGGGCTTTGGTCGTCCGAACAATGCGGGCACCAAGCTGTTCGGCCTGACCGGCCATGTGAACACGCCCTGTGTCGTTGAAGAGGCCATGTCAATTCCGATGAAAGAGTTGATCGAAAAGCATGGCGGCGGCATTCGCGGCGGCTGGAAGAACCTCAAGGCGATCATTCCGGGCGGCGCGTCCTGTCCGGTCCTGACGGCAGAGATGTGCGAAAACGCGATCATGGACTATGATGGCATGAAAGAGCTGAAATCCAGCTTTGGCACCGCATGCATGATCGTCATGGATCAGTCGACCGACGTGATTGCAGCGATCTGGCGGTTGTCGAAATTCTTCAAGCATGAAAGCTGCGGCCAATGCACGCCTTGTCGTGAGGGCACCGGCTGGATGATGCGCGTCATGGAGCGTCTGGTCACGGGCGAGGCAGAGGTCGAGGAAATCGACATGCTGTTCGACGTCACCAAGCAGGTCGAGGGCCACACGATCTGTGCCCTGGGTGATGCGGCGGCCTGGCCGATTCAGGGCCTGATCCGCAACTTCCGTGGGGAGATTGAAGACCGTCTGAAAGCGAAGAAGACCGGGCGCATGGGCGCCATGGCGGCGGAGTAACGACGTGACGGAAGAGGCGACATCGGTTGCAGAACACCATGACCACGAACCCTTCTGGAAGCGGGCGCGTGGTTTGCAATATCTGAATTTTCTGTCGCAACTTCATTCGGAGATGCTATTCGACACGTATTTTGAGATTGGTACCAACCGAGGTAACAGCCTCTACCCATCGCGTTCGCGTACCGTGGCGGTTGATCCCTACTTCCGGGTGGAGAGAAATGCCATTGGTGTGAAGCCCGAGCTACATTTCTTTCAGTGCAGCTCGGACGAGTTTTTTGAGCGCGATTTCCTGAAGCGCAACGGGATGTCCATCAGCTTTGGATTCCTCGACGGGATGCATCTAAGCGAGTACCTGTTACGGGATTTCATTAATGCCGAGCGTAATTGCCGCGAAGGGTCGGTATTGGCGCTGCACGATTGTTGTCCTTTCAGTTACAAGATGCTGACTCGTGATACTGAAAATTTGCCGTTCCGTGAGGCATGGACAGGCGACGTCTGGAAGCTGATACCGATCTTGAGCGAACATCGGCCCGATCTGAAATTAACGGTCCTCAACTGCAAGCCTACCGGGCTAGTGATTGTGAGCGGACTCGATCCGGAGAATGACACGCTTTCGCGCAAATATGACAAGATCGTCGAAAAATGGGTCGGTATCGACTTGGAAGATTACGGCGTCACTCGCTTCAATGATCTGTTCGAGTATACGGACGCCCAGAGCTTTGCGGATGACGGATTCCCGCTGTTTTCCGATATCGCTTTGAAAAATGTTCAGGCGTTGAAGCCGGTAAAGGTGTCGACATGAGCCTGCTTTCGAACACCAACTTCGCAATGTGTCGGAATGCATTCACGAACCGCTCACCCCTCCGTGTCGGGCAGTCCATGACCGCTCGTGATATGACGCTCTCCATAAACAAATGGAGGCACGAGCCATGAAGAAACTGATCGCACTTACCCTGACCGCAGGAATCCTTGCCGCTCCGGCAATGGCGCAGGCACCGCTCAGTCAGGAAAAATACATCAATGACCGGCTGATCGCCGCGCGTGTCGCGGACCGCGTGCGCCGTGAATGCCCGTCGATTGACGCGCGGATCGTCTATGCGTGGAGCCAGGCGCGCGCTTTGAAAAAATATGCGCAGAATCAGGGTTACTCTTCGGCCCAGATTGACGCATTCCTCGACAGCAAGCCCGATAAGGACCGCATCTATGCTGCGGCCGAAAACTATCTGACCCGCAACGGCGCGGCCAAGGGGGATGCCGAATCCTTCTGCCGCATCGGTCGGGCCGAAATCGCAAGCAAGTCGGTCGCTGGCTCTTTGCTGGTGGCCAAGTAAGGACGTAAAGATGGCAGATCTGCGCACAATCAAGATCGACGGCAAGGAAATCGAGGTCGATCCGAACCTGACCCTGATTCAGGCCTGCGAACAGGCGGGCGTCGAAATTCCGCGCTTCTGCTATCATGAGCGGCTGTCGATTGCCGGGAACTGCCGGATGTGCCTGGTCGAAGTTGTTGGCGGGCCGCCAAAGCCCGCCGCCTCTTGCGCGATGCAGGTCAAGGATTTGCGGCCGGGGCCGGAAGGTGCGCCGTCCGAGGTTCTGACCAACTCTCCGATGGTCAAGAAAGCCCGCGAGGGCGTGATGGAGTTTCTGCTCATCAACCACCCGCTGGATTGTCCGATCTGCGACCAGGGCGGAGAGTGCGATCTTCAGGATCAGGCGATGGCTTACGGCATCGACTTCAGCCGCTACCGCGAACCGAAGCGCGCCAGCGAGGACCTGAACCTCGGCCCGCTGGTCGAAACCCATATGACGCGCTGCATCTCCTGCACGCGCTGCGTCCGCTTCACGACAGAGGTGGCAGGCATCACCCAGATGGGCCAGACGGGCAGGGGCGAGGATAGCGAGATCACCAGCTATCTGAACGAAACGCTGAACTCCAACATGCAGGGCAATATCATCGACCTTTGCCCGGTTGGCGCGCTTGTCTCGAAGCCCTATGCCTTTACCGCTCGCCCGTGGGAGCTGAACAAGACAGAGACCGTCGACGTGATGGACGCGCTTGGCAGCAATATCCGTGTTGATACCAAAGGTCGCGAGGTGATGCGTATCCTGCCGCGCAACAATGACGACGTGAACGAGGAATGGATCAACGACAAGACCCGGTTCGTCTGGGACGGTTTGCGCCGTCAACGATTGGATAAGCCATACGTCCGTGAGAACGGAAAGCTTCGCCCGGCAAGCTGGGCAGAGGCACTATCGGCAGCGGCATCGGCCATGAAAGGCAAGAAGCTTGCAGGGTTGGTCGGTGATCTGGTGCCGGTCGAGGCTGCATTCAGCCTGAAGCAGCTGATCGAAGGTCTTGGTGGCAATGTCGAATGCCGCGTAGACGGTGCGCAGTTGCCGGCTGGTAACCGTTCGGCCTATGTCGGCACGGCCACGATTGCAGATATCGACGATGCAAAGATGATCCAGCTGATCGGCACCAATCCGCGGACTGAAGCCCCTGTGCTTAATGCGCGCATTCGCGCCGCCTGGTCGCGTGGCGCACAAATCGGGCTGATTGGTGCTGCGGTTGATCTGACATATGACTACGCGCATCTCGGCAGTGAGCTTGCAGCGTTGGAGAAGCTGTCGTCTCAGAAGATTTCCGACGAAACGAAGGAAGCGCCGACATTGGTGATTGTCGGACAGGGCGCGATTCAGGGCGAGAACGGCGCGAATGTGCTGGCCCACGCCATGAAACTGGCTGAAAACAGCAACTCCAAGCTTCTTGTTTTGCACACGGCGGCCGGGCGCGTCGGCGCGATGGACGTTGGGGCTGTCACCGAGGGGGGTATGGGCGCGGCACTTGATGGTGCGGATGTGATCTACAACCTCGGCACGGATGAAGTTGAAATTCCGGCCGGCGCGTTCGTCATCTATCAGGGCAGCCACGGCGATCGTGGTGCGCATCGTGCCGATATTATCCTGCCTGCCGCCTGCTATACCGAAGAAAACGCGCTGTTCGTCAACACCGAAGGGCGTCCTCAGCTTGCGATGCGCGCCAATTTCGCGCCCGGCGATGCGCGGGAGAATTGGGCGATCCTGCGGGCGCTGTCAGCCGAGCTTGGCCGGCAACTGCCTTGGGACAGCCTTGCGGCGCTGCGCCGTGCGATGATTGACGCCGTGCCTGTGCTTGGCGCCGTTGATGAGGTGGCCGAAAATGAATGGCAGCCGCTGCCGGTTGAGCCTCTTGGGTCCGGAGAAATCGAGTACGCGATCAGGGATTTTTATCTGACCAATCCGATCTCGCGGTCCTCTCCGCTGATGGCGGAATTGTCGGCAATGGCGGCGGCGCGTGCTGAAGACGAAAAGCTTGCGGCAGAGTAAACGGGGGCCAGTTGGTGACATGCGCCGCAGTCAGATCATCGGGATGGGCGTCATGACGGCGCTGACCGCCATGCTGAGCGCGTGTTCCACCACAACCGATGGTGGGCTGTCGGAGCCGCCTCGCGCGAAGCCCGCGACATTGCCCGTGCGACTGGAAGGACCGACCACCGATACATCCATTCTGGGCGGTGTTTCCACCAAAAGCGGAGAGTTGCTGATTCTTGAAAACGACGGCTCTGTCACGCGCACGCAGGTCGACTCGGCACGCGGTCGTCAGACATTGCGCCAATCGGAAGAGGCCATGTTCAGCCTGACCGATGTATTGGTCGAAGATACAAGCATTCCGTTGGATGAACTGCCAAAGCCGCCGCGGGCGCAGGACATCGCCATCGAAGAATTTGCGTCGCGCCGAAGCTCTGCCCTGCCATCGCGAATTGAGCCGGCTGCGCCCGAGGCATTCAAGGGCGGCACCGTTCAACGTGTCGCGCGCCGGGGGGCGGTTGCGGGTGGCGATATGGTCGCGGTTCAGGTCAGGCTTCAGCAAGGGGTGGACGAAAGCACAGTCTTTGCCTATGCCACCTGCACATTGGCAGCATGGTCAAGATCGACAGATACGCCCTATGCGCGCCATATCCGCACGATTTCCGCCGAAGATGATGGTGATATGGTCGCAGAATCGGTTTTCACCATGTCGAAATCGACGCCTTTGGGCCTGCGGGTAATGGAAAGAGACAAGACTCTGCAGGATTGCAGAGCACACGGTATTCCCGCACGCGTTGCAGCGGTCGGGCCTGTGGAAGGGACGGAATAGAATGGCAGAATTCTGGGCATCCGGATTGGGTCACGCCATCATCCTGCTGGCGCAGGGGCTGGCAATCATCGCCTTTGTGATGATCTCGTTGATCTTCATGGTTTACGGCGACCGCAAGATCTGGGCGGCCGTGCAGTTGCGGCGCGGCCCTAACGTCGTAGGTCCGTGGGGTTTGCTTCAGACCTTTGCCGACGCCTTGAAATACGTGCTGAAAGAGATCGTCGTTCCTGCCGGGGCCGACAAATTCGTCTTCTTCCTGGCACCTTTCCTGTCAATGGTTCTGGCCCTGATCGGCTTCGTTGCCATTCCATTCGGGCCCGGCTGGGTTATGGCCAACATAAATGTCGGCATCCTGTTCATCTTCGCCATGTCCTCGCTTGAGGTTTACGGCGTGATTATGGGCGGCTGGGCGTCCAACTCTAAATATCCGTTCCTTGCTGCCTTGCGCTCTGCCTCTCAGATGATCTCTTACGAGGTGTCGATGGGGCTGATTATCATTGGCATCATCATTTCTGCCGGGTCGATGAACCTTTCGGTGATCGTGGAATCACAGCGTGGGGCAGGGCTGCTGAGCTGGTACTGGCTGCCGCATCTGCCGATGCTGGCGCTGTTCTTCGTGTCGGCACTTGCCGAAACCAACCGCCCGCCCTTCGATCTGGCGGAAGCTGAATCCGAACTGGTCGCAGGTCACATGGTGGAATACGGCTCTACCCCGTATCTGCTGTTCATGGCCGGTGAATATATCGCCATCTTCCTGATGTGTGCCCTGATCTCTATCTTCTTCTTCGGGGGATGGCTGTCACCGATACCCGGCCTGCCGGATGGCGTGCTGTGGATGGTCATCAAGATGTGGTTCTGGTTCTGGATGTTCTCGATGGTGAAGGCTATCGTGCCACGCTATCGCTATGATCAGCTGATGCGCATCGGCTGGAAGGTTTTCCTGCCGCTGTCGCTTGGCTGGGTTGTTTTCGTGGCGATCATGGCGCGCTATGAAGTTCTTGGCGGGTTCTGGGCCCGCGCAGCAGTCGGAGGCTGAGATATGTCGGAGCAAACCATCGCAAATGCACTTGCGAAAGCCAGCGAGACCGACAAAGTGGAATTCGCCCATTATCTGGCCGACCATGCAGGGCTGGATCGTGATTCACAGCATGTCCGCTCGCTGGTCGCCGCATGCGACCGTTTCGTAGCTGAACGTTTGAAGGACCGCTGATCATGGCCCTCGACCTCGCCCGCGCGACCAAATATTTCCTGATGTGGGATTTCATCAAAGGCTTTGGCCTTGGGGTGAAATATTTCTTCGCGCCGAAGGAAACCATCAACTATCCGCACGAAAAAGGCCCGCTGTCCCCGCGCTTCCGCGGGGAGCATGCGCTGCGGCGTTACCCATCAGGGGAAGAGCGCTGCATCGCCTGCAAACTGTGTGAGGCGATCTGCCCGGCGCAGGCCATTACGATTGACGCCGAACCACGCGATGACGGCAGCCGCCGGACGACGCGCTATGATATCGACATGACCAAATGCATCTATTGCGGTTTCTGTCAGGAAGCCTGCCCGGTGGATGCCATTGTCGAAGGGCCGAATTTCGAATTCGCCACCGAAACCCGCGAGGAACTGTTTTTCGACAAGCAGAAACTGCTTGAGAACGGTGACCGCTGGGAGGCAGAGATTGCCCGCAACCTTTATCTGGACGCGCCCTACCGATGAACGATGCTTTCACACGCCTGTTCCAGCAGATGGTCCAATCGGGCCAGGAAATGGCGCGTGCCTATAACCCGGCGCTTGAGCAGGTAGATACGCGGGCCTTCGAAAAGCTGATCCCGACCATGCCTGCCGATGTACTGGAAATGTGGTTTGGTAAGACCTTCAACCGTGAAGGGCTGGACGCAAAGACCCGGCTTTTGCTGACCATCGGTGCGATCACGGTGCAGGGCGCCTTGGCTGAACCGCAATTGCGGCTGACGATCCGTCAGGCGCTTGAGGCTGGTGCGACCAAGCGCGAAATCGCGGAAACTATCTACCAGATGAGCATGTTCGCGGGCTTGCCTGCCATGCAGAAGGCACTGGACATAGCAGCCAGCGTCTATGACGAGGAGGACGAGGCATGATCGCCTTCGCATTCTATTTGTTCGCCGCCATCGCCTGCCTCGCGGGCTTTATGGTCGTCATGTCGAAGAACCCGGTTCATTCGGTGCTCTGGCTGATCCTGACCTTTCTTTGCGCCGCGGGGTTGTTCGTTTTGCAGGGCGCTGAGTTCGTCGCCATGCTGCTGATCATTGTCTATGTCGGCGCGGTTGCGGTGCTTTTCCTGTTCGTGGTCATGATGCTCGACGTTGATTTCGCGGAATTGCGGGGCGAGCTTGCGCGCTTCCTTCCCTTAGGAATCCTGATCGCCGTCGCACTGCTGACCGTGCTGGGGATGAGCTTTGCCGGCTGGCAGACCGCACCGGGTGCCGACGCGCAACTGGCCGCGCCGATCCCGTCCGATATCTCCAACTCCAACGCGATCGGGACAGTGCTGTATGACCGTTACTTCCTGGCGTTTCAGATTTCCGGTTTGATCCTGCTGGTGGCCATGATCGGTGCAATCGTCCTGACGATCCGCCATCGCCGCGACATCAAGCGCCAGAATGTGCTGAAACAGATGTGGACCGATCCGAAGAAGCAGTTGGAGCTGCGCGACGTTAAACCGGGTCAGGGGCTGTGAAGTTCTTCGCGGCCCTATCGGTGGTAGCGGTCGGAGTTTTGCTGCACAGAGCAGAGGGTGATTAAGAAAAGAATCCTCTTTGATGCGTTTCGCGGCGGCGAACTAATATGGCGGAGCAAATTGCGACGTTGCTTTTTGGAGAACCGAGCTCTTGAGGCACCGAGACTACAGCAAAGATGACTGGAAATCCGCAGGTAAGTTGCGGGTGCCAGCTTCACTATTCCGATCTTCTCTGGCAGTAAGCACCTCAAACGCGTGGCGGTTTGTCCGTCTCGCGACTCAATAAGCAAGCGAAAGCGGGGGCAATGGCCTTCACAAGGGACAAGCGAGCGAAAAGATCGGCGTCAGGGGCGGTAAGCATTAAGGCTGACGTCAGGCATGCCGTGCGCGCCCTGTGTCGTGCGCGGAACGATTTCAATATGCTGAACCTGCGGGAAACCGAAGAAACCTGTTCTTGCCGAGCGTATGGCGGCGAGTAGTCAGATAAGAACGACCGGGGCCTGCTGGCGCCAGAACACGAACTGAGGGACGATACGATGATCGGAACGGGGCATTTCTTGGTGGTGGGGGCGATCCTGTTCGTCACCGGCATCTTTGGCATTTTCGTGAACCGAAAGAACGTGATCGTCATCCTGATGTCGATCGAGCTTATGCTGCTGGCGGTCAACGTGAACTTCGTCGCCTTTTCTACACATCTCAACGATCTGGGCGGTCAGGTCTTCACCATGTTCGTGCTGACTGTCGCGGCAGCGGAAGCGGCGATTGGTCTGGCCATCCTTGTGGTGTTCTTCCGCAACCGCGGTACGATTGCCGTGGAAGATGTCAACGTGATGAAGGGCTGAGTCATGGAAAAGTTCATCCTCTTCGGTCCGCTCGTCGGCTCGCTGATTGCGGGTTTTGGTTGGCGCATCATCGGTGAAAAGGCAGCCCAGATCCTGACCACCGGCATCCTTTTCCTCGCCTGTCTGATGTCATGGATCGTCTTCATCGGCTTCGATGGTGTCACGCAGCACATTCCGGTTTTCGACTGGATCGTTTCGGGCGACTTCGTTTCCCGCTGGTCGATCCGTCTGGACCGGCTGACGGCGATCATGCTGATCGTTGTGACAACCGTCTCGGCGCTCGTCCATCTATATTCGATGGGCTATATGGCCCATGACGATAACTGGACCGAGGGCGAGCATTACAAAGCCCGCTTCTTTGCCTATCTGTCCTTCTTCACCTTCGCCATGCTGATGCTGGTGACCGCCGACAACCTGCTGCAGATGTTCTTCGGCTGGGAAGGCGTGGGCGTCGCGTCCTATCTGCTGATCGGTTTCTACTACAAGAAGCCGTCGGCGAACGCTGCCGCGATGAAGGCTTTCATTGTTAACCGGGTAGGGGACTTTGGTTTCCTGCTGGGGATTTTCGCGCTGTGGTGGCTGACCCGCTCGATCTATTTCGACGAGATTTTCGCGCAGGTTCCCGAAGTCGCAGAAACAACGGTCCATTTCCTTTGGACCGACTGGAATGCGGCAAACCTGGTTGGTGTGCTGCTGTTCATCGGCGCGATGGGTAAATCGGCGCAGCTTCTGCTCCACACATGGCTCCCCGACGCGATGGAGGGCCCGACACCTGTTTCGGCGCTGATCCACGCGGCAACGATGGTTACGGCTGGCGTATTCCTCGTCTGCCGCATGTCGCCACTTTACGAATTTGCGCCCTCTGCGTCGCTTTTCATCACGATCATCGGTGCCTGCACAGCGTTCTTCGCGGCAACCGTGGGGCTGGTGCAGAACGACATCAAACGGGTTATCGCCTATTCGACCTGCTCACAGCTGGGCTATATGTTCGTGGCCGCGGGTGTTGGTGTCTATTCAGCCGCCATGTTCCACCTGCTGACCCACGCCTTCTTCAAGGCTATGCTGTTCCTTGGTGCGGGCTCGGTGATTCACGCGATGCATCATGAGCAGGACATGCGCAATTACGGTGCACTGCGCAAAAAAATCCCGCTGACCTTCTGGGCGATGATGATCGGAACGCTGGCTATTACGGGTGTGGGTATTCCGCTGACCCATTTCGGTTTCGCGGGTTTCCTGTCGAAAGACGCCATCATCGAAAGCGCATGGGTCGGCAACGGCTTTGCCTTCTGGGCATTGGTGATCGCGGCCGGGATGACCAGCTTCTATAGTTGGCGCCTGATGTTCATGACTTTCTTTGGCACCGAACGCGGTGACCATCACGCGCATGAGCACGCACATGAATCTCCGCCCGTCATGACGATCCCGCTTGGCGTTCTGGCCATCGGCGCGATTTTCTCGGGCATGGTCTGGTATGGGGACTTCTTCGGCGACCGGATCAATCAGTTCTTCCATATCGGTGGGGCCGAGTCGCATGAAGCGGCTGAGGGCGAGCATGGGGAGGCCGAGCCTGCCGGGCACGCCAGTGACGCACAAGCGGGTGGCGAAGCCGTTGCGACCGAAGCCTCAGCACAAGGCGAACATGCCCCCGCCGCCGCCGCAGAGGCGGAACATGCCGAGGGTGGGCTGAACACCGATGTGCCGGCCCCGGTTGGTGGTGCGATCTACATGCATCCCGACAACCACGTGATCCATGAAGCCCATGAAGCGCCGAAATGGGTCAAGGTTTCGCCCTTCATCGCGATGCTGATCGGTCTGTTCACCGCCTGGATGATGTATATCCGCCATCCCGAAGCCCCGGCGAAGCTGGCCGCAACGCAGCGCCCGCTTTACAACTTCCTGCTCAACAAGTGGTATTTCGACGAGATCTACGACCGTGTTTTCGTCCGGCCCGCCCGCTGGCTGGGTCGCGTACTTTGGACGGAAGGCGATGGCAGGGTTATCGACGGCAGCATCAATGGTGTGACGATGGGGCTTATCCCGCGACTGGCGCGCTTTGCTGGCCGGTTGCAATCGGGCTACATCTTCCATTATGCGCTCGCCATGGTGGCAGGTATCCTTGGCCTGCTGATCTGGGTGATGATGCGCGGGAGCATGTAAGATGACCAATATTCTCTCGATTATCACCTTCCTGCCGATCGTTGCTGCCCTGATCCTTGCAGTTTTTCTGCGTGGCGATGACGAATCCTCGCGGCGCAATGCGAAATGGCTGGCGCTGATCGCCACTTCCGCGACCTTCGTGATCTCGCTTTACGTTCTGTTCGGCTTCGATCCGGCCAATACCGGCTTCCAGTTCGTCGAGGATCGGAACTGGATCATGGGGCTGCGCTACAAGCTGGGCGTTGACGGCATTTCGGTCCTGTTTGTCATGCTGACCACCTTCCTGATGCCGATCACCATCCTGTCGACATGGGAGGTGCAAAGCCGCGTCAAGGAATACATGATTGCCTTTCTTGTACTGGAAGGGCTGATGATCGGCGTGTTTGTCGCGCTCGATCTGGTGCTGTTCTATCTGTTCTTCGAAGCCGGTCTGATCCCGATGTTCCTGATCATCGGGATCTGGGGCGGGCAGAACCGAATCTACGCGGCATTCAAGTTTTTCCTTTATACGTTCCTTGGCTCGGTCCTGATGCTTGTGGCGATGGTCACGATGTATCGCGCCGCCGGCACGACCGATATCGCCCAGCTTCTGGAATTCGATTTCTCGTCCGAGCCGATGCATTTCCTGGGCTGGACGATCTTCGGCGGATTGCAGACGCTGCTGTTTTTGGCCTTCTTCGCAAGCTTTGCGGTCAAAATGCCGATGTGGCCGGTGCATACCTGGCTGCCGGATGCGCACGTTCAGGCCCCCACGGCCGGGTCGGTGGTGCTGGCCGCTGTGCTGTTGAAAATGGGCGGCTACGGCTTCCTGCGCTTTTCGCTGCCAATGTTCCCGGTCGCCTCTGACATCTTTCAGCCGGTGGTGTTCTGGCTGTCAGCCATCGCCATTGTCTATACCTCGCTGGTGGCATTGGCGCAGTCGGACATGAAGAAGCTGATCGCCTATTCTTCCGTAGCGCATATGGGCTACGTAACGATGGGTGCGTTTGCCGCCAATCAGGCAGGCATTAACGGCGCCATTTTCCAGATGCTGTCGCACGGTTTCATTTCCGGGGCGCTGTTCCTGTGTGTTGGCGTGATCTACGACCGGATGCACACACGCGAAATCGACGCCTATGGCGGTCTGGTTAACCGCATGCCGAAATATGCGCTGATTTTCATTTTCTTCACGATGGCCAATGTCGGCGTTCCCGGCACTTCTGGCTTCGTCGGTGAGTTCCTGACACTCCTTGGCACGTTCAGGGCAAACACCTGGGTCGCAACCGTGGCGGCCACTGGCGTTATCCTGTCGGCTGCCTATGCGCTGTGGCTATATCGCCGGGTCACGCTTGGATCGCTGATCAAGGAAAGCCTGAAGACAATCACCGATATGACCCCGCGAGAGCGTTGGATCTTTGTGCCGCTCGTGGTCATGACATTGTGGCTGGGGATTTATCCGCGCGCGGTGATAGACATTACCGGCCCAAGCGTCGAGGCATTGGTGAACAACTACGCTGCCGCGACGGAAGACCTGGCTGCCGATCCTGCTGCGTATCGCATGGTCGAGGCCACACCTGCGGCAGAAGCCGCCACGGCAGAGCACTGAGAGGACCGTCATGACTTCGCTTGATTTCACGATCATCATGCCGGAAATCCTATTGGCGGCTTATGCCATGCTGGCACTGCTCGCCGGGGCCTATTTCGGCAAGGATGCGATTGCGCGGCCCATTCTGTGGGCCACGGTCGCGGTCCTGCTGGCGCTCGCCTTCTATGTAGAGGTCGGCGTCGCGCCCGAGGGCGAAGCCTTCTACGGCATGTTCATCTCTGACGCATTCTCGCGCTTCTCGAAGATCGTCATCCTGCTTTCCGCCGCCGCGGTCGTCGCCATGAGCGCCGATTACATGGAGCGGCGCGGGATGCTGCGTTTCGAATTTCCGATCCTGATCGCCCTGTCCGTGACGGGGATGATGATCATGGTCTCTGCCGGTGATCTGCTGTCGCTTTATCTTGGGCTGGAGCTGCAATCGCTGGCGCTTTATGTGGTGGCGGCAATGCGCCGCGAATCCTCGCGTTCGTCCGAGGCGGGGCTGAAATATTTCGTTCTCGGCTCTCTCAGCTCTGGGATGCTGCTCTATGGTGCGTCGCTGATCTATGGCTTTGCGGGTACAACAAGCTTTGCCGGGATCATCAATGTTGTGCATGGCGGTACGCTGCCTGTTGGGCTGCTGTTCGGTATGGTCTTTGTGATGGTCGGTCTGGCATTCAAGGTTTCGGCGGTTCCGTTCCACATGTGGACGCCGGATGTCTACGAAGGCTCCCCCACGCCGGTGACGGCATTCTTCGCCTCGGCACCCAAGGTTGCCGCGATGGCACTGCTGGCGCGCGTGCTGGTCGATGCGTTTGGTCAGGTGCCGGGCGATTGGGGACAGATCCTTGCGGTGCTGGCGGTACTGTCGATGTTCCTTGGTTCCATCGCCGGCATCCGTCAGACGAATATCAAGCGTCTGATGGCCTATTCCTCGATCGCGCATATGGGCTTTGCGCTGATGGGGCTGGCTGCGGGTACCGCGCTTGGCGTGCAGTCTATGCTGCTTTACATGGCGATTTATGCGGTGATGAATGTTGGCGTTTTTGCATGGATCATGTCGCTGGAGCGGGATGGAGAGCCGGTGACCGATCTGGCCAGCCTGCATCAATTCGCGAATGGAGAGCCGGTGAAGGCCTTTGCCGTGATGATCCTGCTGTTCAGCCTTGCGGGTGTGCCACCGATGCTGGGCTTCTTCGCGAAGCTGGGCGTGCTGAATGCGGCTGTGGATGGCGGTATGACATGGCTGGCGGTTGCGGGCGTTATCGCATCTGTTATCGGCGCGTTCTATTATCTGCGCATCGTCTACTACATGTATTTCGGTACCGATATTGAACCCGTCGGCAGCCGTATGGCACCAGTATCCGTGGTCATGCTTGTGGCTTCGGCAGCAATCGTTCTGCTGGGTGCTATCACCACATTCGGGGTGGATCGTGCGGCTGGCCGTGCGGCTGATGCGCTGATGTTAAGTGAGGGTGTCGTCGTCGAACAAGCGGCTGCGCCCGCTGCGCAACACGGTGGCTGATCAACATCCCTGGCCTGAGGGCGTTGCGCGGCATGTCCTGCCGCGCAGCCCATCCACCAATGCCGAAGCGCTGCGCATGGCCCCGAAGCTTGCCGGCCAGGCATGGATAATCACGCATGACCAGTTTCAGGGACGCGGTCGCCGTGGTCGTGACTGGGCTATGCCGAAAGGGAACTTCGCGGGTTCTCTGGTCTTGCGGCCGAAAGGCGGCGCCTCCAACGCAGCACTTTATAGTTTTGTTGCTGCATTGGCGCTTTATGATGCGCTTGGCCTGGCCGCTGGGCCATCGGCGCGTCTGGCGCTGAAATGGCCGAATGACGTCTTGTTGAACGGTGGCAAGGTCGCCGGAATTCTTTTGGAAAGTACGGGGCAGGGCGGCGAGGTCGCGGCACTCGCCATCGGGATCGGCGTGAACCTTTTTTCGGCCCCTCCGACCGATCCCGAGGCCGCATTTGCGCCGGTGAGCCTGCGCGAGGAAACCGGGATAACGGTCGGTGCAGAAGAGTTTCTCGATTTGCTGGCACCCAGCTTCTCGGCGTGGGAGCGACGCTTCCTGACCGAAGGTTTCGTCCCCATCCGCGATGCTTTTCTTGCCCGCGCCGCACGACTTGGTGAAACGATAAAGGCGCGGACAGGGACGGCTGAATTCGTCGGACGGTTTGACGGGATCGACGAAGCCGGATCGCTTATTCTGAGCACTGCCTCCGGACGCCAACTTATTCCTGCTGCGGATGTATTCTTCTGATGCTGCTTTGTATTGACACCGGAAATACCAACACGGTCTTCTCGATCTGGGATGGCGAAAAGTTTCTGTCGCATTGGCGCATCGCCACCGATCACAAGCGGACCGCGGATGAGTATTATGTCTGGCTGCAGACGCTGATCTCGCTGACCCATTTCGAACTGGATATTGATCGTTGCATTATCTCTTCGACGGTTCCGCGTGTCGTGTTCAATCTGCGCGTGCTTTGTAACCGCTATTTCAACACGCGCCCGCTGGTGGTCGGCAAGCCTGACTGCCTGCTTCCGGCAGAACCCCGTGTCGATTCCGGTGCCACCGTCGGGCCCGACCGAATTGTCAACACATGGGCCGCGCATGAGCGCCTCGGCGGTGATGTGATCGTCGTCGACTTTGGAACCGCCACGACCTTTGACGTCGCGGCGGACGATGGCGCCTATGTCGGCGGTGTGATTGCGCCCGGTGTTAACCTTAGCCTGGAGGCGCTGCATATGGGCGCGGCATCTTTGCCGCATGTTGATGTCACCAAGCCCGCGCGCGTGATCGGCACGAATACGATCGCCTGTATCCAGTCAGGAATCTTTTGGGGCTATATTGGTCTGGTCGAGGGCATCATCGGCCAGATACGCAACGAACAGGACAGGCCGATGAAGGTTATTGCAACCGGCGGCCTTGCTCCGTTGTTTGAACAGGGAACGGATGTTTTCGACAGCATCGAAGACGATCTGACCGTCCACGGGCTGCGGCTCATCTACGATTATAACAAGGAGGCGGGGAATGTCTGACCGGCTGATCTATCTGCCGCTTGGCGGCGCAGGCGAAATTGGCATGAACGCCTATGTCTATGGATATGGGCCAAAAGGTAAGGAACGCCTCATCGTCGTCGATCTGGGTGTAACCTTCGGCGACATGGACACGACACCGGGTGTCGATCTGATTATGGCCGATACGGCGTGGCTGCAGGCCAACAAGGACCGGATCGAGGCGATATTTATCACCCACGCGCATGAGGACCACGTCGGTGCGCTTGGTCTGCTGTGGGACCGCTTGGAAAAGCCGGTTCACTGCCGGAAGTTCACCGGCACGTTGGCGAAGATGAAGCTGGAAGAACGTGGCCTTTCGCCTGATGCCGTGCGCATCCACGAACCACGGCCCGATGTCGTCGAGGCTGGGCCGTTCAAAGTCCAGTTCGTGCCGATCAGCCACTCGATCCCCGAAAGCTCCGCGCTGATCATTGATACGCCTGCCGGTCGGATCGTGCATAGCGGCGATTTCAAACTGGACGGAACGCCGGTTGTCGGCGAAGCCTTCGATCCCATTCTGTGGCACGAGATTGCCGGCGAAGCGGGCGGCATAAAGGTTCTGGCCTGCGATTCCACCAATGTGTTCAACCTGCATCCCGGCCGGTCAGAGGCGCTGCTGGCGAACCCTCTGCTGGACTTCGTTATGGCGCAACCGAATCTCGTCGCTGCGACAACGTTCGCCTCCAATGTCGCGCGCCTGAAATCGCTGGCCGAGGCAGGCGTGGCGGCAGGCCGGAAGATCTGTCTGCTTGGCCGTTCGATGCGCCGGATGACACAGGTTGCGCAGGAAACCGGTGTTGTGTCCGACTTTCCGAACACGATCAGCCCTGAAGAGGCGGCAGAACTGCCCCGAAATGAGGTCATGCTGATCGTCACCGGCAGTCAGGGCGAACGCCGCGCGGCCTCCGCCCAACTCGCGCGCGGTTCCTATCTTGGTATCCGCCTGCAAGAGGGTGACAGCTTCCTGTTCAGCTCCAGCGTCATTCCGGGGAACGAGCGAGGCGTGATCCGCATCATGAACCAGTTTTCTGAAATTGGTGTCGATGTGTTTGACGGGCAGGACGGGACATTCCACGTCTCCGGCCACGCCAACCGGCCCGATCTGGAGGCGGTGCACGATCTGCTGAAGCCTGCAATTCTGCTGCCAATGCATGGCGAACACATGCATTTGCGCGAACACGCGGAAATCGGGCGAGAGAAGGGCATTGCCTCAATCGTCGCGACGAATGGTGCTGTGGTGGATATCACGGGCGACAGGCCCGAGATCGTCGACAACGTCGAAGCGGGACGAATCTATCTTGACGGGTCCGTTCTGATAGGCGCGTTTGACGGCGTGATCCGCGACCGGATCCGCATGGCACTGAACGGTCATGTCACAGTCAGCGTGATCGTTGATGAAGAGGACAATCCCTTCCCGGACGCCTGGGTCGAACCGATGGGCCTGGCAGAACGCGGGCGCTCCAACCAGCCGGTTGCCGAGCAGATCGAGTCTGAACTGGCCGAATTCCTGGAGCGTGCAGATGCCAAGACCGTTGCGGATGACAAAAAGATCGAGGACGCGGTGCGCAAGATTACCCGTCAGGTCACCATGGAAGAAATCGGCAAAAAGCCAGAGGTTACGGTCATCATAAGCCGACTGGCGCCTTGATCGCTGAATGGCGCAGCAGTTAGGCTCGGCAGCCTTAGACACGTCTTGGAGGCGGACGCGATGACTGCGACGGCATATCTGGCGGTCATCGCTCTTGCTCTGACCATGTTCGCCACGGGTCTTGGTCTGCGTGGCAGGGACTTGCAGCGCGTCGCCAAGATGCCCGGTTCAACGGTGCTTGGCCTTGCGCTGCAGTCGCTGCTGATGCCGATTTTCGTTGCGATGCTTGCCAAGGCTATCGTCCCCGCGTCGTCAGAGGGATTTGGCCTCGTCCTTGTTGCTTTGGCACCGGCCACTGTAAGCAGCCATGTTTTCGTAGGGCTTGCAGGCGGGAATTTGGGTCTGGCGCGGACCTTGACGCTGTGTTCGTCCTTCACGTCGCTGATCGCGTTCTTCTCTTTAGGTTTGGATCAGCTCTTCCCGGGGCTGGTGCAACTTATTCTGCTGGCTTATGTGATACCATTGTTGCTGGGGCTTGCATTGCCGCTTTTGCAAGCCAATCTGGCGCAGGCCATGGAGCGCCGGATGATGGTCTACGCCTCTGCGCTGACGGGGCTGACGGTTTTGGCGACGCTGTGGTCATGGTTTGAATGGGGTCACATTTCGCTGTTCTTCCTTTCGCTGACCATCGCATTCTGCTGCGGCCTGTTCGCATGGGGTGCGGGTCGAATGTTGGGTGCCGCGAAGGGCGAGGCGATAGGCTTGTCGCTGCTTATGCAGAACTTTGCGCTTCCTCTTGCAATAACTTGGGTCGCGGACGCGCAGAAAATGACTGTCGCGCCTGCGCTCTACGCCATTGCGATGTATCTGGCATCCTTCGTGCTTATCGCTGTGTGGCGCCGTTTCCGCTGATCTTCGCGGCTTGACGGATGCGACGCGGCTTGCCACATGCTGCGCCCATGTCTGACAAGCCCTTCGATCCGAATCCGACCCACCGCAATTTCTACGGCCGACGCCATGGCAAGACCCTGCGTCGTAGCCAGAAGGGCTATCTGGCCGAGGATCTGGGGCCGTTGCAGCCCACCGGGATTACGCTTCAGGACAACCCTGACCGCACGCCAATCGACCCCGCCGCGATTTTCGGTGACGACCGCCCGATCTGGCTGGAGGTCGGCTTCGGCGGGGGCGAACATATGGTCCATATGGCCGCAACCTATCCGCAGATGGGCATCATCGGGTGTGAACCCTTCATCAACGGCGTGGCCATGCTGGTGGGAAAGATCAAGTCCGCTGGGGTGGAGAATGTCAGCGTGCATCCCGGCGATGCGCGCGATCTGATGGATGTGCTGCCCGATGGCTCGATCTCAAAGGCGTTTCTGAACTATCCCGATCCATGGCCCAAGACACGGCATCATCGCCGGCGTTTTGTCACGCCAGAGCATTTGCTGCCGTTGCACCGGGTCATGGCACCGGGGGCAGAGTTCCGCGTCGCCACGGATATTCCATCATATGTCCGCCAGACGCTGGAAGAGGTGCCGAAAGCAGGTTTCCAACTTGAAAGCCTGCGTGCCGTCGCTTGGCCGGACTGGCTGTCTACCCGCTATGAACAAAAGGCGCTGCGCGAGCAGCGGACACCGACCTATATGTCGTTCAGGCGGGTTTGACGGGCAGTATTAGGCCAAGCGCGACTGCCTTTCCGGTCGGAAAACGCGACGCTTGCTGGAAGATCGCGCGAATCAGGATGCCTCGCGTTCGGCTCGCTTGGCGTCATCCCACAGACCATCCATTTCCGCTAAGTTCGATTCATCCGGGCGTCGGCCCTGCGCTTGAAGCTGCGCCTCGATAAAGCGGAAACGGCGGGTAAATTTGGCATTGGCGCCCCGTAGCGCTTCTTCGGGGTCGATATCCAGATGGCGGGCGAGGTTGGCGACCACGAACAGCAGGTCGCCGAATTCCTCGGTCAGATGGTCGTGATCAGCGCTTTCTCGGGCCTCGACCAATTCGGCAGTTTCCTCGGCAATCTTGTCCAGCACATGTTCCGCGCCCGGCCAATCGAATCCGACGCGGGCGGCGCGGTTTTGCAGCTTCACCGCGCGCGTAAGTGCCGGAAGACCCAGGGCGACCCCGTCCAACACGCCCTTTTCGGCCTTGGCAGCACGCTCGGCCGCTTTGATCGTTTCCCAATCCTTAACCTGCTGGGCCGCTGATTTGTCACGCGATTCGTCGCCAAAGACATGCGGGTGCCGGTCAATCAGCTTGTCAGATATCTTTGCGGCCACGTCTGCAAAGTCGAACATGCCCTTTTCGCTGGCCATCTGAGCGTGAAAAACGACCTGCAACAGCAGATCGCCCAACTCTGCGGGGAATTCGTCCCATGCTTCGCGTGCGATGGCATCGGCCACCTCATAGGCCTCTTCGATTGTGTAGGGAGAGATTGAGGCAAAATCCTGTTCGATGTCCCACGGACATCCCGATTCAGGGTCGCGAAGCGCCGCCATAATGTCGATCAGGCGCGTGATTTCGTCCTGATTCCGGTCGGTTGACCCTTGCTTCAGGGCGGCACTGTCAGACATGGCGATCTCCTTCGCGATCAGGGGTGCCATAGCGGACGGGGCAAGTCCACCATGCACAGCAGCCGCAGATCAAGTAACAGATTTGGCAGCTTTCTTGCCATTGACGCTTGTGAAGATTAGGTTGCGCGGCAATTCAGGGCTTTCTGGCCCCACTCCTTCTGACCTGACCTTCCGAAAGGACCGCCGATGTTCGTTTCTCCTGCCTATGCGCAAGCCGCCGGTGGCGCCGGCGGTGCGGCCGCTATTACGCAGTTTATCCCGCTGATTCTGATCTTCGTGATCATGTATTTCCTGATCCTGCGCCCGCAGCAAAAGCGCATGAAGGAACATAAAAACATGGTTGCGGCGCTGAAGCGGGGCGATCAGGTCATCACCCAGGGGGGGCTGATCGGCAAGGTGACCGATGTCAAGGAAGGTGAAGTCACCGTCGAAATCGCGCAGGGCGTCAAGGTCCGCGTTGTTCGCGCCACGATTTCGCAGGTCCTGAACGCGACCACCCCTGCCGCCGCAAATTCCTGAGGGCTTTTTAAGGCTTTTCCGACATGCTGGATATTCCGCTTTGGAAACGCGTCCTGATTCTGGGCGTGGTGGCAATCGGCCTGATCTGGGCCTTGCCGAACTTCTTCTATGGCCGTGTAGAGGCCCATAACGACGCGGTTGCCGCATCCGAAGCAGCGGGCTTTGTCAGTGATGAACAGCAGGCGGCCATAGATGCATGGCCGAACTGGATGCCGAACGGATTGGTCAACCTTGGTCTCGACCTGCGCGGCGGTGCCCATCTGCTGGCGGAGGTGAACGTTGCGGAAGTCTACAAATCCCGCATGGATGCCCTCTGGCCGGAACTGCGCCGGGTGCTGGCAGAGCAGCGCGACACCATCGGTGCCGTGCGCCGCGTGCCGGGTCCCGAAGACGAGTTGCATGTCGAAATCGAGAATGCAGATCAAATGGCAGCGGCGGTCGCTGCTGCGCGCACTCTTGCGACGCCTGTCGTCTCTCTCAGCGGTGCGGGGCAGAACGATATCGAGATTTCTGCTTCGGGCAATCAGTTGCAGATCAATCTGTCGGATGCCGAAAAAACCGCGACTGATGACCGAACCGTTCAGCAATCGCTGGAAATCGTTCGCCGCCGCGTCGATGAGGTCGGCACACGAGAGCCGACGATCCAGCGTCAGGGTGCGGACCGTATTCTGATTCAGGTGCCGGGCATCGGGTCTGCCGCTGAACTGAAAGAACTGATCGGGACGACCGCGAAGCTGACATTCAACCCCGTGATCAGCCGGACGACGGATGCGAATGCCGCGCCCGGTGTCGGCAATGCGCTTCTGCCCTCGATTGATGAAGAGGGCGTGTTCTACATTGTCGAGGATAGCCCCGTTGTAACAGGTGAAGAGCTGACGAATGCCCAACCCGGCTTCGACCAGAACAGCCAGCCTGCGGTGAACTTCAACTTCAACCCGTCGGGCGCACGCAAATTCGGCGCATACACCGCCGCCAATATCGGCCAGCCCTTCGCGATTGTGCTGGATGATGAGGTGATCTCTGCCCCGGTCATCCGTGACGCGATCACGACCGGTGCTGGCCAGATTTCCGGTTCCATGGATGTCGCCAGTTCCACCCAGCTTGCGGTCCTGCTGCGCGCCGGTGCGCTTCCGGCGGAACTCACGTTTCTTGAGGAACGCACCATCGGACCGGAACTGGGACAGGACAGCATCGATGCGGGCAAGGTTGCCTCTGCGGTGGGCTTTGTCGCTGTCATCGTGTTGATGATTGCCAGCTATAGGCTGTTCGGCGTGTTTGCCGCGATTGCGCTGACGCTGAATATCGGGCTGATCTTTGGTATCCTGTCCCTGATCGGCGCCACGCTGACGCTGCCTGGTATCGCCGGTATTGTGTTGACCATCGGTATGGCGGTTGATGCCAATGTTCTGGTTTTCGAACGTATCCGCGAAGAGCTGAAGCGTGCCAAAGGACCGGCACGGGCGATCGAGCAGGGCTACCGTCACGCGATGTCGGCCATTGTCGATGCCAACGTGACCACTCTGATTATCGCGGCGATCCTGTTTATGATGGGCTCTGGCCCGGTCAAGGGCTTTGCCGTCACGCTGGCCATCGGTATCGTGACATCCGTCTTTACGGCGCTTTGGGTGACGCGTCTGATGATGGTGATCTGGTTTGATCGCGCTCGCCCCAAGACGATAGAGGTTTGATATGGCTTGGCGACTGAAACTCGTACCTGACGAGACGAAGATCGATTTCTTCCGGTTGCAGACCTATACCTTCGGTCTGTCGGGGATTCTGGTCGTGGCTTCGCTGATTTGCCTGTTCGTGATGGGTTTGAACTTCGGCATCGATTTCCGTGGTGGAACAACCATCCGGACCGAGGCGACGCAGCCTGTCGATGTCGGTGCCTATCGCGATGCAATTGCGCCGCTGAATCTTGGCGATGTTGCAATCAGCGAAGTTTTCGATCCGACCTTCGGGCCGGAAGAACATGTGGCCCAGATCCGCATTCAGGCGCAGGAAGGGTCAGAATCCGTCAGCCCTGAAACCATCACCCGGGTCGAAGCTGCGCTGCAACAAGTCGATCCGACCCTGACCTTTCCTTCCGTCGAATCTGTGGGCCCCAAGGTTTCAGGCGAATTGATCCAAACCGCCATCAACGCGGTTCTGGCGTCTTTGCTGGCGATCTCGGCTTACATTTGGCTGCGGTTCGAATGGCAGTTTGCCGTTGGGGCTTTCGTGTCGCTTATCCACGACGTCGTCATAACATTGGGCGTGTTCAGCCTGTTTCAGATCAAGTTCGACCTGACGATTATCGCAGCGCTGCTGACCATTCTGGGTTACTCGATCAACGATACCGTGGTTGTCTTTGACCGCTTGCGGGAAAACCTGATCAAGTTCAAATCAATGGCCCTGCGCGATGTGATGAACCTGTCGGTCAACGAAACCCTCAGCCGGACCGTGATGACCTCTGGCACGACGCTTGTGGCGCTGATTGCGCTGCTGGTGCTGGGCGGTGACGTGATCCGCGGCTTCGTTTTTGCGATCACCTTCGGGATCATTATCGGGACCTACTCGTCGATTTATGTCGCGAAGAACATTGTGCTGTGGCTTGGCGTGAAGCGCGACTGGTCCAAGCCCGATCCCGAAAAACTGCCCGATCAGTTCCGGGAATCGCCCTGATGAAACTGACCGAGGTTCAGTTCCCGTCCGGCGCAAAGCCTATCGACGGTTACGGACCCGGCTTCTTCCGCGTGGGCGGTACGGTGCATCAGGGTGGTATCGTCGCATCGCCAAGCGGTGTTGCTGGCTGGTCGGGACTGGATGATCGTGCGCCGCTGAAATCGCTTTCGGGGCAGGTCGATGTTCTGCTGCTGGGCATGGGCGCGGATATCGCGATCCCGCCGCGCGATCTGCTGGACGCGTTACAGCAGGATGGCCTGATGGCCGAGGCCATGTCATCTCCCTCAGCCGCACGCAGCTATAACGTCCTGTTGGCAGAGGGGCGGCGCGTCGCCTGTGCGCTGCTGCCCTTATGAGTTTGCTCTCGGTCCAAGAACTCGCCGTAGCGCGCGGCGGGTTGTGGGCGGTCGAGGGTGTTTCCTTTTCAATTAATCCGGGAAGAGCGCTGATCCTGCGTGGTCCCAACGGTATCGGCAAAACGACACTGTTGCGCTGCGTCGCGGGGCTGCAACCGTCGGTCGCCGGGCGAATAGCGTGTGAAGCAGAGAGCATCGCCTATGCGGCCCATGCGGACGGTCTGAAAGCTGCGCTGACGGTGTCGGCCAACCTGCGTTTCTGGGCCGACATCTTCGGCCAGCCGGACATCGCACCCGCCCTGACAGCGATGAATCTGCGCGATCTGGCAGGGCGCGCGGCGGGCAGCCTTTCGGCGGGACAGAAACGGCGGCTTGGGCTCGCGCGGCTTCTTGTCACGGGCCGCCCGATCTGGGTTCTGGATGAACCGACGGTTTCGCTGGATGCGGATTCTGTCGCGCTGTTCGTGGCTGCGGTTCGCCATCATCTGAAAGGCGGGGGCGCAGCGCTGATCGCGACGCATATCGACCTGCATCTGCCAGAGGCGGATGTTCTCGATCTGACGCCATACCGCGCAAAAGCCGATACGCCGCGCGCCATTTCTGCCGGCTTCAATGAGGCTTTTGCGTGACACAGGCCTCATTTGAACCTGTGCCGCGCCGCCGAAGGAGAGCATCGTGATCGCCCTGCTGATGCGCGATCTCACGCTTGCAACACGTGCTGGCGGTGGCTTTGGCCTCGGTCTCGGCTTTTTCCTGATCCTCTGCACGTTGGTGCCCTTCGGCGTCGGCCCCGAAGGCGAAACCCTGTCAAGGATCGCGCCCGGCATTCTTTGGGTCGGTGCCCTGCTGGCCTGCCTGCTGTCGCTCGACCGTATATTCGCATTGGATTACGAAGACGGCTCTCTCGATCTTCTGGCAACGGCGCCGATCCCGCTGGAGGGGGCAGTGCTGGCCAAAGCCGCCGCGCATTGGATAACGTCGGCCCTTCCTCTGGTCGTGGCCGCGCCACTGTTCGGCCTCCTGCTTCAATTGCCGCGGCAAGCCGTCATTCCGCTGCTGCTGTCGCTGCTGATCGGCACACCGGCGCTGTCGATGCTCGGCGCTTTTGGCGCTGCCCTGACCGTCGGTCTGCGCCGGGGCGGCCTGCTGCTGTCGCTGCTGGTCCTGCCACTTTATGTCCCGACGCTGATTTTCGGGGCAGAGGCAACGCGGCGCGGTGCATCGGGGATGGAATTTACGACGCCGCTGATTTTCCTTGCCGCGATCACTTTGCTGACGCTGGCGCTGATCCCCTTCGCCGCGGCTGCGGCATTACGTATCAACCTGCGGTAAAGACTCCGCCAGCTAAAGCGGGTAAAGACTTCACCCGGACCCCGCCACGCGCTAGGAAACGCCCATGTCGATCTGGGAATATGCCAACCCCGTCAAGTTCATGAAAACCTCGGGCAGGGTGTTGCCTTGGGTCGTGGGTGGTGCTGCGCTTTTCACCGTGACCGGACTGATCTGGGGCTTTCTGACACCGCCCGATTACCGGCAGGGGGCATCGGTCAAGATCATGTTCCTGCATGTGCCAGCCGCGATGATGGCGATTAACATATGGCTGATGATGCTCGTCGCCTCGTTGATCTGGATCATCCGCCGTCACCATGTCAGCGCATTGGCTGCCAAGGCCGCCGCCCCGATCGGTGCGGTCATGACCGTAATTGCCCTTGTCACCGGCGCGGCATGGGGCCAGCCGACCTGGGGCACATGGTGGGAATGGGACCCGCGCCTGACCAGCTTCCTGGTGCTGTTCCTCTTCTATGTCGGCTATATCGCGCTGTGGGAGGCCGTCGAAAACCCCGACAGCGCCGCCGATCTGACCGGGGTGCTTTGCCTCGTCGGTTCGGTCTTCGCGCTGCTGTCGCGCTATGCGGCGATGTTCTGGAATCAGGGGTTGCATCAGGGAGCGTCCCTCTCTGTGGCCCCCGGCGAAAGGATGAGCGAGATCTACCGCTACCCTCTCTACCTCTGCATGATCGGGTTCTTTTTGCTGTTCCTCGCCCTGCTGCTGATCCGCACCCGAACCGAAATCCGCATCCGCCGCACCGCCGCCCTGCAAGCCAGAGAAACCCGCCTATGATTGAACTTGGTAAATATGCCGTTCCGGTGGCGCTGTCATACGGCGTCGGTCTGACGCTTCTGGCGCTGCTGATCTGGCAAAGCATTGCCCGCAATACCCGTGCCCGTCGTGCACTTGAACAGCAGGAGGGCCGACAGAATGCGCGTTAAACCTCTGATGCTGATCCCGCCGGTGGTGTTTCTGGGGCTGGCTTTGCTGTTCCTGTGGGGGATGGGCCGCGACGATCCCGATGGCCTGCCCTCGACCCTGATCGGGCGAGAGGCACCGCCGCTGCCGGAAACGACCCTGCCGGACAATACCCAGCTGACCGGCGACATGCTGCGCGAACCGGGCGTGAAGCTGGTGAATTTCTGGGCAAGCTGGTGCCCGCCTTGCCGGGCCGAGCATCCGACGCTGACCGAATTGTCCGAACGGTTGCCGGTCTATGGCGTCGATCTGAAGGATAACGAAGCCGACGCCTTGCGCTTTCTGGCAGAGGACGGCAACCCGTTTCACGCCATCGCCACCGATCCGCGCGGTCGCGCCGCGATTGACTGGGGCGTCACTGCCCCGCCCGAGACCTTTATTATTAACGGTGCAGGAGAGATCCTTTACCGCCACGCCGGCCCCTTGATCCGCGAAGATTACACCAACCGCTTCCTGCCCGAACTGGAAAAGGCACTCGCCGCCGAACCCCGCTGACCGTAGCGTGCGCTTCAGCGCACCACCCCCACGCACCTATTCCAGATCGTCCTGAATCCAGACCGGGCTGTGATGGACATCCACCGTCCGCAGCCTTCCCGGCCCGAGGTTCCAGAACTTATGCGGCACATCCGGCGGCCCGATCAGCACATCACCCGCCACCGCATCAATCACCTGATCGCCGACCTGATAGCGGCCATTGCCATCCAGCACGACAAACGTCTCGGCATAGGGGTGCGTGTGCAGCACTGGCCCCTTGCCGATCTCGTCGGTCTCATAGAAGGCGAGCGTGATATCTGTCCCCATCCGCTCTCCGGTGAGGCTGCCACGCCATGTATCGGGAAAGCGTTCCCATTCAGACTGGGTGATTTTCTGGGTCTTGACCATGATGCTCTCCGCTTTTTCCGGCCCTCGCCGGAAATACCAACCCATCGCGACGAAAAGCGCAACAGAGGGCGAGCGCATGCCCGTGGGATGGCGCCATAAAGGGCCGGGTTCAGCACTTTATCGCGCGCGCCCCATGTCTTCGCCGGGCGAAGGGACCAGCGTCACCAAAGCGCCTGCCCGCCGGGACGGGCAGACGCTCAGCCCGCGGGCTGCGCCCTTTTTTCTTGCGAGGTTCAAGATGCGAATGTCGGCTTTGAGACCATATTAACTAATGCTGCGCAATGCATCAGTGTCTGCTATCTGCATAGGGACGTGGTGAAGTGCTGCCGAATTGGGCCATGCCAATCAAAAATCAGGAAGACAACCGATGCCATCTTTTGAACTCTTGTCTGCCTTCGTGGTCGCGACAGCCGTTTTTGCCTACATGCCCGGTCCGGCAATGCTTTACACGGCCGCTCAGACGATGGCACGCGGCCGCAAAGCGGGTTGGTTGGCCGCACTTGGGATACACATTGGGGGGTACGCCCATGTGGCTGCAGCGGCTCTTGGCCTGGCGATTCTGTTTGAAGCCGTTCCCATCTTGTACACATTGTTGAAGTTTGCAGGTGCCGCATATCTGATCTGGCTCGGCGTGAAGCTCTTCTTTTCGCGGGACAATATTACGATGTCAGTTTTGGAAGTGGATGCAAAGTCGCCAAAGCGGGCATTCTGGGAAAGTGTCACAGTGGAGGTCTTGAACCCGAAAACAGCCATCTTCTATGTGGCCTTCCTTCCTCAGTTCACCGATTTGAGCGCTACTTTTCCGATCTGGCTGCAACTGTTCATTTTGGGGACGATCGTCAACCTCATGTTTTCGAGCGCCGACGTCATCGCGGTCGTATTGGCCGACAAGGTGTCTTCGGCACTTCGCCGTTCTGCAACAGCTGCGAAGGTTGCGCGCCGAATCGGTGGGAGCATTCTGGTGGGGCTTGGGGTGAACGTCGCTGCTTCTCGGCAATAATGTATAAGCGCCTGCCTGCTGACTATCAGGAGCCATTCTCGAGGGTATCGCAAAGGACCGCTCCGTCCCGCGTTTCGGACCTCCGCTCACCTCCTCAAAAAGGCACATCATCCTCAGCCCCCATGGGCTGCACATAGCCTGCCTTCACATTCTTGAAACCGGCCTCGAACTGGATTGTCAGCGTGTCTTCGGCGATGCCCATGATGCTGCCCTCGCCGAATTTCGGGTGGGTCACGCGGTCGCCGACGGAAAAGCCCACGGCCTCGGCGTCGATGACCACGGCGGCGGGGGTGCGGGGCTTGGCGCGTTGGTCGCCGCGTTCTGCCATGCGCTTCCAGCCGGGGGAGTTATAGACATCGGCATTGGCGGCCCGGCTGTGCATGGACGCCCCGAAATCGCCTGAGCCTGCGGCCACTGCAGCCGCGCCATAACCTTGCCCGTAAAGGCCCGGCGCGGTCAGGACTTCGATATGTTCCTCGGGCAGTTCGTCGATGAAACGCGAGGGCAGGGATGACTGCCATTGCCCATACATCCGCCGGTTGCCGGTGAAACTGATCGTCGCCAGCTTCTCGGCCCGGGTGAGGCCGACATAGGCAAGACGCCGTTCCTCCTCCAGCCCCTTCATGCCGCTTTCATCCATGCTGCGTTGGCTGGGGAACAGACCGTCTTCCCATCCCGGCAGAAAGACGATGGGATATTCCAGCCCTTTCGCGGCGTGCAGCGTCATGATGGAGACGGCATCCTGTGCCTCGTCATTGTCGCGGTCCATGACCAATGCGACATGTTCCAGAAAGCCCTGAAGATTGTCGAATTCCTCAAGCGCCTTGACCAGTTCCTTGAGGTTTTCCAGCCGCCCCGGCGCATCGGGCGATTTGTCATTCTGCCACATGGCGGTATAGCCGGTTTCATCCAGAATGCGCTCGGCCAGTTCGACATGGTTGGCCGTCGAATCCAATGCGTCGGCATGAAAGCGCCCCATCGCATCGACGAATTCGCGCAGATTGGCAGCACCCTTGCCGCCCAGAAGACCGTTGGCAATCACCGATTGCGCGCCGATCAGCAGCGGCTCGCCCAGATCGCGGGCCTCTTGCTGGATCGTCTTGACCGCCTTGTCGCCGAGCCCGCGCTTCGGCGTATTCACTACCCGCTCAAAGGCCAGATCGTCGGTGGGGGAGACCGCCAGCCGGAAATAAGCCATCGCATCGCGGATTTCCTGCCGCTCATAGAAACGCGGGCCGCCGATCACGCGATAGGACAGGCCGATGGTCAGGAAGCGATCCTCGAACGCCCGCATCTGATGGCTGGCGCGGACAAGGATCGCCACGTCGTTCAGATCGTGCTTGCCGACGCTGCGCCGCGTGCCGGAGTGGAAATCCTCGATCTCTTCGCCGATCCAGCGGGCCTCTGCCTCGCTGTCCCAATGCCCGATCAGCCGGACCTGCAAGCCGTCCTGCGCATCGGTCCACAGCGTCTTGCCAAGCCTGCCCTTATTGGCGGCAATCAGCCCCGAAGCCGCCCCAAGAATCTGCGGGGTGGACCGGTAATTCTGTTCCAGCCGGATGATCTGAGCGCCGGGGAAATCTTTTTCGAAGCGCAGGATATTGCCGACTTCTGCCCCGCGCCAACCATAGATCGACTGGTCATCATCGCCCACGCAGCAGATATTGCGATGGGCCTGCGCGAGCAGCCGCAGCCACAGATATTGCGCGACATTGGTGTCCTGATATTCGTCCACGAGGATATAGCGGAAGCGGTTCTGCCATTGTTTCAGGATATCCGGATGGGCCTGAAACAGTGTCACGCAATGCAGCAGCAGATCGCCGAAATCGACCGCGTTCAGCGCCAGAAGGCGCTGCTGATAGGCGCGGTAAAGCTGCACGCCCTTGCCGTCATAGGCAGCACCTTCATTATGGCTGACCTTGTCGGGCGTCAGCGCGCGGTTTTTCCAGCCGTCGATCATCCCGGCAAGCTGGCGGGCCGGCCACCGCTTTTCGTCGATGTTTTCCGCCGCGATCAACTGTTTCAAAAGGCGGATCTGGTCGTCGGTATCCAGAATCGTGAAGGTCGGTTTCAGATGAAAATCGCCCGCGCCGATCAACTCGGCATGGCGGCGCAGGATCTTCACCGAAACGCTGTGAAATGTCCCCAGCCACGGCATCCCTTCAATCGCATCCCCCAGTAGCCGCCCGATCCGGTCGCGCATTTCCCGCGCGGCCTTGTTGGTGAAGGTCACGGCCAGGATCTGTCCGGGATGCGCACGCGCCGTCGCAATGATATGCGCGATTCGCGTTGTCAGAGCACGCGTCTTGCCGGTGCCCGCACCCGCCAGCATCAGGACCGGGCCATCCAAAGCCTCCACCGCCTGACGTTGGGCATCATTCAGCCCGTCCAGATAGGGCGGCGGGCCAGAGGGCATGCCCATGGCGCGTTGCGACAGGCTCAGCTTGCGCTCGGCCGCTTCGAAGGGATCGTCATCCATCATTCACCGATCATAGCCGCGCAGGGCCGCGGCGAAAAGTGGTGTTCGCTAATTGTTCGTTAAATTGTCGATGCCCATCGCAGAGCGCCTCAAGTGACCAGAACGGGACGTCATCAGCCCCGGTGCTGAAGGCTGGCGAAGGTCGTCGGGTCAAGACTGTCCTGCGCGAAGGTCTCACCATTGACCAGCATCGACACCGCATCATGGGAATGCAGCGATTCCTGATGGCTGGCGATGACGCGGAAATCGCCCACGCGCGGCTCGGCAATCAATTGCTCGGCGAAACTGCGCACGGCATCTTCGACAAAGATCGGGTTGGCGGCGTTCAGTTCAGCGAAAGCCTGCTCATCCTCGCGCTTGACCATAACCTGCGTTTCGGTTGGCACGGCACGGCGGCACAGTTCGATCATATCCTCGAACCACAGCCGGTCGCTTCCTTTCATCTCGACAGAGATTCGCGCGACCGAGCGCTGCGAATGCGGTGTTGCCAGCCGCCCCCGGCTTTCCCGGGCATGTTCGGAAAGCTCCAGCGAGCAGGGGCAGGTCGAGGAATAGACGTAATCCACATGCATGATCCGCCGCCGCTCGCCCTGATGTTCGATCAGTTCAAGCGCGACATCGTAATATTGCCAGCCCGACAGGCCAGAGCGCAGCGAATCCACCCGCGTCGGATAGGAAAACCGCATCTGGATTCGCGCATCCATACTGTCCAGATCGTCCTTGTAATCATCAAGGGCCGTCTGCAGCACATCGAGGCTGAATTCCTTATCCGCATGGGCATAAAAACTGCGCATGATGCGCGACATGTTGATGCCCTTGCGATCCGCCTCCAGGCTGACGGTGCCGGTGACGCTGGTTTCCAGAGTGATCTCTCCGCCGTCCTTCAACTGATAGCGGATCGGCAGGCGGAAATTGGAAATCCCGACATGCTGGATCAGGACATTTGCGCCCACGATCAGGCTGGCCGGTCCGTTCTGAAGGTCGGGCAGGCTGGCCTTGTATTGCGGATCGACCTTGAAGTCGGCGTCATATTCGCGGGCAAGTGCCGGATAGACCGTCGGCGGGCGCGGCGTGTTCACGGGCGTCTCCATTGCAGTTCGCTGCCTGAATATAAGGCGAAACCCCGTATTCCAAAGGGGGTTCCGGCGGAAAAGGACCGATCATCGCTTTTCCCGCCGATCTTTGACACGCTATTCCAGTGCCTGTGTCAGATCCGCGATCAGGTCGTCGGGATGTTCCAGACCAACGGACAGGCGCACCAAACCCGGCGTGATGCCAAGGGTCAGCCGGTCCTCTTCGCTCAGGCGCTGATGCGTCGTCGTGGTCGGATGGGTCACGATGGATTTGGCGTCGCCCAGATTGTTGGAAATCAGGATAAGTTCAAGCTTGTTAAGCGTGTCGAACGCCGCCTGCTGGCCGCCTTTGATCTCAAGCGCGATCATCGTGCCGCCCGATCCCATCTGCGACATGGCCAGATCGTGCTGCGGGTGATCGTTCAGGCCGGGATAGATGACCTGTGACAGCCGTGCATGGCCCTGCAATGCTTTGGCAATGACTGCCGCGCTGTCAGCCATCGCCCGCACACGTAGATCAATCGTCGCAAGTCCGGTCAGCATCAGCCAGGAGTTGAACGGGCTGATCGCGCCGCCGGAATGCTTCAGATAGGGTTCCGCGACCTCGCGGACGAACTGCTTTGTGCCGCAAATTACACCGCCAAGCGCACGGCCCGCACCATCTATATGCTTGGTGGTGGAATAGATCACCACATCCGCGCCCTGTTCCACGGCACGGGAAAAGACCGGCGTGGCAAAGACGTTATCAACCATCACCACCGCGCCGACCGCATGGGCCAGTTGCGCCACAGCGGCGATGTCGATCACCTCCAGCGTCGGGTTCGACACCGACTCGAAGAAAACGGCAGTCGTGCCGGGTCGGATCGCGCTGCGCCACTGATCCAGATCGGTGCCGTCAACCAGCGTGACCTCGACGCCGAAACGCTTCAGCACATCAAGAATATACAGGTTCGATCCGAACAGTGCGCGCGCCGCCACGACATGACTGCCCGACTGGCAGACCGCCATCAGCGCCCCATTCACCGCCGCCATGCCAGAGGTGGTCGCAAAAGCGTCCTCCGTGCCTTCCAGTGCCGCAATCCGGTCCTCAAACATGCGGTTTGTCGGGTTGCCATAGCGGGCATAGATGAACTCGTCATCGCCTGCCTGCTGGAACCGCGCCTCGGCCTGTTCGGCGGTGTCATAGGCAAAGCCCTGGGTCATGAACATCGCCTCGGCCATCTCGCCATATTGGCTGCGACGGGTGCCGGCGTGTACGGCAAGGCTGCGTTTGTGCAGTTTGCGATTGTCCATGATGGGCCTCTTTTGTTGCAGTTTTGCGTTACTCTGCTGCCGTGGTCTTGGCAAGGCTGCTGCCAGTGAAGCAAGGCAGGGACGTCCAGTCGTTGCGCCAACCGAAACTATATCTTGTAGATTGTCACCACCTTGTCACAAGGCGGTCACGCCGCTGTCGCGTGGCAGGTCTATCCCGCAAGCAGCGGAAACTGCCGAAGATATTGGTCATGGCGATTTTACCGATCAATGCCGGACGGCCCCATGCGCCGGGCTTGCTGCCTTTGGCGGCACGGCTTGAATCAGACGCGCCGATCATCGTCATGATCCACGGATATCGTTACTGCCCCTTTCGCCCGGAACACGATCCGCACCGGCATATCCTTGGCCTTGACCCGCACCTGCCAGGCGCGCGCCGTCTACGGTCATGGCCGCGTGCTCTGGGCTTCACCGCCGATGGGGACGAGGGGCTGGGAATTGCCTTTGGCTGGTCGGCCCGCGGTTCGCTGGCATCGGCCTATCGCAAGGCAGGACATGTCGGCGCGGAACTGGGGCGGCTGATCGCCGAAATTTCGCAAAGAGCAGGGCGTCCGGTGCACCTGATCGGCCACTCCCTTGGTGCGCGTGTGGCCTTGCAGGCTGTTGCTGCCACTCAACCGGGCAGCGTCGGTCGCCTGATCCTGATGTCGGCGGCCGAATTGCAGCCAGAGGCAGAGACCGCGATGGACAGTCCCGCTGGCCACAAGGCAGAGGTGATAAATGTCACTTCGCGCGAAAACGATCCCTTCGATCTCGGTCTGGAGTTGCTGGTTGCCCGCGCCCGCAGCCGGGCGCTTGGTCTGGGCCTGTCCGCGCCGCGCCGGAACTGGCTGGACCTACAGATCGACGGGGCAGAGATGCGGGCAGGGCTGGCGGCACTGGGCTTTGACATCGGCGATGAAGCGTCCCGCGCCTGCCACTGGTCACCCTATCTGCGCGAGGGGCTGTTCGATTTCTACCGCGTCGCACTGGCGCAGCCGTGGGCGCTGCCGCTTCCCTTGCTGCGCGCGCATCTGCCAACCGGACAAAGCCGCCGCTGGTCAAGGTTGCTTCAGCCGCCGAAACGGCTTCAGTCCTTTTCCTTCTCCAACGCGTAACGGTTGAACAGCCCGGCATTCGCCATGAAAAAGGCGAACATGATGACCGGCAGCCCGAAGGTTTTGAAGTTTACCCAGGCTGTATCGGACATCGTGCGCCAGACGAACTCATTGGCAACCGCCATGAATGCAAACAGCAGCACCATCCGCAGGGTCAGCTTCATCCAGCCCTCGTGCTGCATCGGCAGGGCCTCGCCCATGACCAGTTCCAGCCAATTCTTGCGCAGAAGCAGCCCCAGCCCCAGAAGCCCCGCGAAAATCGCATAGATGATCGTCACCTTCATCTTCAGGAAACGCTCGTCATTCAGCCAGATCGTCAGCCCGCCGAACAGCACCACCAGAACCAGCGTCAGCAATTGCATCGCCGACAGCTTGCCGGTCAGCCGCCACAGAAGGAATGTCGTCAGCGCCAGAACCGGCACGAATATCATCGTGGCGACCACGAAACCGCCATATTCGGTGCCGCCAAGCATGACTGTACGGTTGCGCATGAACATGAACACGACGAAGAATAGGGCGAGCGGGCCATATTCCAATGCTGGTTTCACCCAGGGTGCTGGCTGCTTCATACTGTCTCCTGATCGGGCCGGTCACTGACCGCTGCCCTTTTCGCGCAGCGCGGGGCGACGGGCAAGGGCAGATCAGTCCAGCCGGACCGTAGCGAAGATCTCACCGGGTCTTGCGCCGCGCATTTCCTGAACAATCAGGGCGTGGCGCGTATCCTCTGGCAGGTCGGCCGAACGTCCGGCGCCCAAGGTGACCGTCAGGCGCAGCGGCGCTCGCCCGTCCCATCGCGACAGCTCATCCGCGCTGACGACGACATTGTGCATTTCAAGATTTTTGCCCGCATTCTCGCCGCTGCCCACTTCGACGCTGCGCGCCGGCAGATAGCGGATAAGCTGAATTGCAATGTCACCGGGCAGATTGGTCAACGGCGAAAGCTCTATCTCGCTGCGCGCCCCATCAGAGCGGCGCGAGATCGCAACATGATCGCCCTCTGCCATTTCTTGCTTCACCGCAGTCATCAGCGCGGCCGGGTTGGGGTTGTCGATCGCCGTTTCCCCGGCGACGATCACCTGCGGTGTGAACAGGCTGCGTGCGCCGCGAGACAGGTTGTAACCCTTTTGCCGGATGCTGAATTCGGGGCGGGCGAAACTGTCGCTCCAGCCAAGGTAATCCCAGTAATCCACATGCCAGCTGAGGACGAGCACATCCCGCCGCCCCTTCAGATTTCCCATCATTTCCTCTGCCGGGGGGCAGGCATCACAGCCCTGCGCCGTGAACAGCTCTACCACGATGGGAGATGGCGTACGCGGACCTTGCGGAATTTCGGGCTGCGGGGACTGCTGTGTGTTGGCAGAGGTCGGCGATCTGCGCCGCAACGCATCTGAACCGGGTGGTCCGCCGCCGCCCATCGCGTCATCCATTGCGTCAATCACGGCGTCGACGTCATCCATGATGTCGGAATAGTCGCCTTTGCTCCCCGGCTGATCCACGTCCTGCGTCTGCGCGTCACCAAATCCATCACCGGATACGAGGCCGCTTTCCGCACCATCGGCATCGTCTAAATCGTCAGCCGTTGCAGCGTGTGGACCAAGGCCGAGCGTCAGAGAAAGCAGGATAGGCAGAACGGTCTTTCGCAGCATCACAAATCGTATGTCCTTTCCTGCCCGTGCTTTTTTGTCGATGATTGCACACGGGGTTAGGCCATTGCCGCCGAAATCCCAAATCAACCGTGTGTTATGTGGCCCGACCGCACAGGCAGTTGCACTTGTGCAACAAGCTGAAATGCGGTATACATTCGTATACATTTTGTTGCGCTGCCCTTGAAAGACAGCCCCGAATGGGGCATCTCAGTTTCGAACTGTATGCCGTACCCATCCATTTGACAGGGAGGCCACCATGCCCATCGTTACCGGAACCGATACCGCCAAAACCCGACGCACGCTTGAAGCTGCAGGGCAAAGCGTTGACTACTATTCCATTCCTGCCGCTACCGAAGCTGGCCTCGGCGATTTTTCGAAATTGCCTGCCGCGCTGAAAGTGGTGCTGGAAAATATGCTTCGCTTTGAAGATGGCGGGCGCACCGTGTCCGTTGACGACATCAAGGCATTTGCCGAATGGGCGGAAAAGGGCGGCAACAACCCGCGCGAAATCGCCTATCGCCCGGCCCGGGTGCTTATGCAGGACTTCACCGGCGTTCCTGCGGTCGTTGACCTTGCTGCGATGCGCGACGGCATTACCGCGCTTGGCGGTGACGCACAAAAGATCAACCCGCTGAACCCGGTTGATCTGGTCATCGACCACTCGGTCATGATCGACGAATTCGGCACGCCCCGCGCCTTCCAGTTCAACGTGGAGCGCGAATATGAGCGTAACATGGAACGCTATACCTTCCTGAAATGGGGGCAGAAGGCGTTCAACAACTTCCGCGTCGTGCCGCCAGGAACCGGCATCTGCCATCAGGTCAACCTTGAATATCTGGCCCAGACCGTCTGGACCGACAAGGATCAGGACGGCCGCGAAGTCGCATACCCCGATACACTGGTGGGCACCGACAGCCACACCACAATGGTTAACGGCCTGGCCGTTCTGGGCTGGGGCGTCGGCGGGATCGAGGCAGAGGCCGCGATGCTGGGTCAGCCGATCTCGATGCTGATCCCCGAAGTCGTGGGTTTCCGCATCTCCGGCGCGCTGAAAGAGGGCGTGACGGCGACCGACCTCGTGCTGAAAGTTGTCCAGATGCTGCGCGAACATGGCGTGGTCAGCAAATTCGTCGAATTCTACGGCGACGGGTTGGCGAACATGCCGCTGGCCGACCGCGCAACCATCGCCAACATGGCCCCCGAATACGGCGCCACCTGCGGCTTCTTCCCGATTGATGAAGAAACCCTGCGCTATCTGGAACAGACCGGCCGCGACAAGGACCGCATCGCACTGGTCGAGGCTTATGCCAAGGAAAACGGCCTCTGGCGCGATGAGAACTACGATCCGGTCTATACCTCGACCCTGCATCTGGACCTGAACGATGTCGTCCCGGCCATTTCCGGCCCCAAGCGCCCGCAGGATCACACCCCGCTGGACGTTTCGGCCAAGGCCTTCTGGGATCTGGTCATGGGCGAACGCTTCAAGGACGAATCCGAACGCGCCGAGATCCGCTGGGATGCCGAAGGTGGCGCACGCGAACCGGGCTATGTTCCGGGCGGCCGCCATCGCGGCTTCTCCGAAGGCGAGGTCGAAGGGCAGGATTACAAACTGCATGACGGCTCTATCGTCATCGCGTCCATCACCTCCTGCACCAACACTTCGAACCCTTATGTCCTGATCGCCGCCGGCCTCGTGGCCCGCAAGGCGCGGGAACTCGGATTGGACCGCAAGCCGTGGGTGAAAACCTCACTGGCGCCGGGATCGCAGGTCGTGTCCGAATATCTGGAAGCCGCCGGCCTTCAGGACGATCTGGACGCCATCGGCTTCAACCTTGTCGGTTACGGCTGCACCACCTGCATCGGTAACTCCGGCCCGCTGGAGCCCGCGATTTCCAAGTCGATCAACGAAAACGACCTGATCGCGGTGTCTGTTCTGTCAGGCAACCGCAACTTCGAAGGCCGCATCAGCCCGGACGTCCGCGCCAACTATCTGGCCTCGCCGCCGCTGGTTGTGGCCTATGCGCTTGCCGGTGACATGAACATCGACCTGACCCGCGACCCCATCGCGAAGGACAAGAACGGCAATGACGTCTACCTGAAAGACATCTGGCCCTCCTCGAAAGAGGTGGCGGATATGGTCCACAGCGTCGTCACGCGAGAGATGTTCCAGGAAAAATACGCCGATGTCTTCAAGGGCGATGAACGCTGGCAGGGCGTCGAAACCACCGATAGCGAGGTCTATGACTGGCCCGCGACCTCGACCTATATCCAGAACCCGCCTTACTTCCAGGGCATGTCCAAACAGCCCGGCGAGATCGAAGATATCAAGGGTGCCCGCGTCCTTGCGGTCCTTGGCGACATGATCACCACCGACCACATCTCGCCCGCCGGTTCGTTCAAGGAATCGACCCCCGCCGGTCAATATCTGACAGAGCGTCAGGTCCCCCCGAGGGAGTTCAACTCCTACGGTTCGCGTCGCGGTAATCACGAGGTCATGATGCGCGGCACCTTCGCCAATATCCGCATCAAGAACGAGATGCTGGATGGCGTTGAAGGCGGCTATACCAAGGGGCCGAAGGGCGAACAGCAGGCGATATACGACGCCGCCATGCAGTATGAGGCGCAGGGAACCCCGCTCGTCATCATCGGCGGTGAACAATATGGCGCCGGTTCGTCGCGCGACTGGGCGGCCAAGGGCACCAACCTTCTGGGCGTCAAGGCCGTGATCGCCGAGAGTTTCGAGCGTATTCACCGTTCGAACCTCGTTGGCATGGGCGTGATCCCCTTCGAGTTCACCGAAGGCGACACCCGCAAATCGCTGAACCTGACCGGTCAGGAAGAAATCACCATCGAAGGCCTGGGCGAAGTGAAGCCGCTGCAAATCGTCGATGCCAGGGTGAAATATGCCGACGGCACCGAAAAGACGATCAAGCTGAAGGCCCGCATCGATACGGAGGTAGAGATCGACTATCTGAAGAATGGCGGTGTGCTACACTACGTTCTGCGGAACCTCGCAGCTGCGTAAACCCGGCAAGACAAACGGAACGAAAAACCCCCGGCCATCGCGCCGGGGGTTTTTTGTTTCGGCGGCAGCTGTGGGTTCCCGCCCAAGGCTATTGCAGCGGCTCGGCCTTGCCCGACGCATCGAACGAAAGGTTCGAATTGGGTAGGAAATCATCTATGATGTGGAACTCATCCATATCCTCAGTCGAGGTCTTATCATAATAGTCCAGTACCGCCTTGAAGAAGGTCGTTAAGTCTTTTGCAATAATCGGTCGATACTTGTCATCGTGATAGAAGGCCAGAAGCTGGTTCGCATCACCTGTATGGATACCTTGCGGATCGACCACCAAGTAATCGCCACCACCATTGTGGAACAGCGGCAACCATGCTTGATGCCACCAGTTTTTCAGATGAAAATCATATCCGATCATACTGTCAAATTCGGCTTTCGTTTGCAGCAACTCCGACAATGGCTGGAAGGCCATATTGTTGGCGAAGGTCGTGAAACCGGTTGGGTCTTGTCCGTCGTGCCAAAGGTATAGGGTCCTGACCTCATCAGGCAGGACGATCTGATATCGCGCTTCCATTCTTTCGATCTGTTCAGCGGATTGCGGAGGACGCAGGCTGGCGGCGAGTTCGGGGTGCTTGCTTTTCAGCAGCATATCAAGTTCGGATAAAAGCTCAGCCAAACTAGTTTGGGCCGATGCGGATGATGCGCCCAAAAGTGCGGCGAAAAATGCAAATAACTTAGCCATTGCCATACCGTCTTCTGTCGGAGTTAAGGTGCAAGGTTTCAACTCCAAGCATTTGCCGCGTCGCAGGAAAGTGCAAGTCATGCCCGGATCGAAGCTGCGAGAGTTTGGCAACATTGTCCGCATCAACTTCGAACAGAGTTTTTGACGCAGCGCCGATCAGCCTCGGAACAGCCCTTCGATTCGCGCGGCTTCTTCGGCCATGCCCCAGGGTGGATTGACCGTAAACATCCCCGATCCGACCATCCCATGGCCCGGTTTCGCTGGCGGGAATTGCACTTCTGATGTCAGCGCATCGGGAAAGGCCCCTTGTAATTTCTTATGCATCCGGCGCTCTCGCCCATCGCTCAGCAAGGGATACCACAGGATCAGCGTGCCGACATTCCATTTCCGGGCGATGTCTCCAATAAATGCTGGAATTTCCGCATAGTCCGACTTCACCTCATAGCTCGGATCGACAAGCATCAGTCCTCGCCTTGGGGTCGGCGGCGTCACCGATCTGGCCATCGCGAAACCGTCCTGTTTGTACAGTGTCGCATGGCCCGCGACCTCTGCCAGTGCCTCATGCTCGGCCGGGTGCAGCTCTGCCAGATGCGCGCTGTCGCCTTTGCGAAGGAAATGACGTGCAATCAAAGGCGAACCGGCATAGGCATCAGCGCCATAGCGCGCCCTGATTGCCCCAATCGCCCGCATCAGCGGATGCCCATCCGCCAGCCAGTTCTGCGCCTCTGCCCGTCCGATCCCGGCCGCGGCCTCTCCGGTTTTACGCGCCTCATCCGATGACAGATCGTATAATCCTCGTCCGGCATGGGTTTCGAGATAACTCAACGGCTTATCCTTCGCCGTCAAGTAATCCATCACCCACGCCAACAGCGCGTGCTTATGCAAATCCGCGGCGTTCCCGGCATGGTAAATGTGCTGATAGGACAACATTCGCCCTTATTTCCACGCCTGCGCAGAAATGAAAAGCGGCGACGCCCAGGGAGGAGGAGGGGCGCCGCCGCGACAACGCTGGCCCAGGGAGGAGGAGGGGCCGCGTATAACTGCGACACAGGCAGGGAGGAGGACGCCCGCGTCGCGCACACGAACCCAGGGAGGAGAAGGGGGTCCGCGTATAGGAAGCGACACAGACAGGGAGGAGAGGCCCGTATCGCTGACGTCACACCCTCGGGAGGAGGTGAGGGCTGACGTATTCTTACTAGCGGCGCCCCCGCAGGGAGGAGGAGGGCGTGGGCGCCGCTGTCACCACAAGGCTAAGGGAGGAGGTATAGCCTTGTCGTATCTGGTCGGCGGCACCTCCAGGGAGGAGGAGGGGAGGTGCCGCCTAAACCCGGACCCAGGGAGGAGGGAGGGTCGGGTATTCTATTCTTACTTGCCCCAGGCCGCTTCGCTAGCGATCCGGGTGATCATGCTGCGGTGGATGCCCAGGTCATCCAGTTCGCGTGCCGACAGGCTGGACAGTTCGGAAACGGTCTGGCGATAAACGGCGCGACGGGCGCGGGCTTCCTGCAGACGAGCAAACAGGCCCATGATGCCAGTTCCGGCGGCCCGTTCGTTGTGGGCGGTGTGGGTAAGAGTGTTCGTTGCAGCCATTGTTTTCATCTTCGTCTATATCGGTTCGTATTCACGGTGCGGCGTATCCGCGCCGTTGGGATGAAGATGGACCCAATGCTGCGCTTGCACAACGTCCAATACCTCAATGCTGCCATGCAGCAATTGCAATGCATCTCTGGGTTGTGCCGCTAATGTGACGGATTCGTTAAAGGAATTCTGATCACGCCGCCGTTATCGCGTGTCGTTTTCTCTGAAAACAGGCGTTTTTGTTCTCGGCCCGGATTGCTCATATTGCTGAATTCTGCGCTATCGCGGCAACGGTTCCGAGTGACGCTGCGTCACCAAACTCACTCACCGTTCCGGCGAAATAATCTTATTTGCAGACCAGTTTTCTTTGCAGCCTGCTATGCGGGGCAACAGGACCGCTTTGTTGGGTGGAGAACAGGCGGCGCGAGACGTGCTCAATGGCTGAATAGGATGCCAGTATCATGCGTTGTCTCGCGCGAGGGCTTTGGCGTCGTGACTGCACATCATGCAAACAGCTATGCGTACGCATCGCAATAGCCCTGCTGACTGTAAATCTGGAAATCCGGTGTTCTCGCCGCGTTCCCAATCGGTCGAAAGCCGACCGAGACTCCGGCTGGGAAAACGTGGGAACGGGTTGTCCGATGCCCGAATCACCGAGCCGTGACCTGTCGTGATTCGGGCGGTTCTGCCCTGCTCAGGTGGGAAGATCGGCGTCTTTGTCAGCCTCGTCTGGAAATTTTTGGGATTTTCCGGGATTTCGTTTGGCAAGATCTAAAAACACTACATATTGTGTAAAATTATAGTGTTTGATCTAGGACTGCTGCAGATCGGACATGCGAATTTTTATGTTCTCGAATTGTTCACGGTCAATCACGAATGCTCACGCGGCGCCGGTCCACTCTTTTCCATTGCGTCCCATAAATTCCCATGCCATCAAAGAAGCACGGAGACGGGCTAAAAGGGCGATCAAGACCCTGAAGGCGATAGCAGGCTTCATACAGGCACCCGCTTCCGAAAACGACGGTCCCAAATGTGCGAGCAGCACCTCCCCCAAGGTGGCACCAGGGACCGCCCCGCCAACGAGCGGGACCCAGAGATGGGAACGAGGGCGGCGGATCGGGCAGTGGCAGCGGCCCGGTCCGCCTTTCTTTTCCGGAGACGCCGGAAAGGAAGGGACAGGATCGAAGGAAGGGCCCGCCGGTGGCGCGCAAGTTCAGAGGCTCGGAAGAGGTAAAAGTGGATGGCAAGGGTCGCATGTCGATCCCGGCCCGCTTTCGCCGTATTTTCGAAGCCGGCGATCCTGACTGGAACCCCTCTGAACGGGTCCGCATGATCGTGGTTTACGGCCCGGATAGCTGGCAGAAGCTGGAATTTTACACCGTCGAAGCGGCAGAGCAGATCGACGAGGAAATCGACCGTTTGCCGCGCGGTTCGCAGGAACGCCTGTGGCTGGAAACCCTGATGAATGGTTTGGCCACCGAGGCGGAGATTGACACGGATGGTCGTCTGGTCCTTCCACAGAAGCTGCGCGACAAGATCGGTCTTGATAACGAAGCTTTCTTTACCTCCAAGGGTGATTTTATCGAGGTCTGGAATCCTGAAAGCTATTCCGCCTCCAGTGGCTCTCTTGAAGCGTTCATGTCGCAATTCCCGGACGATTTCGATCCGCGCAGTTTCCTTGCCAAACCTGCTGCGCCTGAAGGGACGGAGGGCTGAGGCAATGGCCGCGCCCGCAAATCCCAAAGAAAATCCGCATATCCCGGTTCTCATCGAACCCTTGATTCGGGCTGTCGAACCTGTCTCTGGCGTCTGGATTGACGGCACCTTCGGTGCTGGCGGCTATACACGGCGCTTGCTGAAGGCCGGGGCGGAGAAGGTCATCGCCATCGATCGGGACCCAACTGTCTTCCGGATGGCGGCAGGCTGGATTGACGAATATGGCGATCAACTGGAGCTGCGCGAAGGCACATTCTCGGACATGGACAGCATCGCGGGCGGTGTGGTTGACGGCGTCGTTCTGGATCTGGGCGTAAGCTCCATGCAGCTGGATCAGGCGGAGCGCGGCTTTTCCTTTCTGCGCGAAGGGCCGCTGGATATGCGGATGGGAGATGACGGTCCCGACGCGGCGGGTCTGCTGAACAGTGCAGACGAGGCTGAGATTGCCGATGTTCTGTATCATTATGGCGAGGAACGCGCGTCGCGGCGTATTGCCAGGGCGATAGTGGCTGCACGGCCGCTAAGCACGACGGCGCAGCTGGCAGAGGTTATAGCGAGCCAGTTGCCGCGCCCGAAACCCGGCCAGAGCCACCCGGCAACGCGCAGCTTTCAGGCGGTTCGAATCTGGGTCAACGACGAATTCGGTCAGCTGGCAGAGGGGCTTGCGGCAGCCGAGAGGGCACTGAAACCCGGCGGCAAACTGGCCGTGGTCAGCTTTCATTCGCTGGAAGACCGCGTTGTGAAGCGCTTTTTCCAGTCTCGCTCTGCGACCGCAGGCGGCGGTTCGCGTCACGCGCCCGCAGAGATCGTCGATGCCCCGACGTTCACGCAGCCCTACCGTCGCGCAATTGGCGCTGACGAGGGTGAGTTGGCCGTCAATCCTCGCGCACGCAGCGCGTTCCTGCGGGTCGGCATTCGAACCGACGCCCCCCCGCGCGAACTTGACCGTGATGCCATTGCCTTGCCGCGCTTGCGGCAGAAGGGCGGTGCGCGATGAAGTCTATCCTCTACTTGCTGGTGGCAATGGTGGTCATGGGGCTGGCCTTCTGGGCCTATCGCGAAAATTACCGCACGCAGGACGCGCTGAACGAGATGGAGGCGGTCCAGCGTGAGATTGCCGGTTTGCGCGAACAACTGGTCGTGCTGCGGGCGGAATGGGCCTATCTGAATCGGCCTGCGCGTCTGCGCGAACTTGTGCGGCTGAACGCCGATAAGCTCCAACTCGACCCGATCACCTCGGACCAGTTTATCGAAACCAGCAAAATTGATTATCCCCCGCCGCCGGTGAAGCACCCGCCGCGCCGGCCCGAGAATTTCGTTCCGCCCACCGGGGGCGCCATTACCGACGATGATCCGACCCCGTCCGAACAGGAGGCCCAGTGATGATCCGTAAACCTTTGCGTCCATTGGCCCGCATTCTTCGCGCCAGAGAAACCGGTCAGGACCCCGATGAGATCGAGGCCGCAAACCGGGCAGAGCGACACGCGCAAATTCAGGACCGGGCGCGAAAGCGGGCCGAGGGTCGGCTGGTGTTCATGGCCCTTGGTTTTCTTGCGGCCTTTTCCGTCGTGGGGTTCCGAATGGGCGCCTTGGCGGCATCTGATCCGGCAGAGCCGCGCGCGCAGGCGACGGGTGCCCAGATCATCAGCCAACGCGCCGATATTACGGATCGCCGGGGACGGGTTCTGGCAACGAATATGCTGACCTATAGCCTGTATGCACAGCCTAACCAGATGGTTGATGGGCGCGGTGCTGCCGACGCGCTCGCACGGATCTTCCCGGACCTGGACCGCGAACGGCTGGTCAAGGACTTCACAGACCCAAAGCGCAAGTTTCTGTGGGTGAAGAAAAAGCTCAGCCCAGAGCAGATGCAGGCGGTTCACGATATTGGCGAACCGGGGCTGCTGTTTGGGCCGCGTGAAATGCGGCTATACCCGAATGGGCGCATTGCCAGCCATATTCTTGGCGGGTCCGCTTTCGGTGTCGAGGGCGTGAACAGTGCTGAAGTGATCGGCACGGCGGGCGTAGAAAAGGCCTTTGACGGATGGTTGCGCAACCCCGCGAATGAAGGTGCGCCGCTGACCCTTTCGATTGATCTGACGGCACAATCCGCGATGGAGGAGGTCCTGTCCTCTGGTATGCGCCGGATGAATGCGAAGGGTGCGGCCGGGGTGCTGATGGAAATCGAGACCGGCGAGATCGTGGCGATGGCCAGCCTTCCGGATTTTGATCCGAATGATCGTCCTCGTCCCGCACTGAAGGGCGATCCGTCGGACAGCCCGCTGTTCAACCGGGTGGTGCAAGGCCAGTATGAACTTGGCTCGACCTTCAAGATCTTCCCGGTTGCGCAGGCGATGGACCTGAAACTGGTCAATCCGAATACGCATATCAACTCCAACAGTCCGATGAAGATCGGCAAATACAATATCAATGACTATCACAACTACGGACCCAGCCTGTCTGTGTCGGATATCATTGTGAAGTCGTCCAATGTCGGAACGGTTCGGATTGCGCAGATGATCGGGGTGGAGCGGCAGAAGGATTTTCTTGAACAGCTTGGCTTCTTCGAGCCGACAAACGTCGAGATGGTCGAGGCGCCGACGGGCAAACCTATCGTTCCGCCGCGTTGGCCTGCGGTGACGGCGGCGACGGTCAGCTTTGGCCACGGCCTTGCGGCCAGCCCGCTGCATCTTGCCTCGGCCTATGCGACGCTGGCCAATGACGGGCGCAAGGTCACGCCGACGCTGGTTCACGGCAAGAAACGCGCCGTGGGGGAGCGCGTGATTTCATCGGATGCAGCAAAGCTTTCGGTGAACCTGCTGCGTCAGGTCGTTGTGCGCGGGACTGCAAAATCGGGCAATGTCGAGGGCTATGAGGTGGCGGGCAAAACCGGCACTGCCGACAAGCCCCGGCCCGGCGGCGGCTACTATGACAATAAGGTGGTGGCGAATTTTGCATCGGTCTTTCCCTATGAAGACCCGAAATACGTGCTCGTCGTGACCTTGGACGAACCAACCGGCCAGCTTGGCGGTGGTGAAAGCCGCGTTGCTGGCGCAACAGCCGTGCCGGTTGCGGCGGATGTCATCAGAAGGCTTGCGCCGATCCTTGGATTGCGCCCTGTCGGCACGACCGATCTGCCTGACATTGAAGCGCCGCCGAAAAACAAGGTAAAGGTCGCCGCGAATCACTGACGAGGCAAAAATGAGCGATGGCGCAAAGCGGCTTTCCCGACTGGGTCTGAACGCAATTGGAGGACGGGACCCGGATGTCACCGGAATCTCGGTCGACAGCCGCACTGTAAAGGCGGGCCATCTGTTCGCGGCACTGCCGGGCTCTGCGATACACGGCGCGGAATTCATTCAATACGCGCTGCGCATGGATGCAGGTGCCGTTCTTACCGATGCCGCAGGCGCGGCGATTGCAGCCGATGTGCTGCGCGGCTGGGACGGCGCGCTTGTCGTGGCCGAAGACCCGAGGCAGGCGCTTGCCGGTGCAGCTGCGCTCTGGTTCGGACGGCAGCCGGAAAAGATCGTCGCTGTTACCGGCACCTCTGGGAAGACCTCGGTCGCGAACTTCACCCGGCAGATATGGCAGGCGCTTGGGGCTAAGGCGATCAGCCTTGGCACCATGGGCGTGCAGGGCGATTATGAGGCCAAGCTGGCCCATACCACGCCGGAACCCGTCACGCTGCACCGTATTCTTGCGGCAGCGGCGGATGCCGGTGTCACGAATGTGGCGATGGAGGCCTCGTCCCACGGCTTGGATCAGCGGCGCCTGGATGGCGTGCGGGTCATGGCGAGTGCCTTTACCAATTTCAGCCAGGATCATCTGGATTACCACGCCGGGTTTGATGAGTATTTCGCCGCCAAGGCATTGCTGTTCAACCACATCCTTGATGCCGGTGACGCGGCAGTCATCAATGTCGATGGAGAGCGCGGGCGCCAAATGGCTGACATCGCGCGCGACCGTGAACTGAACCTGACGACAATCGGCACGGCAGAAGGCTGCGATTTCCGCATTCTGGGTCAGCGTTTTGACGCGACGGGTCAGCAGCTGCGCTTCAGTATTGCCGAGCAGACCCATCTCGTCCGGCTGAATCTGATCGGCGGTTTTCAGGCCGAGAATGTTCTGGCGGCGGCGGGACTGGCGATTGCTTCGGGCGATCACCCGGATGCCGTTATCGAGACGCTCCAGCATCTGGAAACGGTGCGTGGCCGGATGCAGCTTGTCGCGCAGCGTGAAAATGGCGCAGCGGTTTTCGTTGACTACGCGCATAAGCCGGGGGCGGTGATTGCCGCGCTCAAATCGCTGCGCCCGCATGTGATGGGCCGGATCGTCGTTGTCCTTGGTGCGGGGGGTGATCGTGACAAGGGCAAGCGTCCGCTCATGGGTCAGGCAGCGCGTGAACATGGTGACGTGGTCTTTGTCACCGACGACAATCCGAGAACCGAGGATCCTGCCGCAATCCGCGCAGAGGTCATGGCCGGGGTCGGCCCCGACGCCGTTGAGGTCGGCGACAGGGCCGAGGCAATCCTGCGCGGTGTCGACGCCTTGCAGCCCGGCGATGCCTTGCTGATTGCCGGGAAGGGCCATGAGACCGGGCAGATCGTGGGCAGCGATGTGTTTCCGTTTGACGATGCAGAACAGGCGTCGGTCGCGGTGGCGGCTCTGGACGGAAAAATCTGATGGTTCTTTGGACTTCACAGGATGCGGCAGCTGCAACCGGCGGGCAGGTCACGGCGGATTGGCAGGCGAATGGTGTCAGCATTGACACCCGGACGATTCAGCCCGGCGATTTGTTTGTCGCGCTGAAGGATGTTCGCGACGGTCACGATTTTGTCGCGCAGGCACTGGAAAAAGGCGCGGCTGCGGCACTTGTCAGCCGGGTTCCGGATGGGGTGGCGGCGGATGCACCGCTGCTGATCGTCGATGACGTGCTTAAAGGGCTGGACGCGCTCGGCCGCGCAGGGCGTGCGCGCATGGGCGGCAAGGTGATCGGTGTCACCGGCTCTGTCGGCAAGACCTCGACCAAGGAAATGCTGCGTGCGGCATTGGCTTCGCAGGGCAGGGTTCACGCGGCAGAGGCATCCTATAACAATCACTGGGGCGTGCCGCTGACATTGGCGCGTATGCCCGCGGACAGCGACTTTGCGATCATCGAAATCGGCATGAGCAATCCTGGCGAAATAGCGCCACTTGCCAAGATGGCGCGTCCGCACGCGGCGCTGATCACGACAATCGCTGCCGCCCATATTGGCGCATTCGGTCATGTTGACGGGATTGCACATGAAAAGGCGGCGATCTTTCAGGGGCTGGTGCCGGCGGGGGCCGCGATCATCCCCACCGATCTGTCAACGACGCCGATCCTGCGCGAAGCGGCGGATGAGGCAGGCGCACCGATCCTCTGCTTCGGTGAAGATGGAGAGGCGCGGCTGATTTCTTCGACGCCGGAAGGTGAAAGCCTGAAGGTTCGCGCGGCGCTTTCGGGTAAGCCGATAAACTTCGTCCTGCACTCTGTCGGGCCGCATTTTGCGCAGAATGCGATCGGTGTTCTGGCGACGGTCAGTGCGATTGGGGGCGACGTTGTCGAAGCCGCGAAAGGGCTGGGCGACTGGCTGCCACCCAAGGGGCGCGGCGCCGTCGAACAACTGGGGTCGATCAGGCTGATCGACGACGCATTCAACGCCAACCCCGATTCCATGCGTGCGGGCTTGGGCACGCTGGCACGGCTTCCGGGTGGGCGTCGCGTGGCGGTGCTTGGCGATATGCTGGAGCTCGGGCCGGATGAGGCGAAGCAGCACAGCGACCTTGCCAGCGATCCGGTCATGGCATCGGTCGATCTTGTTCACGCCGCCGGTCCCCTGATGCGCCATTTTTACGAAGCTTTGCCACAATCCAAGCGTGGGCTGTGGTCAGAATCCGCCGATGGACTGGTCGAACGGCTGGACGAAATGTTGCAAGACGGCGATACGGTGCTGATCAAGGGCTCCAAAAGCTCATATATCAGCCGCGTCGTCGAGGCGCTGCGCAAGGCCGGGGACACGGCCAAAGGAACGGGGACGTAGGACGATATGCTTTATTGGCTGTACGAGATCACGGGCGGAGAAGGCCCGTTCAACCTGTTTCGCTATATCACCTTCCGTGCGGGCGGCGCGTTCTTCACCGCTCTGATCTTCGCCTTCATCTTCGGTCGCCCGCTGATCGACGCCTTGCGCCGCGTCCAGAAGAAGGGCCAGCCGATCCGCGATGACGGACCAGAGGGCCATTTCGTCAAGGCGGGCACCCCGACCATGGGCGGCATTCTTATCCTGTCGGCCTTGCTTGTCGGAACGCTGCTCTGGGCGCGGCTGGGCAACGCTTATGTCTGGATCGTGCTGATGGTAACATATGGCTATGCGGCGATCGGTTTTGCCGATGATTATGCCAAGGTGTCCAAGCATAATACGAAGGGTGTGCCGGGACGGGTTCGCATGGCGCTTGGGCTTGGGCTTGCGATGATTGCTGCGGTCTGGACGATGTTCCTTCACCCAGATGCGCTGTCCGGGCGGCTGGCTTTCCCGTTCTTCAAGGACCTTTTGCTGAATCTGTCCGTCATCTTCGTTCCCTTCGCAATGATCGTGATCGTTGGGGCAGCGAATGCCGTGAACCTGACTGACGGGCTGGACGGGCTGGCAATCATGCCGGTGATGATCGCGGCGGCGACCTTTGCCGTGATTTCCTATGCTGTCGGCAGCGCCACATTCGCCGATTATCTTGGCGTCCACCGGGTTCCCGGCACGGGCGAGCTGGTGGTGTTTGTTGCCGCGCTGATTGGCGGGGGGCTGGGCTTCTTATGGTACAACGCCCCACCCGCCGCCGTATTCATGGGCGACACGGGCTCTCTGGCGCTTGGCGGCGCACTGGGCGCGATGGCCGTGGTCACGAAGCACGAAATCGTTCTTGCGATCGTCGGCGGGCTGTTCGTGGTCGAGGCGCTGAGCGTCATTATTCAGGTGCTTTACTTCAAGCGCACCGGAAAACGTGTTTTCCTGATGGCCCCGATTCATCACCACTTCGAGAAGAAGGGATGGAAGGAAAGCCAGATCGTGATCCGGTTCTGGATCATCGCGCTTATCTTGGCCCTGATCGGGCTGTCGACACTGAAACTGCGCTAGGAGCCGGCAATGATCGTTACCGCCAACCTGCCCAGCCGCGATTTCGATGCGACCGAGGCGTTCTACGCGCCACTCGGCTTCGTGCGAAGCTGGCGCGACACCAACTGGATGATCCTGACACAGGGCGAAACCCAGATCGAGTTCTTCCCGCACCCTGACCTGAAGCCCGAGGAAAGCTGGTTCAGCGCATGTTTTCGCGTCGACGATCTGGATGCGCTGCATGAAACCTACGGCAAATTGGGATTGCCCGGCGACGGCATCCCGCGCCTGCATCCGGGCATCCAGCGGATCACGGACGATCTGCGTATGTTTGCCATCGTTGATCGTGATGGAAGCCTGATCCGTTGCTTGGGTCCCTAGGCCGCATTGCGGCGCGAATAACAGCACCTTACGATGTCTCCGCAATTCAGGGTGCCGGTCTGCGCACCATTCATGAGGTGAACGAATGATCCCGGTCCAAGGTGTTTCTGGTCAGACCATCGCCGTTCTGGGCCTGGGTCGGTCCGGCAAAGCGACCGCCACTGCACTGCAGGCTGGCGGAGCGCAGGTTGTCGTCTGGGATGATGGGCAAGAAGCCCGCGCGCAGGCAGAGGCCGATGGGCTGGAAGTGCGCGACCTGACCCGCGATGACGCCTGGACCGGCATTGCCACACTTGTGACTTCTCCCGGTATTGCGCATCTGTATCCCGCGCCCAACCCTGTGATCGCAAAAGCGATGGAACTTGGTATCCCGGTCGACAACGATATCGGCCTGTTCTTCCGCAGCTTCGCGACCCGCGACTGGGACAGCTTCGATACGATGCCGCGCGTCATCACCGTGACTGGTTCTAACGGCAAATCCACGACAACGGCGCTGATCCACCACATCCTGAAATCGGTTGGCAGACCCACACAGATGGGCGGCAATATCGGGACCGGCGTGCTGTCGCTTGAACCGGCGCATGACGGCGAGGTCGTGGTGATCGAACTATCCAGCTATCAGACCGATCTGGCCCGAGCGCTGACGCCGGATGTTGCCGTCTTCACCAACCTCTCGCCGGACCATCTTGACCGGCATGGCGGTCCGGGTGGTTATTTCGCGGCAAAGCGGCGGCTGTTCGCGGAAGGTGGTCCTGATCGCTGTGTTATCGGCGTTGATGAAGTCGAGGGGCAGTATCTTGCCAACCAGATGGCTCAGGGTCCGGCCGATGACCGTGTGATCCGGGTGTCCTCCGGCAAGAAGCTGGACGGGTTTGGTTGGGCCGTTTACGCGAAAAAGGGCTTTCTCAGCGAATACAGGAAGGGTCGGCAGGTCGCGTCAATCGATCTGCGTGACATTGGCGGTCTGCCCGGCGCCCATAACCACCAGAACGCGTGCGCTGCTTATGCGGCCTGTCGTTCGGTCGGCGTCGCACCGAGAGAAATCGAGGCTGCCTTTTACAGCTTCGCCGGGCTTCCGCATCGCAGCCAGACTGTGCGCGAAAAGGACGGGGTGCGCTATGTCAACGATTCCAAAGCGACCAATATCGACGCGGCAGAGCAGGCGCTGCAAGCGTTCAAGCGCATTCGCTGGATCGCAGGTGGGCTTGGCAAAGATGGTGGCATAACCGCGCTGCAACCTTATTTGGGCGAGGTCGTAAAGGCCTATCTGATCGGCCATTCGGCGCGCGATTTTGCCCTGCAACTGGGCGACACCCCGCATGAAGTGGTCGAAACGATGGAAGCGGCTGTCGCCAGAGCTGCCGCCGAAGCTCAGCCGGGCGAGACTGTGTTGCTGGCCCCCGCTGCCGCAAGCTTCGATCAGTATCCGAATTTCGAGAAACGTGGAGAGCACTTTGTCCGGCTGGTCAACGAGATCTGACGCGCAAGCGTCTGGTCGCGCAAGAAAAGCCCGGCCGCGCAAGAACTGTGGCTGGCCTGCTGCTTCGCCAGGGGGCTAAAAGGGGACGGTTGCTATGGGCGACTTGCCGAAAGGAATTGTGCGGACATATACCCGGCCCGCCCGTCGCCGTCGCGAATCTGAACCCAATCGCCCGAGCGCTCTCCGACGGCGGTGACCATCTGACCGCGCGACAAACGGCCAACGACTTCATTCGAAGTGCTCGGGCCCGCGCGGAAGTTCACCGAATTGCCGGTGACGTAAAGCGTATCGGTCGGTGCCTCTGCCAGGTTTTCTTGCGGCGTTTCGCCCTGATATTCGGGCGAGGGGCGCAGTTCTGGTCCCGGAAACTCTGGCTGTTGCTCCGGGGTCTGTTCGACCTGCGGTTCGTCGACGACTGCAACACCGGCGTCCGTTGCCTCTGACGGAACAACCTGTTCTGTCGGTTCGGGTGACGCCGCAACCTCTTCGGCCGCAGGTTCCAGCCGTCTGCCGTCACCCTCGCCGAACACGACAAGTATTGTCACAAACGCCAGCAGCGTCAGAAAGATCAGCTTGAACATTACCATCCCTGTCCGGCCAGATGGCCGGTTCCGTATTCGCGATACGGATTCGAAACGCTTCTGACAAGCTGGACGTTCCGGTAGCTTTTGCCGCTTTGCACAATTTCCGGCTGGACCGGGGGGCAGACGCGGCATAAATCCGTAGCATGTCCGACGATCTTATTCCCGAAGAACCCGAGAACCTAAGTTCCGAACCGCTCTCTCGCGCGATCGGAGAGCGCTATCTGACATATGCGCTGTCCACGATCATGAACCGTGCCTTGCCTGACGCGCGTGACGGGCTGAAACCAGTTCACAGGCGCATCCTTTACGCGATGCGGGAATTGCGGTTGGCGCCGAACGGCCCATTCAGGAAATCGGCCAAGATTTCCGGCGATGTGATGGGTAACTATCACCCGCATGGCGACGGCGCGATCTATGATGCGATGGCGCGTCTGGCGCAGGATTTCGCCATGCGATACCCGCTGGTCGACGGGCAGGGGAACTTCGGCAATATCGACGGCGACAGCCCGGCAGCTTCGCGCTATACCGAGGCGCGGCTCGCCAGCCCCGGCGATGCGCTGATGCAAGGTCTCAACGAAGATTCGGTTGAGTTCCGGCCCAATTACGACGGCACGCTGACCGAACCCGTCGTGCTGCCGGCGGCATTTCCAAACCTTCTGTGTAACGGCGCGTCAGGCATCGCGGTCGGCATGGCCACGAATATTCCGCCGCATAACCTGCACGAGGTCATCGATGCCTGTCTGCATCTGATCAAGACGCCGGATGCGCGTGACGATACTTTGCTGAATTTCGTGCAGGGGCCGGATTTTCCGACAGGCGGCGTGCTTGTGGAAGATGCTGAGACATTAAGGGAAGTCTACCGCACGGGCAGGGGAAGCCTTCGCCTTCGCGCACGGTGGTCGCAAGAGGATCTGGGCCGAGGGATGTGGCAGATCGTCGTATCCGAGATTCCCTATCAGGTTCAGAAGTCCCGCCTGATCGAACGGCTTGCCGAACTGATCCAGACGAAGAAAATGCCGATCCTTGCCGACGTGCGCGACGAATCCGCCGAGGATGTGCGCATCGTGCTGGAACCCAAGACCCGCAGCGTCGATCCCGCACAGCTTATGGCTGCGCTGTTCAAGGCATCGGATCTGGAGATCCGCTTTGGCATGAACATGAACGTGTTGATCGACGGGCGGGTGCCGAAGGTCTGTTCGCTCAAGGAGGTGCTGCGGGCGTTCCTTGATCATCGCCGCGATGTGCTGCTGCGCCGCTCCAACTTCCGCCTTGGCAAAATCGCCGCCCGGCTGGAGGTGCTGGAGGGCTATATCATCGCCTTCCTGAATCTTGACCGGGTGATTGAGATCATTCGGAATGATGACGATCCGAAGGCTGGCCTTCTGGCCGAAAACTGGGGGAAGGATCTAGGGACAGAGATCTTCCTGACAGAGGTCCAGGCCGAAGCCATCCTGAACATGCGCCTGCGCGCGTTGCGCCGCCTGGAGGAGATGGAGCTTCGGGCAGAGCGTGACAGCCTTCTGGAAGAGCAAGAGGGTCTGAATGCACTGGTGGCCGACGAAGATCTGCAATGGACCCGGATAACCGAAGAACTGCGCGAGGTGCGCAGCCAGTTCGGGAAGTCCGCCGATGGTGGAATGCGGCGCACCGAAATCACCACCTCGGTGGATGTGCAACCGCTCGATCTGGATGCCATGATCGAGAAAGAGCCGGTGACGGTCATCCTGTCACGGATGGGCTGGATCAGGGCGATGAAAGGCCATCAGCCGCTGGATGCCGAGGTCAAGTTCCGCGATGGTGACGGCCCGTTCATGGCGCTTCACGCCGAAACGACCGACAAACTCATGCTGTACGGATCAAACGGTCGCTTCTATACGCTGGCAACGAACGACCTGCCCGGTGGGCGTGGCTTGGGCGAACCTGTGCGCCTGATGGTTGATCTGCCGAATGACGCGGGCATTGTAGATCTGTTCCCGTGGCGGGACGGTGTGAAATATCTGCTGGCATCCAAGGCGGGCGACGGCTTCATCGTCAATGCACCTGATATCCTTGCTCAGACCAAAAGCGGCAAGCAGGTGCTCAACGGCGATGCGCTGCTGTGCAGAAGCGTCTCTGGCGATCATGTCGCGACGGTCGGCGAAAACCGCAAGATGCTGGTCTTCCCGCTGAATGAGCTGCCCGAGATGGCGCGTGGCAAAGGCGTTCGCCTGCAAAAATTCAAGGATGGCGGGCTGTCTGACGCGGTTTGCCTGACATTGGCCGAGGGGCTGCGTTGGCAGGAAAGCGGCGGCCGCACCCGGACAGAGCCGGATCTGACGGAATGGCTGGGCAAACGCGCGAGCGCAGGCCGAATGGCACCGCGCGGCTTCCCGCGGGACAACAAATTCAACTGATTCCGGATTGTCCGAGACGATCTTTTTTGACGGCGGATAGTCGAAAGTAAAACGGGGCGGATCTGACACCGCCCCGTCGTCGTAGGTACCGTCTGCGCCACTGAGGGCGCTCCACCGGTCTGTCTTAGCTGTTGATCTGCGGCGGCAGAATGACCGGATCGGGGGCTGTTTCCGCCGTCTGGTCGTGTGCCTTGCCTGCGCATCCGGCAAATGCTGGCAGCGCTGCCAGGCTGAATGCCGCAGCAAAGAGTGCTGCAAAGAATTTCGTCATGCGTGCTCCTTTCGTGTTGATGCACGTCCGGAATGATAAGGCGACGCTTCAGGTTGCCGCCTTATCCGAGCGTTGCATGATTAGCCGATTCGATCAATCGGCAGGCTCAAGGCCGCTATTTCCCGCGAACGTCCTTGTTTCCGTGAACCATTGGGCCAACGAGGTCCTCTTTTTTCCAGAAGCGGTAGAAAACGATCACGACCACATGAAGTAGAACAAGGATAAGGATCAGGTTCGCGCCGAACTCGTGATAATCCTTGGCGGCGTCACTGGTAGAGGAACTGACATAGCCCGCAAGCGGTCCCACATCCACGAAATTTTCCGATTCAGACATCATCCCGGTCAGGACTTGCGCAACAAGGGCAGCAAGCATCGCGATCACCGAAAGCGCGCCAAGCGGGTTGTGTCCCGGCCAATAGCTCGGCTCTCGCAAGAACATATGCCGCACGTAATCCCCGACTGCTTTTGGTCCGCGCAGGAAGTGTGAAAAGCGGGCAGGGGCCGGGCCGATAAAACCCCAAATCAGTCTGAAGGCCAGAAGAAAGGTAACGGCGTAGCCAAACCAGAAATGCCATTTCATGCTGGTGGGACCATAATTGCCCAGCAGCCAAGCCCCAGTTACAAAAAAGGCTAAAAGCCAGTGAAACCCGCGCAGAAGCGGGTCCCACAGCTTTACCTGGCGGACCTCTGGACGATCCGCCATGACTTAGTCCTCGCGATAGTCATCGTGGCATGCCTTACACGCACCGCCGAGTTTCTGAAGCAGGGGAGCAAGCGCTTCCTGACCGCCGCCTGCCGCTTCGCCTGCACCGGCGGCCGCTTCCCGCAAGCCAGCAAATTTCGTCGCGAAATCTTCGCTGTTCTCCCAGATTGCGGGCAACGCGTCCGTCTCTGCGCCATCGTCAGGCGACGTGCCTTCGATGAACAGTCCGGGCAGGGCGTAATTGCCGAGAGCTTCGACGTTACTGCCAGCGGTTGTGGCGGCTTCGGCATTATATTCAATATCCCCTCTGGCCATGCCGGAAAGTGTGCCCATCGAGATTGCGAGCATCTTCATATAGCCTTGACGCGCTTCGATGGCGTCCTCTGCAGCATCTGCAAGGGCTATGGCGGGTAGGGTCGCGATCACGCTGGCGAGTATAAGCTTGCGCATTCTGTCCTCCTTGAAGGGCGATGAATTCAGGTCGTAGGTCTATCCATTTCTGCTTTGCGCACATTGAATCAGGCGCATGATCGAAGCTTATTCCAGAAAAGTAACATCTCAAATGATAACCGCCGCCCGATTGCCGGGCGGCGGTCACGAGATCGTCAGCTATTCAGCTACAAAGTCAGCTATAAAGATTCTGCACGCCCACCTCTTGGTGGATCTGATTGATCATCTGGGGTTGCAGATTCAGTGCCTGGGCAAGCTGGTGCAGATACTGTGCCTCTTCCTGGCTGTCGAAGTCGATGGCCATAACTGACATCAGATAGACCTGCGGGCCAAGGCCTTGTGGCACGTCACGGGCAAGCGCTTGCGCATCAACGGGTGCCGCCATCTGTTCCCGGATGAACTGGCGCTCTTCATCGTCAAGATCGCCAAGCTCGCCCATAAGGCGCTCTTTCTCTGCATCGTCGATTTTTCCGTCTGCCTTGGCAGCCTGGATCATCGCGCGCAGCATCAGTCCGGCGACGGCGTTCTGCTCTGGCGTGGGTGCAACTTCCGGCTCACCGCCATTGCTCAGTGAGTCGTTCAGCAATTCGCCGAATGACGCGTCGTTCTGTTGTTGCGATCCCTTGTTGGCCAGCGAACCCGCCGCAGTGCCGCCAAGCAGCCCGCCCAGCAAATCACCCAGACCACCGCCGCTCTGGCCGGTGCGGCTTGTCTGACTACCCCCGGTCAGTTGGTCGAGAATGCCGCCAAGCCCGCCCGATGCGCCAGTCGAATTCGGCCCGCCATAGCGACGGCCGCTGCCCGCAGTGGTGCCGCCTGTGTTGCCTCCCAGCAGCCCGCCCAGCAGGTCACCTAGCCCGCCAGAGCCTTGCGAGCCCGATTGCGTACCGCGCGTGATCTGGTCAAGCAGCCCGCCGCCGCTGCGGCGCGAGCGCGTGTCCGAGCCAGAGGCAGTTTGCGTCTGATTGCGGTTTTTCATCATCGTGCTCATGCCTTTTGCGACCAGAACACCGGCAGCGACACGGGCGAGGGATTTCATTAAACTCATTGCTGTTCTCCACCTTCAGCAGAAAATACCGCATAGGATGCGGCATCCATCAGAATTCTAACGCAAATTTTTCTGGATGGTTCCCCCTGGTTACGTTTTGTTGGCTGACGCCGCGTGCCCTTGATTTTTCCCGATTCTGAATTTATCTCCGCCACCGATAGAAATACGGGGACCGGTCCGGCGATTGCCCCGATCAAGGAGGCCTTCATGGCAAAAGCAAAGTTTGAACGGAACAAGCCGCACGTTAACATCGGGACGATTGGCCACGTTGACCACGGCAAGACGACTCTGACGGCTGCGATCACCAAGTATTTCGGTGACTTCCAGGCCTATGACCAGATCGACGGTGCGCCGGAAGAGAAGGCGCGCGGGATCACCATCTCGACCGCTCACGTCGAGTATGAGACCGACACCCGTCACTATGCCCATGTCGACTGCCCCGGCCACGCCGACTACGTCAAGAACATGATCACCGGTGCCGCGCAGATGGACGGCGCGATCCTGGTTGTGAACGCCGCTGACGGCCCGATGCCGCAGACCCGCGAACACATCCTGCTGGGCCGTCAGGTCGGCATTCCCTACATGGTCGTCTACCTGAACAAGGTCGACCAGGTGGATGACGAGGAACTGCTGGAACTGGTCGAGATGGAAGTCCGCGAACTGCTGTCCTCCTACGACTACCCGGGCGACGATATTCCGATCGTCAAAGGCTCGGCTCTGGCCGCTCTGGAAGGCCGCGACGAGGAAATCGGTGAAAAATCGATCCGCGCGCTGCTGGAGGCCGTGGACAGCTATATCCCGACGCCCGAGCGCGCCGTGGACCAGCCGTTCCTGATGCCGATCGAAGACGTGTTCTCGATCTCGGGCCGTGGTACGGTTGTGACCGGCCGGGTCGAGCGTGGCGCTGTCAATGTCGGCGACGAACTGGAAATCGTGGGCATCCGCGACACCAAGAAAACCACCTGCACCGGTGTGGAAATGTTCCGCAAGCTGCTGGATCGCGGTGAAGCTGGGGACAATATCGGCGCTCTGCTGCGCGGTATCGAGCGTGACGGTGTTGAGCGTGGTCAGGTTCTGGCCAAGCCGGGTTCCGTGACCCCGCACACGAAGTTCGAAGCAGAAGCTTATATCCTGACCAAGGAAGAAGGCGGCCGCCACACCCCGTTCTTCGGCAACTATCGCCCGCAGTTCTACTTCCGCACGACGGACGTGACCGGGACGGTGAAGCTGCCGGAAGGCACGGAAATGGTGATGCCGGGCGACAACCTGAAGTTCGAGGTCGAGCTGATCGCGCCCATCGCGATGGAAGAGAAACTGCGCTTCGCCATCCGCGAAGGCGGCCGCACCGTCGGTGCTGGCGTGGTGTCGAAGATCATCGAGTGATGTGATCCCGTGGCGGTGCGCTTTAGCGCACCGTGCCAGAGACAACAGAAAGCCCGTCCCGAAAGGGGCGGGCTTTCATGCATCACGTCGCAGACCGCTTCTTTACTTCGCGCGGATGAAGGCCCTTCTTGGTTGCTGATATCAGCATCAGCGGATAACGATGACCCCTTTGAAAGACGGGAGTGTTCATTGACTTCGATGAGCCGCGAATGTCATTGGAGTTGAAAAAGGAAAAGGGAGTTAATGATGCATGTGATCGTGCACGCGGGTAGCCTAAAGACTGGATCTACCTATTTGCAGTCGGTCATATTGCGCAATCGCCTCAAGCTGTCTGAGGAAGGCGTGCTGGTGCCCTCGACAGGCATTGTGTCGGAGCACCATTACGATATTGCACGAGCTGCTGGATTTGGGTTCGCAGGTCAAAAGCTCTCGGACGAAACGGGACGAGAAATCCTTCAGGCTCTGTCGGATGAACTTGCGTCTTCGCCTCATCAGGCGGCTCTTCTTTCGTCGGAGCATTTTGACTTGGGTGTCGAGGCTGGGGCGATCCGCCGACTTCGCGAAGCTCTGGCTGATCACGAAGTATCGCTTGCTATATTTTTGCGCAATCAGGTGGATCTGGTACAGTCGCTCTATTTCGAGCATCTGAAATGGGGCGGGCTGAACGAATACAATAGATTCGTCCTTCATAAGGTTAGGGAAGGGGCTCTGTGGTATGAAGAGCGCATTGCGCTTTGGAAAGATGGCGGATTTAAAGTTAATGTTTTCGACTATCAGGCTGAGCGTGGCGATCTGGCCGGACGGCTGTTCTCCTTGCTGCCTCAACCACCATCACTTGCCAACCTGTCACTGCCTTCTGTGCCGCGCAATGAATCCCTGTCTCCAGAAGCGATGGAGTATATGCGCAAAATAAACCTGACCATTGCGGATGCCGCCGACAGACGCGAATTCTACGTCGGCCTGTACAAAACCTTGCACCAGAATGGTCCGCGTTGGGTCAGATCGAGACAAATGCCGCTGCCGGAGTCCCTGCACGCGCTTTTGCCTGAACTCACCAAGCGTAATCGACGGCTGGCCGAAATGCTCGGCGAAGGGGAAGGCTTTTTGCAAGGGGACCTTGTCGACTATGCTGCACAGCGAGAACAAGGCGACGCACTTGATATGGAAGGGTTCCTTTCTGACATTAAACACATGAACCTACCGATTCCGGAGGGCGTGATGTGACCGGAATGGCCAGTTCCAGCGAGTGGTCCAAGCTGTCCAGCCAAAGCGGCGGGCTTTTCGGTGTGGCTCCTTGTCACTTTCCGGCGCCACGGCTTTGATCTTCAAATTAGCCGATCCAACGGGGCGCAAATGATCTTGTCGCGAGGACGCGGGTATCTTTTCATCCACATTCCCAAGACCGGCGGGACCTCCATGGCGCTTGCCCTCGAAGCGCATGCGATGAAAGATGATCTTATGCTGGGCGATACGCCCAAAGCATTGAAACGTCGTCATAAACTGTCGCGCGCGGCTGCTCGGGGTCGGTTGTGGAAGCATTCAACCGTCGCTGATCTGGAAGGTGTTCTGGCACCTGACGAGGCTGTGGATCTGTTCGTCTTTACGCTGGTTCGAAATCCGTGGGACCGTGCCGTCAGCTATTATCACTGGCTGCGGGAGCAGACATTTGCCCATCCGCATGTTGCACTTGCGGGGCGATCGTCGTTCGCAGAATTTCTGAGGTCGCCTTCTGTTCTCGGGACGTTTCGCCGTGGCCAGTCGGAAAGCTATGTGACCACCAGTGGGGGCGTGATGTGCTGTGATCTTTTCATCCGGCTGGAGCATCTTGATCAAGACCTTGCCCCGCTAGAGCGGAAGCTGGGTTTCTCAGTATCGCTGCCTCGAATGAATGAGAGTAAACGGCTTCGCGATTATCGGGAATATTATAGCGATGAAACCGTAGCGCTCATCGGCGAGGCGACGGCGCGCGACATTGCGCTGTTCGGATATCGGTTCTAGTCCGGTTGTCGCTGTCACCGGTCGGATAGCGCGGAAAAACCGCGCCCTTGCGATCATGCTGACATCTATTGTCAGTATTTATGACCCACTATCACAGGGGTTCGCACAACGCAGGAGTGTTTCGCTTGATTGATCATATTGGACTGGCAGTTTCACACTTGGACGTCGCCCGCCGATATTATGAGGCCGTCTTCTACAAGGAGGAGGCATTATGAAAACCTATCATGGAAGCTGCTTCTGCGGTGGGGTCGCCTTTGAGGCTGACGGAGATCTGGCGGATGGAACCATGCGCTGCAACTGCCGCTTTTGCCGGAAGATGCGATATTGGGAAATGCGGCTGCCCGATCCCGACGGTTTCCGCATCACGTCGGGGAAGGAATTGCTGGCCGAGACGCCTGCTTCCGCTGGATCGGAAACGAATGACATCCATAACTGGTTCTGCTCTCGCTGCGGAATACGGCTTTGGACGGAGGGCGATATAGAGGAAATGGGCGGCCGTTTCGTTCAGGTCTGCGTCGCAGCACTGGATGACGCGACCGAGGAAGAACTGATAAACGCGCCGATCTTCTGGGCCGATGGGGCCAATGACAACTGGTGGAACCCGGCGCCAGAGACGCGTCATCTGTGATCTGCCAATGGAAAAGGCCGCGGCGAATATGCCGCGGCCTGATCCTGTCTTACGAAATCCCTCAGACGGCAGCCTTGTTAACCCCGCCTTCTGCGATCTTGGTCATCTGGCGGTCACCGTCCCAGGTGTTGTCCAGACATTCCTGCAGCTTGGCCGCATCGCCGTCCAGTCCCAGACGGTTCGCAAAGGTTCTGACGCAGCCATAGCCAGCAATCGCGTAATGCGCCATGCGCTGATACTGCGTGATGACTGCCGCATCCTGAGCGTCTTCATCGGCATATTCGGTTTCAAGCGCGTGTTTGCGGGCCTCTGTCACCAAGCCCTCCATGCCTTTGCAATGCTCGCCCGTCGGGTCGACGCCATGCTCGTTGCAAAGCGCGCTCAGCACCTCCATCCCATCGGCAATGCCCTGATTGCCTGCGATCAGCGCCTTTGAAAGTTCTTCCGATTTTGATGCGCGGCCCATTTCGGTCACGATCGGTTGCGACTGCTTGCAGGCGGAATAGAGGTCGCGAAGCTGGTCGAGATACAGATCCTTGAGGTTTTTGATGGCCATATTGGGCCTCCTTTCCAGAATGTTGGTCATCCGCCGATGTGGCTGGGATGGTTCGCATGGCCAACGCATCGCTCGAAAAGGCGTTCCGGCGAGTAGCAAAGATCAACCTGTCTGCGGTCATGATTGCGGCCAAGGCTTGACTCGCGCCCTCCACTGCGGCACCGCACAAACTCCAGCCGCAGGATTGCGGGCGGGTTTGAGGTAAGATCAATGTTTCGCTGGTTTGAAAGCAGGCTCGATCCGTATCCTTCGGATCGGCCCAAGATGCCGCCCCGCACGTTCTGGGGGTTCCTGTTTCACTACGCCCATGGCGCATTGCCCTGGCTGCTGCTGCTATCGCTCGGCTCGGCTTTGATCGCGGTGATCGAGGTGGCTCTGTTCGGCTATCTGGGTGATCTGGTTAACCGGTTGTCAGACACGCCGCGGGATCAGTTCTGGGCTGTCGAAGGCCGCCGGCTTGCCGCGATGGGGCTGCTTTTGCTGGTGGTGCTGCCTTTGTCCAATGCGTTGGCCAGCATGATCATGCATCAGACGTTGCTGGGGAACTTTCCGCAGCGTATCCGCTGGCAGGCGCATCGCTATCTGCTTCGCCAATCGGTCGGCTATTTTCAGGATGAGTTCGCAGGCCGGATTGCGCAGCGGCTGATGCAGACCGCACTCGCCGTGCGCGAAGTGGCGATGAAGATTATGGATGTCGCCGTTTATGTTCTGGTCTATTTCATGGGTGCCATCGTGCTGGCGGCCAGTCAGGACTGGCGGCTGGGGCTGCCCTTTGTGCTGTGGGGCACGGCTTATGGCATGTTGCTTTGGTATGTGGTTCCGCGTCTTGGAAAGATCGCGCAGCAGCAGGCAGACGCGCGCAGCACGATGACGGGGCAGGTTGTGGACAGCTACACCAATATCGCGACCGTCAAGCTTTTCTCGCATTCGGACCGCGAAGAGGCGTGGATGCGGACCGGAATGGACGGCTTCCTTCAGACCGTTTATCGGCAGATGCGTCTTGCGGCGACGCAGGACATCGCACTGACGACAATAAACGTGCTGCTGGTGGCTGGTGTCACTGCACTGGGGCTTTCGCTTTGGACCGGCGGCCATATCAATGTTGGCGCAGTTGCAGTGGCCATTCCGCTGGCTCTACGCTTGAACAATATGTCTCACTGGATCATGTGGGAATTTGCGGCGTTGTTTGAAAACGTCGGGACGGTGCGCGACGGGATATCGTCGCTGGCGCTGCCGCGTGCGGTTCAGGACAGGTCAGATGCAGTACCCCTAGCACCGGGACCGGGCGCAGTCGCGTTCGAGTCCGTGACCTTCCGATATGGCGCCGATGAAACCGACAGACCGCTTGCGGTGCTGGACGATCTGACCCTGCGCATCGCCCCGGGAGAGCGGGTTGGCCTGATCGGCCGCTCTGGCGCGGGGAAGTCCACGCTGATCAACCTTCTTCTGCGCTTTCATGATCTGGAAAGCGGGACGATCACGATTGACGGGCAGAATGTCGCTATGGTGACGCAGGAAAGCCTGCGCAAGGCGATTGGGGTTGTGACGCAGGACAGCAGTTTGCTTCACCGTTCAGTACGGGAAAATATCGCCTATGGTCGTCCGGATGCGAGCGAGGCCGAGATTGTCGAGGCCGCCCGCATGGCAGAAGCGCAGGAATTCATTCCCGCATTGTCCGACAGCAAGGGGCGTCACGGGCTGGATGCGCATGTGGGTGAGCGGGGCGTAAAGCTGTCAGGTGGTCAGCGCCAGCGTATCGCCATCGCGCGTGTCGCGCTGAAAGACGCGCCCATCCTTGTTCTGGACGAGGCGACCTCGGCTCTGGACAGTGAGGCAGAGGCAGCGATCCAGTCGAGACTTGATGTTCTGATGGAAGGCAAGACCGTGATTGCCATCGCGCATCGTCTGTCGACCATCGCCGCGATGGACAGGCTGGTGGTCATGGATCAGGGCCGAATTGTCGAGCAGGGGACACATACCGAATTGCTGGCGCAGGACGGCATCTATGCACGTCTCTGGGCGCGGCAATCGGGTGGCTTTCTGGTCGCGGATGACAGTGCTGCAGCCGTCGCTGAATAACGCGCGGGCAGATATTGCTGAACGCCGGTGGGGCAGGATGCCGTTCTACGATCCCTGCGCGGGATGATTGGCAGATTGCAACGCTACCCTCTTGCGCCGCGCGTCGTTCCGCACTAATCAGGCGCGCGGCTTAGGGGTATAGCTCAGTTGGTAGAGCATCGGTCTCCAAAACCGAGGGTCGTGGGTTCGAGTCCCTCTGCCCCTGCCAGTCGCCGGTGCAATATGCGCCCTTACGCGTGACCGTATCGCGAAAAGCCCGCTCATGACCATTCGCGTTCACATCGGCGCTCATAAGACCGCAACGACAGAGATGCAGCAGGCATTCCGCCGCATGCGTGCGCGATTCGCAGAATCCCGCATGGCCGTTGTCGGACCGAAGGGTTTGCGCGGCGATTGGGTTTCATTGCATCGTGCATTGTTCACGGATGATACTGAAGCGCGCGCTCGTGCGAAAACAAGGTTTGGGCGTTGGCTGCGCAGGCACGACAATCACGTCATCTCGGAAGAGAATATCATCGGGGGGATCCATCGTCGCCGTATATTCGGAGGCAATAATCAGCTTTATCCTGATGCGGCGGTAAATATCGGCCTTCTGAGAGAGCTGTTGGGCAACCCCGAGATTGAGCTGTTCCTGTCGATTCGTGACCCGGCAGAGTTCGTGACCTCTGCCTATGGTCAGGTTTTGCGCGAAGGCGTGGCGCAGGACATAGAGGATTACACCGTCGGCTATGACGTTGCGGCGCTCTCATGGGCCGATCTCGTGGAACGGCTGCGCGACTGTGAGGGCGTGAGTCGCGTCATCTGCTGGCGCTATGAGGATTACGCGCAACTGCGACCAGAGGTCATGACGATGTTGTTCGGCCCTGAACTGGCGGCCCTTGTTCCACCAGCAGAAAGGCACAATGCCGGATATTCGCAGGCTGCGTACGATCAGTTCATTGAGTGGGTGATGGACGACGTGGATGAGCCATTTGTCGAGTTGCTTAAGCGTGCGCGGGACATGTATCCAAAGCTGCCCGGCGATCCGGGCATGAGGCTGTTTCCACCGGAAACCTACGAACGCAGCCGGGAATTCTACGCCAAGGATGTCGCCCGCCTGTCCCGGATACCGGGCGCAACCCTGCTTTGGCCTGCTGGTGAAGACCCGGCTGACTTGCCCGCTTGAAAATATCACGGCTCCGGTTTATCTGGACCGCTGCAACACGAGGATTCTCATGGCCAACCCCGTTCAGTTTCTGTCACAGGTGCGCGCCGAAGCCGCCAAGATCACATGGCCGACCCGCCGCGAGGTGGTGACGACGACGATCATGGTTCTCATCATGGCGACGCTGGCTGCGATTTTTTTCTTCCTCGTCGATCTTGTGATTCGCACGGGCATGGCGGCTTTGCTTGGGGCTGTCAGCTAAAGGTGACAACGGCTCGCTGAACGATTGGCGACAATTCGTTATTTAGTGCTGTCTGATTTACCGATATCCGGTGTGGTCAGGGTTGCAATTGGTTGCAGGCGGCTGTATGTCCGCCCGACCTGCCCGAAAGTCGGCGTGCACGATTCGTTGCGCGCCGGTTTCATTTTTCGGGCCGAACAGAATTGAACCGGACGGCCTGCCGTCCAGACAACGAAGAAGAAACAGGGGTCGATCGGAACATGGCAAAGCGTTGGTATTCGGTCAGCGTCCTGTCGAACTTTGAGAAGAAAGTCGCCGAGGCGATTCGGCAGTCGGTTACGGAAAAGGAACTGGAAGATCAGATTGATGACGTTCTGGTCCCGACCGAAGAAGTGATCGAAATTCGCCGCGGCAAGAAAGTGACGTCCGAACGGCGTTTCATGCCCGGCTACGTGCTTGTGCACATGGACATGAATGACCGCACCTATCATCTGGTGAACTCGATCAACCGGGTGACGGGTTTTCTTGGTGCGCAGGGCAAGCCGATGCCGATGCGCGATGAAGAGGTCAATCTGATCCTGCATCGCACCGGTGAGGGCGGGGCAGAGGCCGCGCCGCGCAATCTCATCCGCTTTGACGTGGGTGAAACGGTGAATGTGACCGACGGCCCGTTTGAGGGCTTCTCGGGCACTGTGGAAGAAGTCGACGATGCGGCTGCCCGCATCAAGGTGACGGTCTCGATCTTTGGCCGTCCGACGCCGGTCGAACTGGAATTCACGCAGGTCGCCAAGACCGCGTGATTGGTTGCGGGAGGCGTGAGCCGTACCGCTATGTCGGCCCCAAGCGGGGCGTGATGAAGAAGGAGAGGCCAGATGGCCAAGAAAGTTGTCGGGCAGCTGAAGCTGCAAATCAAAGCGGGTGAAGCAAACCCGTCCCCGCCCGTCGGTCCGGCCCTGGGTCAGCGCGGCATCAATATCATGGAATTCTGCAAGGCGTTCAACGCCAAGACGCAGGAAATGCAGAAGGGTTCGCCCGTCCCGGTGGTCATCACCTACTATCAGGACAAGTCGTTCACTTTTGAAACCAAGACTCCGCCCGCGTCCTTCCTGCTGAAGCAGGCCGCCGGCCTGAAGCCGGTCGGCAAGCGTAACCGCGCCAAAGGCTCGGAAAAGCCCGGCCGTGCAAATGCCGGTTCGGTCACCACCAAGCAGGTGCGTGAAATCGCCGAAGTGAAGATGAAGGACCTGTCCGCGAACAGCGTTGAGGAAGCGATGAAAATCATTGCCGGTTCCGCACGTTCGATCGGCATCGAGGTGAAGGGCTAAGTCATGGCAAAGATTGCAAAGAAAAAAGCCGCCGCCCGCGCTGCCTTCGAAGGCAAGTCGAACATCTCGGTCGATGAGGCTGTGAAGCTGGTCAAGGATAATGCCTCGGCCAAATTCGATGAAAGCGTCGAGATCGCGATGAACCTGGGTGTTGACCCGCGCCATGCCGACCAGATGGTCCGTGGTGTGGTCCAGCTTCCTGCCGGCACCGGTAAGGACGTCCGCGTCGCCGTTTTCGCCCGTGGTCCCAAGGCTGACGAAGCCAAGGAAGCCGGTGCGGAAATCGTCGGGGCCGAAGATCTGGTGGAATCGATTCAGGGCGGCAAGATCGACTTCGATCGCGTCATCGCCACCCCTGACATGATGCCGCTGGTCGGTCGTCTGGGTAAGGTCCTGGGCCCGCGCAACCTGATGCCGAACCCAAAAGTCGGCACCGTGACCATGGATGTCGCGCAAGCCGTGGCCGCCGCCAAAGGTGGTGAGGTTCAGTTCAAGGCCGAGAAAGCTGGTGTTGTCCATGCAGGCATCGGCAAGGTCAGCTTCGACGCCGACAAGATCGCACAGAACGTCCGCGCCTTTGTCGAGGCTGTGAACCGTGCGAAGCCGACGGGCGCCAAAGGCACCTATGTCAAGAAAGTCTCGATCAGCTCGACCATGGGGCCGGGTGTCACGATCGACGTTTCTGACGCTGTTGCCGCGCAGTAATTGAGTTTCGGCGGGGAAACCCGCCGGATGGCGGGGCGGAGCATTCCGCCCTGTCCTGTCCGAGACGGAGGGTGGGGGAAACCCCTTAATTTCCTTCCTGAGATGGGATCAAGAACATTTTCCGAACTTCGTTCGGGTGATCTTGGGACCGTCACGGACCCGACCCGAGGCCCATCCGGGCCAAGGGAAAGTGAGAGCCGGGGAGGAATCCCCAAACTTGGAGTTAACCGTGGATAGAGCACAAAAAGAACAGGTGGTCGAAGAACTCGGCCAGATCTTTGAAAGCTCTGGCGTCGTGGTGGTTGCCCACTACGAAGGGATGACGGTTGCACAGATGCAGGACCTGCGCGCGCGTATGCGTGAAGAAGGCGGGTTCGTTCGCGTTGCCAAGAACAGGCTCGCCAAGATCGCCCTGGAAGGTAAGCCCTGCGAAAGCATCGGCGAATATCTGACAGGCATGACCGTGCTGTCCTATTCGGAGGACCCTGTGGCTGCGGCCAAGGTCGCCGATAAATACGCCAAGGATAACGAGAAATTCGTGATCCTCGGCGGTGCCATGGGTGACACGGCGCTTGATCCGGCCGGTGTGAAAGCCGTCGCTGCGATGCCGTCGCGTGAAGAGCTTATTGCTTCGATCGCTGGCTGCATTGGCGCGCCTGCTTCGAACATCGCCGGTGCGATTGGCGCACCTGCTTCGAACATCGCGGGCATTCTTTCGACGCTCGAAGAGCGCGAAGCTGCCTGATGCAACATCTTCCCGACGTGTGGACGAAATCCGACGTTGGAACACAAACTTGGAAAGAACGGAAAAATGGCTGATCTGAAAAAACTCGCCGAAGAAATCGTGGGCCTGACCCTGCTGGAAGCCCAGGAACTGAAAACCATCCTGAAGGATGAATATGGCATCGAGCCCGCTGCTGGCGGCGCTGTGATGATGGCTGGCCCGGCTGCTGGTGCAGGCGAAGCCGCTGAAGAGAAAACCGAATTCGACGTCGTTCTCGTCGAAGCCGGTGCGAACAAGATCAACGTGATCAAAGAAGTTCGCGGCATCACCGGTCTGGGCCTGAAAGAAGCCAAAGACCTCGTCGAAGCTGGCGGCAAAGTCAAAGAAGGCGCTGCCAAGGACGAAGCCGAAGAGATGAAGAAGAAGCTCGAAGCGGCTGGCGCCAAGGTAGAGCTGAAGTAATCCGGTTTTCGGATGAAGACATGGGCAGGGTCCGGGATTTCCCGGTCCCTGCCGAACCTGTCTTGAAGGACGCTGATCGGATGCCTACATGGCATCAGCTTCCTTCAGGGCATGTTCAGGTTCGGGAGCCGCGCGGTGGGACGTGCGGCAGGTATTGAACCAGAACCCCTGACATTCGCAGGCCGCACGCTCCGGGCCCCGACGGTGCGCGCGCGTCAAGACGAAAGGTGCAAAACCCCATGGCGCAGTCATATGTCGGCCAGAAGCGCATCCGGCGCGGCTACGGTAATATCCGCGAAGTTCTCGAAATGCCGAACCTCATCGAGGTTCAGAAATCCTCTTACGACCTGTTCCTGAACTCGGGCGACAGCGATACCCATTCCGATGGAGAGGGTATTCAGGGCGTTTTCCAGTCGGTCTTCCCGATCAAGGATTTCAACGAGACCGCGACGCTGGAATTCGTGAAATACGAGCTGGAAAAGCCGAAATACGACGTTGAGGAGTGTCAGCAGCGCGACATGACCTACGCTGCGCCGCTGAAGGTGACGCTGCGGCTGATCGTGTTTGATGTCGATGAAAACACCGGCGCGAAATCGGTCAAGGACATCAAGGAACAGGACGTTTTCATGGGCGATATGCCCCTGATGACGCAGAACGGTACGTTCATCGTGAACGGGACCGAGCGTGTTGTCGTGTCCCAGATGCACCGCTCTCCCGGCGTGTTCTTCGACCATGATCGCGGAAAGACGCACAGCTCTGGCAAGCTGCTGTTCGCCTGCCGCATCATTCCTTACCGCGGCTCCTGGCTGGACTTCGAATTCGACGCCAAGGATCTGGTATTCGCGCGTATCGACCGCCGCAGGAAGCTGCCGGTGACAACGCTGCTTTATGCGCTTGGCATGGATCAGGAAGGCATCATGGATGCATTCTATGATACCGTCGGCTTCAAGCTGGAAAAAGGCAAGAAGGGCGCAGAAGGCGGCTGGGTCACGCGCTTCTTCCCCGAGCGTATGCGCGGCTCGCGTCCGGCATTCGATCTGGTGAATGCAGCGACTGGTGAAGTCATCACCAAGGCAGGCGACAAGGTTACCCCGCGTCAGGTCAAGCAACTGCTCGACGGCGGCAAGGATATCGACCTTCTGGTTCCGTTCGATCAGATCGTGGGCCGCTTCATCGCGAAAGACATCGTCAACGATGAAACCGGTCTGATCTATGCCGAAGCCGGTGACGAGATCACGGCTGAATACGACAAGGACGGCGAGCTGTCGGGTGGCTTGCTGAAGTCGCTGCTGGACAATGACATCACCGACCTGCCGGTGCTGGACATCGATAACGTCAATGTCGGCGCCTATATCCGCAACACGATGGCGTCGGACAAGAACATGAACCGCGAAGGCGCGTTGATGGACATCTACCGCGTCATGCGCCCGGGTGAGCCGCCGACCGTTGAAGCGGCCTCGGCCATGTTCGATAGCTTGTTCTTCGATGCAGAGCGTTATGATCTGTCCGCCGTTGGCCGGGTCAAGATGAACATGCGTCTTGACCTTGATGCGCCGGATACGCAGCGTACGTTGCGCCCGGAAGATATCGTGGCCTGTGTCCGCGGTCTCGTTGAACTGCGTGACGGCAAGGGTGAGATCGACGATATCGACCACCTTGGCAACCGCCGCGTCCGTTCGGTCGGCGAATTGATGGAGAACCAGTATCGCGTCGGCCTGCTGCGCATGGAGCGCGCGATCCGTGAGCGGATGTCCCAGACCGAGATTGATACGGTCATGCCGCAGGATCTGATCAACGCCAAGCCGGCGGCGGCCGCAGTGCGGGAATTCTTCGGCTCTTCGCAGCTGTCGCAGTTCATGGACCAGACGAACCCGCTGTCGGAAGTCACGCATAAGCGCCGTCTCTCGGCGCTTGGGCCGGGCGGTCTGACCCGCGAGCGTGCGGGCTTTGAAGTCCGCGACGTGCACCCGACCCATTACGGCCGGATGTGCCCGATCGAGACGCCGGAAGGTCAGAACATCGGTCTGATCAACAGCCTCGCGACCTTCGCGCGCGTCAACAAATACGGCTTCATCGAAACCCCCTACCGCAAGGTTGTCGAGGGCAAGGTCACCGACGACGTGGTCTATATGTCCGCGACCGAGGAAATGCGTCACACCGTGGCGCAGGCCAACGCGCAACTCGACGATGACGGCAAGTTCATCAATGAGCTGGTCAGCACCCGTCAGGCGGGTGACTTCATGCTGAACCCGGTCGACGCCGTCGATCTGATCGACGTGTCGCCCAAGCAGTTGGTTTCGGTTGCCGCAGCACTGATCCCGTTCCTTGAAAACGATGACGCCAACCGCGCCCTGATGGGTGCCAACATGCAGCGCCAGGCAGTTCCGCTTCTGCGGGCCGAAGCGCCGTTTGTCGGTACCGGAATGGAAGCGACCGTTGCCCGCGATTCCGGCGCAGCGATCATGGCCCGTCGCGGCGGTATCATCGACCAGGTCGATGCGCAGCGTATTGTTGTCCGCGCGACTGAGAACCTTGGGGCCGGCGATGCCGGCGTGGACATCTATCGTCTGCGCAAGTTCAAGCGGTCCAACCAGTCCTCGACCATCAACCAGCGTCCGCTGGTGAAAGTGGGTGAGAAGGTCGTGAACGGTCAGGTCATCGCTGACGGTCCCTCGACCGATCAGGGGGAACTGGCCATCGGTCGGAACGTGATCGTCGCGTTCATGCCGTGGAACGGTTACAACTATGAGGACTCGGTCCTGATTTCCGAGCGGATCCACCGCGACGACGTCTATACCTCGATCCATATCGACGAATACGAAGTCGCGGCCCGTGATACCAAGTTGGGTCCGGAAGAAATCACCCGCGACATCCCGAACGTCGGCGAAGAGGCGCTGCGCAACCTCGACGAGGCTGGCATCGTCTATATCGGTGCCGAAGTCGGGCCGGGTGACATTCTTGTCGGTAAGATCACGCCGAAGGGCGAAAGCCCGATGACGCCGGAAGAAAAGCTTCTTCGCGCCATCTTCGGTGAAAAGGCGTCCGATGTGCGCGACACCTCGCTGCGTCTGCCGCCCGGTGCTTACGGGACCATCGTCGAAGTCCGCGTCTTCAACCGTCACGGCGTCGACAAGGACGAGCGTGCGCTGCAGATCGAACGTGAAGAAGTCGAACGCCTGTCGCGCGACCGCGATGACGAGCTGGCGATTCTGGAGCGTAACATCTATGCGCGCCTGAAAACGCTGATCTCGGGCAAGACCGCCGTGAAGGGTCCGAAGGGCGTCAAGTCGAACAGCACCGTCGATGACGAGTTGCTCGGCTCGATCTCGCGCGGGTTGTGGTGGCAGCTTGCCATTGGCGACGAAGACACCGCAAAGGAAGTCGAGGCGCTGCACGATCAGTTCAACGCGCAGAAGAAAGCGCTCGACAACCGTTTCGACGACAAGGTCGAAAAGGTCCGTCAGGGCGACGACCTGCCTCCGGGCGTGATGAAGATGGTCAAGGTCTTTGTTGCCGTGAAGCGCAAGCTTCAGGCCGGCGACAAGATGGCTGGTCGTCACGGCAACAAGGGTGTTGTGTCCAAGGTCGTTCCGATCGAAGACATGCCGTTCCTTGCTGACGGGACTGCGGTCGACATTGTGCTGAACCCGCTTGGCGTGCCTTCGCGTATGAATGTCGGTCAGATTCTGGAAACCCATATGGGCTGGGCCGCGCGCGGTCTGGGGATCAAGATCGATGAGGCACTGGAAGCCTTCCGTCACGGTTCCGGCGATATGTCCGGCATCCGCGAGGCCATGAAGAACGGTTATGGCGATGAAATGTACGCCGAAACCTTCGACGGCATGGCGGATGAGCAACTGATCGAGCATGCCGAGGCCGTGCGCACCGGTGTCCCGATCGCGACTCCGGTCTTTGACGGTGCCAAGGAAGGCGACGTCGACGATGCGCTGCTGCGTGCCGGTTTTGACACGTCGGGTCAGTCCATCGTGTTTGACGGCCGCACGGGTGAGCCTTTCGCACGTCCCGTCACGGTCGGTGTGAAATATTACCTGAAGCTTCACCACCTGGTCGACGACAAGATGCACGCGCGTTCGACCGGTCCGTACTCGCTCGTTACCCAGCAGCCGCTGGGTGGTAAGGCGCAGTTCGGTGGTCAGCGTCTGGGTGAGATGGAGGTCTGGGCCCTTGAGGCTTACGGCGCCGCCTACACCCTGCAGGAAATGCTGACGGTGAAGTCGGATGACGTGGCAGGCCGGACCAAGGTCTATGAAAGCATCGTCAAGGGCGAGGACAATTTCGAGGCCGGCGTGCCGGAATCGTTCAACGTTCTTGTCAAAGAGGTCCGGGGTCTGGGCCTCAACATGGAACTCCTGGATGCGGAGGAGGAAGAGTGACGGATCATCCCGTGGTGGTGCGCCGAAGCGCACCCTACGGGGTCCGGAACTGCCCCTCCCTCGCGCCACTCATTAGGAATTGAAAATGAACCAGGAAATCGCCAACAACCCGCTGAACCCGCTGGCCCAGCCGCGGCAGTTCGACGAAATCAAGATCTCGCTGGCATCACCCGAGGAAATCCTCGCGTGGTCCTATGGCGAGGTGAAGAAACCTGAAACCATCAACTACCGCACGTTCAAGCCGGAACGTGACGGCCTGTTCTGTGCGCGTATCTTTGGCCCGATCAAGGATTATGAATGCCTCTGCGGCAAATATAAGCGCATGAAGTATCGCGGCCTTGTCTGCGAAAAATGCGGGGTCGAGGTCACGCTGCAAAAGGTCCGCCGTGAGCGTATGGGCCATATCGAGCTGGCCGCACCCGTTGCCCATATCTGGTTCCTCAAGTCGCTGCCGTCCCGCATCGGCCTGATGCTGGATATGACGCTGCGCGATCTGGAGCGGATCCTGTATTTCGAGAACTATGTCGTCATTGAACCCGGACTGACCGATCTGACCTATGGTCAGCTGATGACCGAAGAAGAGTTCATGGACGCACAGGACCAGTTCGGTGCCGACGCCTTCACCGCCGATATCGGCGCCGAGGCGATCCGCACCATGCTGGCCAATATCGACCTGGATGCGACGGCAGAACAACTTCGTGAAGAGCTGAAAGAAGCCACGGGCGAGCTGAAGCCGAAGAAGATCATCAAGCGTCTGAAGATCGTAGAAAGCTTCCTGGAATCCGGCAACCGCCCGGAATGGATGGTCATGACCGTCATTCCGGTCATCCCGCCGGAACTGCGTCCGCTGGTTCCGCTGGATGGCGGGCGTTTCGCGACCTCGGACCTGAACGACCTGTATCGACGCGTGATCAACCGGAACAACCGTCTGAAGCGCCTGATCGAGCTGCGTGCGCCCGACATCATTGTCCGCAACGAAAAGCGGATGCTGCAGGAATCGGTTGATGCGCTGTTCGACAACGGCCGTCGCGGCCGCGTTATCACGGGCAATAACCGCCGCCCGCTGAAATCGCTGTCGGACATGCTGAAAGGCAAGCAGGGCCGCTTCCGCCAGAACCTGCTGGGTAAGCGCGTGGACTTCTCGGGCCGTTCGGTCATCGTGACCGGGCCGGAACTGAAGCTTCATCAGTGCGGGTTGCCGAAGAAGATGGCCTTGGAACTGTTCAAGCCGTTCATCTATTCGCGGCTTGAGGCGAAGGGGTATTCGTCGACCGTCAAGCAGGCCAAGAAGCTGGTCGAGAAAGAGCGTCCCGAAGTCTGGGATATTCTGGACGAGGTTATTCGTGAGCATCCGGTTCTGCTGAACCGTGCGCCGACGCTGCACCGTCTGGGTATTCAGGCGTTTGAGCCGATCCTGATCGAAGGCAAGGCGATACAGCTTCACCCGCTGGTTTGTTCGGCCTTCAATGCCGACTTCGACGGCGACCAGATGGCCGTGCACGTCCCGCTGAGCCTTGAGGCCCAGCTGGAAGCCCGCGTTCTGATGATGTCCACGAACAACGTTCTGTCGCCCGCCAACGGCGCGCCGATCATTGTTCCGTCGCAGGACATGATCCTTGGTCTCTACTACACGACCATGATGCGCGAAGGCATGAAGGGTGAGGGCATGTCCTTCGCCAATGTCGATGAGGTCGAGCACGCCCTTGCCGCAGGCGAGGTTCATCTGCATGCCAAGATCAATGCCCGTCTCAAGCAGATTGATGAAGACGGCAATGAGGTTATGCAGCGCTTCGAAACCACGCCGGGCCGTCTGCGCCTTGGCGCGCTGCTGCCGCTGAACGCGAAAGCGCCGTTTGAGCTTGTGAACCGCCTGCTGCGCAAGAAAGACGTGCAGCACGTGATTGATACCGTCTACCGCTACTGCGGCCAGAAAGAGGCGGTGATCTTCTCGGACAAGATCATGGGTCTCGGCTTCCGCGAAGCGTTCCGCGCCGGTATCTCCTTCGGCAAGAACGACATGGTGATCCCGGATAACAAGTGGGACATCGTGGGCGAAGTTCAGGATCAGGTGAAAGAGTTCGAACAGCAGTATCTGGACGGTCTCATCACGCAGGGCGAAAAGTACAACAAGGTTGTCGATGCCTGGTCGAAATGTAACGACCGCGTCACCGACGCCATGATGTCCACCATCGCCGCAACCCGCAAAGACGACGCGGGCGCGGAAATGGAGCCGAACTCGGTCTATATGATGGCGCATTCCGGTGCGCGTGGTTCTGTCACCCAGATGAAGCAGTTGGGCGGGATGCGCGGCCTGATGGCCAAGCCGAATGGCGAAATCATTGAGACGCCGATCATATCGAACTTCAAGGAAGGTCTGACCGTTCTTGAATACTTCAACTCGACCCACGGCGCCCGGAAGGGTCTGTCGGATACCGCGTTGAAGACGGCGAACTCGGGTTATCTGACCCGTCGTCTGGTTGACGTGGCGCAGGACTGCATCGTGCGTGAGTACGATTGTGGCACCGAACAGGCGATCAATGCCTCTGCTGCGGTCAATGATGGCGAAGTCATCTCTCCGCTGAGCGAGCGTATTCTGGGCCGTACCGCGGCAGAGGACGTGCTGGTTCCGGGCACGGATGAGGTCATCGTCCGTCAGGGCGAGCTGATCGACGAGCGCAAGGCCGATACGGTCGAGGCCGCTGGTGTTCAGAACGTCCGCATCCGCTCGGCCCTGACCTGTGAAAGCGAAGACGGTGTCTGCGCCATGTGCTATGGTCGCGACCTGGCCCGTGGCACGCTGGTCAACATTGGTGAAGCTGTCGGCATCATCGCCGCCCAGTCCATCGGTGAACCCGGCACGCAGCTGACGATGCGGACGTTCCACATCGGCGGTGTTGCCCAGGGTGGTCAGCAGTCCTTCACGGCTGCGAACCAGGAGGGCACCGTGTCCTTCGAGAATGAGGCGACCATTACCAACGACATGGGCGAGCTGATCGTCATGGCGCGGAACATGGTGCTGAACCTGATGAACAAGCAGGGCGAGCCGGTGGCTTCGCACAAGCTGTTCTACGGCTCGAAGCTGATGGTGAAGGAAGGCGAAGAGGTCATCCGTGGCCAGAAGCTGTTCGAATGGGACCCCTATACGCTGCCGATCATCGCGGAAAAGCCGGGTGTCGCAAAATTCGTTGATCTTATCTCTGGCCTCTCGGTCCGCGACGATACCGATGATGCGACGGGTATGACCCAGAAGATCGTGACCGACTGGCGCTCGACCCCGAAAGGCGGCGATCTGAAGCCGGAAATCATCGTTGTCGGTGCTGATGGCGAACCTGTTCGCAACGATCAGGGCAATCCTGTGACCTATCCGATGTCGGTGGACGCGATTCTGTCCGTCGAGGACGGGCAGGAGATCAAGGCCGGTGACGTTGTGGCGCGTATCCCGCGCGAAGGTGCCAAGACCAAGGACATCACCGGGGGTCTGCCCCGCGTGGCGGAACTGTTCGAGGCGCGCCGTCCAAAGGACCACGCGATCATCGCCGAAATCGACGGCTATGTGCGCTTTGGCAAGGACTACAAGAACAAGCGTCGTATCGCGATCGAACCGGCGGAAGAGGGGCTGGATCCCGTCGAATACATGGTGCCGAAAGGCAAGCACATCCCGGTGCAGGAAGGTGACTTCGTGCAAAGGGGTGAGTATATCATGGACGGCAATCCGGCCCCGCATGACATCCTGCGGATCATGGGGATCGAGGCTTTGGCCGACTATCTCATCGACGAGGTGCAGGACGTCTATCGACTGCAGGGCGTGAAGATCAACGACAAGCATATCGAAGTGATCGTTCGCCAGATGCTGCAGAAGATCGAGATCCTGGACAGCGGCGACACCACGCTGCTGAAAGGCGAGCATGTCGAGCGCGACGAGTTCGAGGAAGAAAACGCCAAGATCGAAGCCAAGGGCGGCAAGCCCGCGACGGGTGAGCCGGTTCTGCTGGGCATTACCAAAGCGTCGCTGCAAACGCGCAGCTTCATTTCGGCCGCGTCCTTCCAGGAAACGACCCGCGTGCTGACCGAGGCCTCGGTTCAGGGCAAGCGCGACAAGCTGGTTGGTCTGAAGGAAAATGTTATCGTCGGCCGTCTGATCCCAGCCGGTACGGGTGGCGCGACAATGCGGTTGAAGAAGATCGCAGGCGACCGTGATGCGGAAGTGATCGAGGCACGTCGTGCAGAGGCCGAGGCCGCGGCAGCGTTGGCCGCCCCGACCGAGTTCGCAGAAGCGGTCGATACCTCCGCCGAAGAAGTTTCTGCTGACGATTGATCTTTCTGAGACGCTAGATACTGAAAGGGCCGGGCGGGAATGCCTGGCCCTTTCGCATCCGACTTTTGGGAAGCACCGCCAGCGTGTCATGCTTAACGTTGTACGGTTCGGCATATGCTTTGGCTGAAGCTGCTCAACCAGCGATACTGCCCAAAACGTTCGGCATTGAATCGCCTATGTGCAATGCCTAGATTTAGCTGACGCAGGGGGTCCGTGTTGCCGATCTTGGGACTCGCGCCCTCGGGCTTGAAAGGAAGAACATGACCGATATCATTCATTCGCATCCCGTGCTGCCGCTGCGCGATATCGTGGCGTTCCCGCACATGGTCGTGCCGCTTTTCGTCGGTCGCGACAAATCCGTGAGGGCACTCGAAGCGGTCATGGCCGATGACCGTCCGATCCTTCTGGCAACGCAGAAAGACGCGGCGGTCGATGAGCCGACCGATGAAGGTATTTACCGTGTCGGCGTTCTGGCCAATGTGCTGCAACTGCTGAAACTGCCCGACGGCACCGTCAAGGTGCTGGTCGAGGGGCAGCGCCGTGTCGAAATTACGAAATTTCTGGATAATGCGGACTATTTTGAGGCTGAAGCAACACCTCTGATCGAAGAGCAGGGTGATGCAGACACCGTGACTGCGCTGAGCAATGCGGTTGCCGAAGAGTTCGAGAAATATGTTAAGATCCGCAAGAATGTCCCGGATGAGGTTGTCTCGTCCGTCGCGGAATCGACCGAACCCGAAAAGCTTGCCGATCTGGTATCTGGCCACCTTGGCATCGAAATCGCGCGTAAGCAGGAGCTTCTGGAAACGCTCGTCGTCGCTGAACGGCTGGAGAAGGTATACGGCCTGATGCAGGGCGAAATGTCTGTTCTGCAGGTAGAGAAAAAGATCAAATCGCGCGTCAAAACCCAGATGGAGAAGACGCAGCGCGAGTACTATTTGAATGAGCAGATGAAGGCCATTCAGAAAGAGCTCGGCGATGGTGAGGAGGGTTCGGACGAACTCGCCGAACTGGAGCAGAAGATCGCAGAGACCAAATTCAGCAAGGAAGCCCGCGAAAAGGCGGAATCCGAACTGAAGAAGCTGAAGTCTATGTCCCCGATGTCGGCAGAAGCGACCGTCAGCCGCAACTATCTGGACTGGCTGCTGGCCCTGCCGTGGGGTGTGAAGTCTCGGACGAAGAAGGATCTCGGCAAGGCCGAGCAGGTCCTTGATGCCGATCACTATGGGCTGGAAAAGGTCAAGGAACGCATTGTCGAATATCTGGCCGTGCAGGCGCGCAGTCAGAAGCTGAAAGGCCCGATCCTCAGCCTCGTTGGTCCTCCCGGCGTGGGTAAGACTTCGCTTGGCCGCTCGCTGGCGAAGGCGACGGGTCGCGAATTCATTCGCATCAGCCTTGGTGGTGTGCGCGATGAAAGCGAGATCCGGGGTCACCGCCGGACCTATATCGGCTCCATGCCCGGCAAGATCATTCAGGCGCTGAAAAAGGCCAAAACCACGAATCCGCTTATCCTGCTCGATGAAATCGACAAGATGGGGCAGGATTTCCGTGGCGACCCGGCAAGCGCGATGCTGGAGGTGCTGGATCCCGAGCAAAACTCGACCTTCGTGGACCACTATCTTGAGGTGGAATACGACCTGTCGAACGTCATGTTCGTGACCACGGCCAACAGCTATAACATGCCCGGGCCGCTGCTCGACCGGATGGAGATCATTCCGCTGGCCGGCTATACCGAGGATGAAAAGCGTGAGATCGCGCGCCGTCACCTGCTGCCCAAGCAGGTCAAGGCGAATGGTCTGCGCAAGGGTGAATTCAGCGTCACCGACGACGCGCTGACCCATGTCATCCGCTATTACACGCGTGAGGCTGGCGTACGTTCGCTGGAACGCGAAATTGCCAAGCTGGCGCGTAAGGCGGTGACAGAGATCCTCAAGGGCAAGGTCAAGACTGTCGAGGTCGACGCCGCGAAGGCCGAGGAATATCTGGGCGTTCGCCGCCATCGCTATGGTTTGGCCGAGAAAGAGGATCAGGTCGGCGTCGTGACAGGGCTTGCATGGACGCAGGTCGGTGGCGATCTGTTGCAGATCGAGGCGCTGAAGCTGCCCGGAAAAGGGCGCATGAAGACGACAGGTAAGCTTGGCGATGTGATGAAGGAATCCATCGACGCCGCGTCCTCTTTCGTGCGTTCCGTCGCGCCAGAGCTTGGCATCAAGCCGCCGGAGTTCGAGAAGCGGGACATCCACGTCCACGTGCCTGAGGGTGCGACACCCAAGGACGGCCCGTCGGCTGGTCTGGCGATGGTGACCTCTGTCGTGTCGGTGATGACTGGCATCCCGGTCCGCAAGGATATCGCCATGACTGGTGAGGTGACATTGCGCGGCAATGCGCTTGCGATTGGCGGGTTGAAGGAAAAGCTTCTGGCGGCCCTTCGTGGCGGCATCAAGACGGTGCTTATCCCTGAAGACAATGCCAAGGATCTGGTCGAGATCCCGGCAAACGTGAAAGAGGGGCTGGATATCATCCCGGTTTCCAACGTCCGCGAGGTTCTGAAACACGCGCTTGTGCATATGCCCGAGCCTGTCGAATGGGACGAGGCGGCCGAAGAAGCCGCTGAAGCCGCGCGTCAGGCGGCCGCCCGTGGCGAGCGTGACGGTGCGACCCGCACGGCACATTGACAGGAAAGGGGCGCGGTTGATTCCGCGCCCCCTTTCGCTTCTGCGTCGGCGCTGCGCCGAAACCCCTTGCGCAGCAATGCAGCCGGGGCTATCTAGCGCCCCACGGGTGATTAGCTCAGCGGTAGAGCGCTTCGTTCACATCGAAGATGTCAGCGGTTCAAATCCGTTATCACCCACCATTATTCCAAGAGCGCTAAGGTAAGCTTTACGGTCGCGCAGCGCCCTTAAGTGGGGCGGCTTCGCGAAGTCGTTTGTTGTCGGAATGACCTGCTGCGGAGCACACGCCGAAGGAATGCGGACGTGTAGACTTCCTATGGCGGGCTTCCCCGGCTTACGAGCGCCATTCTCCTTGCGCCTATTTTGCCGGAATGCGACAACCGCCTGATGGAAATACGCCTGAAAGCCCTGTTCGTTCATCTGCTAACTGCCTCTGGTGCGGTCTTCTCTATGTTGGCGATGCTTGCCGCCGTGGAAGAGCGGTGGTCGCTGATGTTCTTCTGGCTGATTGTCGCGCTAGTTGTCGACGGTATCGACGGCCCGCTGGCGCGGCGGTACCGGGTCAAGGAAACCTGGCCGCTATACGATGGCGTGCTGATGGATCTCATCATCGACTTCCTGACCTATGTGTTCATACCGGCCTTTGCGCTGTTCAAATCAGACCTGCTGCCGGGCTGGACGGGGTGGTTCGCAATCATTGCGATCACTTATGGATCAATTCTATATTTCTCTGACACGCGTATGAAAACGCGTGATAATTCCTTTGCAGGGTTTCCTGCTTGCTGGAATATGGTTGTTCTCGTCTTATTTGCGTTGAAGCCGAATTTTTGGCTTATCCTTCTTATCGTCGCGGTGCTGACCGTGGCGATGTTCACCAACGTAAAGTTTGTCCATCCGGTCCGCACGCAACGCTGGCGGGCCATCTCCTTGCCGATGGCTGCCGCGTGGGTGGCTTGTGGGATATGGGCGATCCTTGTCGACTTTCATCCGTCCAGCTGGGCCAACTGGGGCCTTGTGATCACAAGCCTCTGGCTGATCTTCGCGGGTGGATTGCAGCAACTGACAGAGCCGCGAGAGCACTGACGGCCGCCAGCTTGTGCCAGGCCAACGTGGATAGGCCTTGATTACCGGCGATATTTTCCCATTATACCGCCCAGCTTAGACCTTTGGGGGGAACAATGTTCCAACGCTGGACGATCACAACCGCTGCAATCGCACTTCTCACGACACCCGCTCTGGCCCAGCAGGATGGCATTACGCTTGGCATGGTGCTGGAGCCGCCGAGCCTTGATCCAACGGGCAATGCCGCTGCCGCTATCGACGAAATCGTCTATTCCAATGTGTTTGAGGGGCTGACGAAGTTCGCGCCCGACGGCACCATCCAGCCAGCTCTGGCGAGCAGTTGGGATGTGGAGGATGACGGCAAAACCTATATTTTCCACCTGCAGGAAGGCGTGAAGTTCCACGACGGTGCGGACTTCAACGCTGAAGATGTCGTGTTTTCGCTGGATCGTGCGCGGGCCGATGATTCGACCAATCCGCAGAAAACGCTGTTCGAGGGCATCGAAACGGTAGAGGCCGTCGATCCTGTCACCGTGCGGATCACACTGTCCGCCGCGGATGGGATGTTTCCGTTCAAGATGGCTTGGGGCGATGCGGTGATGCTGGATGAGGCCTCGGTTGCCAATGAAGCGACCCAGCCCGTCGGCACAGGGCCGTTCCAGTTCGGAGAATGGCGTCAGGGCGATTCCATTCGTCTTGATGCGTTCGAGGGCTATTGGGGCGACAAGCCGGCACTGAAGACCGCCACCTTCCGCTTCATCGGTGATCCGACCGCTGCCTTTGCGGCGATCATGGCAGGCGATGTCGATGCCTTTCCCATCTTTCCCTCGACCGAGACTCTGGCGCAGCTGGAGGCCGATCCCCGCTTCAAGGTCATCGTCGGCACGACAGAGGGTGAGACGATCCTGACGATGAACAAAGCCGTACCGCCGCTCGACAATGTTCAGGTACGAGAAGCGATTGCACATGCCGTTAACCGGCAGGAGATCATTGACGGGGCAATGTTCGGCTACGGCACGCCGATCGGCACGCATTTCGCGCCGCATCACCCGGACTATGTCGATCTGACCGAGCAGTCGGCCTATGACCCAGAGCGTGCCAAGGAATTGCTGGCAGAAGCCGGGATAGAGGACCTGACCCTACGTCTGGCCCTTCCGCCCACGCCCTATGCTCGTCGTGGCGGGGAGCTGCTGGCGGCGCAACTGCGTGCCGTGGGCATCGAAACTGAGGCGACCAATATGGAATGGGCGCAATGGCTGGAGACGGTCTATACGGGCAAGGATTACGATCTGACCATCATCAGCCATGTCGAGCCCATGGATATCGGCATCTATGTGCGCGATGATTACTATTTCAATTACAGCAATGATGAGTTGAAAGAGGTACTGGCAGAGGCAAACAGCACAACCGACGATGCCCGTCGTTCCGAATTGCTGAAGCAGGCGCAGACGATCATAGCCGATGACTATGCAAACGGATACCTGTTCCAGCTTGCCAAGACCGGCGTTGCAAATGCCAAGATCGAAGGGTTGTGGGAAAACTCACCGACCCCTGCCAATGATCTGTCTCAGGTTCGCTGGACGGAGTAATTAGGGCGTAAAGCGATGAAGGGGCGCCGGTCTGCGGCGCCCTTTTCAGTTGAGCATATGGTGTGAGTTACAAGGTTTCGGCCGATCAGTTGCGCAAAACGATACAGCTCAGCCCGACCGAACGCGCCCTTTGGCAGAAGCGATTTGCCTCTGATCTGGAATTCCAGCCGACCTGCGCGGTGTAGACCCGCGGCGCGCCTTTGCGCAGGGTGCGCCTGACATAGCTGACGCGCTTGCCGTCAAGGATCGGGCTGAGGGCACGGTTGAAGCGGTTGGCCTGACTTTGCGCGCCTGCGCGGGTCCGGTGTGACGCCAGGATCACGCCCCAGGGCAGAACGGGGTCACTGGCCTGCGACGGCGCAAACTCTCGCAGGGTCCGGTTTCCGGCAAGCTTTGTACAGGCGGGCAGGAAGGCTGTGTCACCATCCAGACGCAGGTCCAGTTTATCCGGCGTCGGCGGATCGTCGCGCCAACGCCAAGCGTTGAAGCCGGTGATGGCTTCGACATAATCCTGCGTCTCGTAGGGCAGGGTGCCACCGTCCTGAAGAAAGCGTGCCGCCCGGTTCTCGCCACCGTTATAGGCGACAGCGGCCAGCCCGATGGAGCCGAAATAGTCGCGCAACCGGCGCAGGTAGTTGGCTGAAACCTGAATCGCCTCTGCCGGGTTGTATGGGTCATGCAGCCCGACGATCCGCGCCGTGCTGGGGATAAACTGGGCGATGCCTTCGGCCCCGGCAGGAGAGACCGCGCTCGGCTCGAACCGGCTTTCCTTCCAGATCAGGCGCGCGAGAAAATTCTTGTCCAGACCCTCTCGCGAAGCGGCGCGTTCGATGGTCCGGCAGACATCGGCGACATAAGTTTCAGCGCGAATACAATGCAGGCCATCATCTGTGCAGCGTTCGTTTTTGGCTGCCGTTTTCGGCGCCCTTCCGTCGATGGCGTCAACGGCAGGCCGTGCCAGAGCAGTCTGCCCGCTCAGGCACAGAACCAAAACAGCAGTCAGGAATCGTCGCATTCGACCGCTCTCGCATTAACCCGTCTGTCATCGGGATTAGCAAATTGCCGGACCGGGTGAAACCTCGATCCGGCATTAGAGCGGTGATCGAATGTCAGCCCAGATCGGCTGCGGCCTTGCGCGCGCGCCGTGTGATTTTCTGTGCCTTGCGTTGGGCCTTTCGCGCCTTCTCCTGAGCTTCTTTTGCCGCGACGGTAAATTTCTTCTTGCCCTTTTCAGACGCCTTCGCAGCGGCCTTTTCAGCCTTTGCCAGTGCCTTTTCGGCCTTTGCCATTTGACGGTCGGCCTTCTCGGTCAGTTCCTTCACGGTCTCGGCGGTTTGCTTGTCGTTGATGGCTTGATTATCAGCCTGTTTTGGCGCCTTGCTCCGCGCTGATCCAGCGGTCCTGACGGGTGGTTTGGCCTTGGCGCGGCCCTGTGCGGGTTCCCTGCGTTTCGCGACTGCTGAAACGCCATTGTCAGCCGCGGATGAGGTGGATGACGCCTGAGCGGCCACCGCTTTCGGTTGAGCTGCCTTACGCGGGCCGTTGCCGCGACGATCACTCGTCTGTTTTGAGCGGGAAGAACGGGCACCCCGTGCCGCAGGTTTGCGCGGTTCCTGCGGTTTCGTGGCCCTGCGGCTTCTGGCGGCTGCCACCCCATCTGCCTTACCTGTTTTGCCGTTCGTCTTGGTTGCCCTACGGCGGCGGTTGCGCTCATTCACTGCACGTCGCGTCGCTGTTTCAAGATAGGCAGAGCGCGGGCGCGCACCCTCGGCGGCCGGTTTGCCCTCCTCGGCTTTGATGGCGCCATCCCGCGCGGCCTCCAGTTGGACGATCAGCTTTGCCAGATCTTCATCAGATTGATTGCGTAGCTTCGGCTGGCGGGATTGTGCGGAAAGCTCCTGCTCATCGGCGGAAAGGACCTTACGCTCTTCATTGGCAAAATTAGGCATGGGGTTCCCCAAAACGAACAATACCAAACTCACATAGCCTAAATGGGCCAATTAGAAAAGTTAATCAGGTATATACATTAAAAAGCCCCGGTGAATGTCGCCGGGGCTTTCCGTATTGGTGTGTTCAGGATCAGCCTTCGATGATCACGCTTTCAACGGGGCTGGTGCCCGGTGCAGCGGTCGTCATCGGCGTCTGGTTCGCGGGGATCGCGTAACCTTCCGGCGATTCAACGACCGGACCTTCGTAGCGAACGCTTTCCGACTGCGAACGGACATGAACGGTGGTGCCGTTCGGGATCCGGTTAAACAGGTCCATAATGTCCTGGTTGAACATGCGGATACAACCGGCCGAGGTCGCCTTGCCGATCGAGGAATCGTCCAGCGTGCCGTGGATACGGTAGTAGGTGTCGCGGCCATTCTGATACAGATACAGCGCACGCGAACCCAGCGGATTGTCCTTGCCGCCTGCCATGCCACCTTTCAGCGGGCCGTAAAGTTCCGGCTGCGTGCGGACCATGTTTGGGGTCGGGGTCCAGCTGGGCCATTCCGCCTTGCGCGCAATGGTCCCGTTGCCTGCGAAGTTCTTGCCGGCTGCGCCAACGGCGACGCCATAACGCTCTGCCATGCCGCCTGCCTGCACATAGTACAGAACACGCGCGAACGGATCGACGACAATGGTGCCTGCCTCCTCAGGGCCATTGTAAGGCACGGTCGTGCGCATCGTGCGTTCATTCAGATAGGCGGATTTGACAGCGCTGATCTGAATGGGCTCCCCATTCGGGCCGGTATCGGTGCGGGCTTCGTAATAGGCGGGGACGACCTTGGTCGGCGCGGCTGGTGCCGTTTGGGTGGTCGGGGCACAAGCGGCCAAGCCGACGACCACGGCAAGCGCGATAGAGATGAGGCGCATTCTGACTTCCTTCCATTTCCCCCGGGGCAGACCAAGGGCGCGAAAACGATACGGGCAAACAGATATCCGCCCTGCATATACTAGGGCTATCGCCCCTGACGACGGTCAAACGCAAGGTGTGGCGCCGCAGGTTCCCATAGATTTGAACGAAATGCGACCTTTGCGCCGCACCCGTGTCACTTTTGCCGCACCGCCTTTTTCCGCTGTGGTACGGGCAGCATCGGGGCTAGATAACGGCCAGTGTGGCTCTGGTCCACTTCGGCAACATCCTCTGGCGTGCCGCTCGCCACGATCTGGCCGCCACCGTCACCGCCTTCCGGGCCGATGTCGATGATCCAGTCGGCTGTCTTGATGACGTCGAGATTGTGCTCGATCACGACAACCGTATTGCCTTGTTCGACAAGGTGATGCAGCACTTCCAGCAGCTTGCGCACATCTTCGAAATGCAGGCCGGTTGTCGGTTCATCAAGAATATACAAGGTCTTGCCGGTGGAAGCTCGTGACAGTTCTTTGGCCAGCTTCACCCGCTGCGCCTCGCCGCCGGACAGCGTCGTCGCCTGCTGGCCGACCTTCACATAGCCAAGGCCGACCTGCATCAGCCCATCCATCTTGCGCCGGATCGAGGGTACTGCCTTGAAGAATTCCTGAGCCTCTTCGATGGTCATGGCCAGCACATCTGCGATGGATTTGCCCTTGAACAGCACCTCAAGCGTTTCGCGGTTATAGCGCTTGCCGTGGCAGGTTTCGCATTCGACATAGACGTCGGGCAGGAAATGCATCTCGATCTTGATGACGCCGTCACCCTGACAGGCCTCGCAACGCCCGCCCTTGACGTTGAAGCTGAACCGGCCGGGCTTATAGCCGCGCGCCTTGGATTCCGGCAGGTTGGCGAACCAGTCGCGGATATGGTCGTAAGCGCCGGTATAGGTCGCCGGGTTTGACCGCGGGGTGCGGCCGATGGGACGTTGGTCGATGTCGATCACCTTGTCGAGGTTTTCCAGGCCCTTGATCGTCTCACAAGGAGCAGGGGCCTGACGTGCGCCGTTCAGCCGCTGTGATGCGGTTTTGAAAAGGGTTTCAATGGTCAGCGTGGACTTGCCGCCGCCCGACACGCCCGAGACGCAGACGAACTTGCCCAAGGGAAACTCGGCGGTCACATCCTTGAGGTTGTTGCCGGTCGCGCCGACGACGGTGACAGACTTGCCGGTACCCTTGCGGCGTTCGGCAGGTACGGCGATTTCGCGTATTCCGGCCAGATACTGCCCGGTCAGGCTGGCACTGTCCGCGGCGATTTCCTCTGGCGTGCCTTTGGCGACGACCCCGCCGCCATGCACGCCCGCGCCCGGCCCCATGTCGAACACATAATCGGCATTGCGGATCGCATCCTCGTCATGCTCCACCACGATTACCGAGTTGCCCTGATCCCGCAGCCCTTTCAGCGTGGTAATCAGCCGGTCATTGTCACGCTGATGCAACCCGATCGATGGCTCATCCAGCACATAGAGCACGCCGGTCAGCCCGCTGCCTATCTGGCTGGCCAACCGGATTCGCTGGCTTTCCCCGCCCGACAGCGTGCCCGCCGCGCGGCTGAGCGTCAGGTAATCAAGACCGACATTCACCAGAAAACCCAGCCTTTCGCGGATTTCCTTGAGGATCGCGACGGCGATTTCATTCTTCTGCTTGCTCAGATGGTTCGGGGCGTCGGTGATCCAATCGAGCGCCTCGTGAATCGATTTCTCGACGACCTGCCCGACATGGTGATCGGCAATTTTGACTGACAGCGCCTCGGGGCGGAGGCGATAGCCGTTGCAGACCTGACAGGGGCGGTTGTTCTGATACCGCTCCATCTCCTCTCGGACCCAGTTCGAGTCGCTTTCGCGCAACCGGCGCTGCATGTTGGGGATGACGCCCTCAAACTTTCGCGTGACCTCGTAGATGCGACCCGCATCGTCGAAGCGGAACTTGATTTCGTCCTTGCCGGAACCATAGAGGAACAGCTTCCTGATCTTCTCCGGCAGATCGCGCCACGGGGTTTTCTTGTCGAAGCCGTAATGCTTGGCAAGCGCGTTGATCGTTTGGGTCAGGTAAGCGGATTTCGACTTGGCCCAGGGCGCAATGGCCCCGCCCGCAATCGACAGTGCCTGATCCGGCACGACCAGATGTTCGTCGAAGAACAATTCCACCCCAAGCCCGTCGCATTCGGGGCAAGCGCCCATCGGCGCGTTAAAGGAAAACAGCCGCGGTTCGATTTCCGGCAGGGTGAAACCGCTGACCGGACAGGAGAAGTTTTCGCTGAAGGTGATACGTTCGGGGTCGCCTTCCGCCGGGGCGGTTTCCAGAATGGCGATGCCGCTGGCCAGATCGAGCGCGGTGCGCAATGAATCGGCGAGCCGGGTTTCCAAACCTTCGCGCACGACAAGACGATCGACCACCACGTCGATGTTATGGCGGTATTTCTTGTCGAGTTCCGGGGCCTCGTCGATTTCGTAAAACTCGCCATCGACTTTAACCCGCTGAAAGCCCTGTTTGCGCAGTTCGAGGAATTCTTTCTTATACTCGCCCTTCCGGTCCCGCACGATGGGGGCGAGCAGATAGCCGCGCGTTCCGTCCTCCATCGCCATGATCCGGTCGACCATGTCCTGAACCTGCTGCGCCTCGATGGGCAGTCCGGTGGCCGGGCTGTAGGGGGTGCCGACGCGGGCGAAGAGCAGGCGCAGATAATCGTAGATTTCGGTCACCGTGCCGACGGTCGAGCGCGGGTTCTTGCTGGTCGTCTTCTGCTCAATAGAAATCGCCGGGGACAGCCCGCTGATATGGTCCACATCCGGCTTGCCCGCCATGTCGAGGAACTGTCGCGCATAGGCCGACAGGCTTTCGACATAGCGGCGCTGCCCCTCGGCATAGATCGTGTCGAAGGCAAGGCTAGACTTACCTGAACCCGACAACCCGGTGATGACCACCAATTGGTCACGCGGAATATCCATATCCACGTTCTTCAGATTATGCTCGCGTGCGCCGCGAATTTCGATGAACTTCTGTTCCATGGACATGTCCCGCCGTTCTGGCCCAAGCGCATCAGATAATCATTGCGCCGCAATGCACAAGCTGACAGAACATTAACAGAACAAATGGAGGAGTGAAATGGCTGTTCAGCACTATTCCGGAAGCTGCCAATGCGGCGCAATCGCCTTTGAGGCAGAGCTTGATCTGAGCGAGGTAAATGCCTGCAACTGCTCACGCTGCCGCAGGCTTGGCAGCGTGTGGAGCTTTGTGCCTGCTGAAGCGGTGAAGGTGGTCGAGGATGGGGCGACAACGGAATTTCTGTTTAACAAGAACGCGATATCGCATCTTTTCTGTCCGGTATGCGGAATCGAGGCCTATGCGAAGGGCAAGCGGGGAGAGCAGGAGGTCTACGGGATCAACGTGAACTGTCTGGACGGCGTTGATGCGCGCAGCCTTTCGGTGACGATGATCGATGGTGCCAGCTTCTGACCGGCTTAGGGGCGCTGCCCCTCGCCGCTGGCGCGGCTCACCCCGAGGTATTTGTCCACCAAAGACGATCAGCGGCGTTTGCCGAAGAACTCTTGCAGCAGGTCGCGCGATTCGGTGGCGGAGAGGCCGTCGGTGATCTCCGGTCGGTGGTGACATTGTGGGTGGTCGAAGACCTTGGCACCATGACGCACGCCGCCCATGCGCGGATCGTTGGCACCGTAATAAAGCCGCGCAATGCGCGCGGCGGAAATGGCGGCAGCGCACATCGGGCAGGGCTCCAGCGTGACCCAGATCTGGTATCCGGGCAGGCGTTCCGAGCCTGCGATCCGACAGGCGGCACGGATAACCTCAATTTCTGCATGTGCGGTCGGGTCGCTTTTTTCGCGTGTGCGGTTGCCGCTGCTGGCGATGATATTGCCCTGAGCATCGGTTATGACCGCGCCGACCGGCACCTCGCCGCGGCCGGCTGCAGCGCGGGCTTCGTCAAGAGCGCGTGGCATATGTGAGGTGAAATCGCTCATGCCGCGTTGTGACGCGCGGCAAGGATTCTGGCAAGCGGTTGGGAAATACTTCACTTCGGCGGGCAGAGGGCGTAATCATGTGCTTTCGCCGCAGGGATGCGCCAAAGGAGAATCGCGATGACCGACCCGAAGAACCCCGAAAAACCCGCTGACGCCGACCGAATCGCCAAGGTCATGGCACGCGCCGGCGTCGCCTCTCGTCGTGAGGCGGAGCGAATGATTCTGGAAGGCCGCGTGGCGGTGAATGGGAAGAAGATCGACAGCCCGGCCCTGGATGTTCTGCCCTCGGATAAGGTGACAGTTGACGGCAAGAAGCTGGACGAACCGCAGGAAACGCGGCTGTGGCTGTATTACAAGCCGGTCGGGTTGGTGACATCTGAAAATGACGAGAAGGGGCGGCAGACGGTTTTTGATGCGCTGCCGCGTGATCTGCCGCGCGTCATGAGCGTCGGGCGGCTGGACCTGAACTCGGAAGGGTTGCTGCTGCTGACCAATGATGGCGAGTTGAAGCGGCGGCTGGAGCTTCCGGAAACCGGCTGGCTGCGGCGCTATCGTGTGCGGGTGAACGGTCAGCCCAATGATCTGACCTTCGCGCCCTTGCGGCGCGGTGTCGAGATCGACGGCGAAGAATTTGCCCCGATGGAGATCAAGCTGGACAGCCAGCAAGGTGCAAATGCCTGGCTGACGGTTGGCATTCGCGAGGGCAAGAATCGTGAGATCCGCCGGGCGATGGCCCATGTCGGGCTGCAGGTGAACCGACTGATCAGGATCGGCTATGGTCCGTTCAAACTGACCGGGATGGAGGAGAACGAGGTCAGGGAAATCAAGCGCCGCGTGCTGCGCGATCAACTGGGCGGGCTTTTGACCGGTGAGCCTGAGGAGAAGGAGCGGCCATTCCGTGCGCGTGGCGCGGATGAAGAACGTTGCGGCCCTCGCCGTGATGGGGCGCGTGATGATCTTGGTCGCGACGTGGCGCCTCGTAAATTCGGAGCGCGGTCCGACGGCAATTCACCGCGTTCGCGCGTTGGCGCGGAAGGACGTTTCCGTAAGGAGCGTGATCGTGAGGATGGGCCGAAGAAATTCGGTGCGGTCCGGCAGGACGGCAGTGGCCGGCCCCGTCGTGATGATGGTGAGCGCGGTTTGTACGAGCGCGGCGATCGGGATGGTCAAGGCCGAGGCAAGCCCAAATTCAACAAGAATGCCGCGTCAGATGGTGCTGGTAAGCGGTCGTTTGGGCGTGATCCTGATGGCGAGCGTAAGCCGCGCGGCGGCAGAGATAGAGATGCGCGAGGATCGGATGAGGGGCGTCGCGGCAAGCCTTTCGGCAGGTCAGCTGACCGCCCGCATCGCGACCGCGACGAGACGCGGGGATTTGGCGGAGGTGATGGTGGCAAGCCACGACCACGCTCTGGCTTCAAACCGCGTGGGGAGGGGCCGAAGCGCGACGGTGGACCAAAGCCGCGCGGTCGCGATGGCGGTGGCAGACCGGGTGGCGGGAAGCCGGGGGGCCGTGGCGGCCCCGCGAGATCAGGTCGCAAAGGAGGGCCCCGCCGTCCCAAGGGTTAATCATTTCGTCAGGATCAGCTTGCCCGCGCGGGTGATGCGCAAATTGTAAACCTGATCGTTCAGCACGATCAGCGCCTGATTGCCTCCGGCGGTCAGGCTTTCTGCTTCATGGGTCGGCAGATTGTTCACCGGAACAATGCCGGCGCGGACGAATTCAGCGGGACGTGTCGCGGTCATAGCGTTTCCTTTCGAGAGCTGTCGAAAGTGAAATTGCGCGACCCGCCCCGGAATGTCAAAGTGTTTTTATCGGATATTATTTCTGCATGTCAGAACAGGCTGAAATACGCTGCGAAAGCTGCCTCAGGATTTCCTGATAGAGCATTGGTCCTGCGTCTATTTTTGCTCCGTTCGGTGAAATTTCGCCGCCTGTTTGCAGGTCGGTGCCATCAATTACCGCTTCAATCATGCGTGGCGATTGCCCGGCTTCGGTTAGGGCGCAGGTTGCACCGGATCCGTCGATCATTTCGCGGACCTCTCGGATGCGCGATGCCGATGGAGCGCTTGCATCGCCGATTGAGACCGTGATCGCCGCGGGCATTCCGTAGTGATCGGTAAAATAGCCATAGGCATCGTGGAAGGTAACAAATGGCTGCTCTGTCGAGCCTGCAAGCTCGGTCGTTATCTCGGCGTCCAGCGACTCGATAGTTTCTGCTGCTGCGGCAGCATTGTCGCGATAGGTCTCGGCGTTTTCGGGATCCATCTGGGCGAGGCGTTCGGCAATAAGTGTAAGCCATAGTTGGCCGTTTTTCGGATCGAGCCACGCGTGCGGGTCGGTTCCGGTGTGTTCGTGCCCGTCCTCGTGATCATGATGATGATCTTCGCCTTCGTGATCCTCATCCGTGTGGCTGTGATCGTCCTCACTGCTGCCGAATTGGCGCAGGTGCGTGCCAGGCTGGTGTAGCAACTGCATTTGCCGATCGGCACCCAGCGTATTGGCTGCGTCAGCCAGCCAGATCGTCATTTCCGGACCGATCCAGACCAGAAGGTCAGTATCCTGCAGGGCTTTGGCCTGACTCGGGCGAAGCTGAAAGTCATGGGGATCGCTTTGTGCATCAAGCAGTGAATCGACATTGCGTTCGTTGCCCATCACCTGCTGAACGAGAGAGGCAGTGACCGGCATGTCGGTCAAAACCTGAGGTGCCTCTGCCAGGGCGTGGGCAGGCGTGAAGGCCAGACCCATCAGAAAATATGCGCGCATTTCTGCTCCATTCCTTGTGAAACGCGGGAAGACATGTATGTAATAACATAACAAGTCAACCCGAATGTGATAATATAACATGATCAGGATCTTTGAGCGCCACGATCACGGCGAATGTGCCAGCACCGCCTTGGCGCGGGCCGAAGAGGTAAGCGAGGCCCAGGGGCTGCGCCTGACCCCGGTGCGCCGCAGGGTGCTGGAAATTCTTCTGGAGAGACACCGTGCCTTCGGCGCCTATGAGGTATTGGAGAGGCTGGCGGCCGAAGGGCTGGGCAAACAGCCCCCCGTCGCCTATCGCGCGCTGGAGTTTCTTGTCGAGAATGGGCTTGCCCATCGCATCCAGCGTCTCAATGCCTTTACAGCGTGCCAGGCCAGCCATGCGGACGGTGCAGCGCCTGCATTTCTGATCTGCCGGGGATGCCAGGCTGTTGCCGAGATGGATGCAGTCGATCTGCGCGCCGAACTGTCCGACATCGCAATGGAAGCGGGCTTTGCCGTTGAGCGGACAACGATTGAGGCGCTCGGGCTTTGCGCCCGCTGCGCCCGTGGTGACGCATGAACGTCGCCAAGCTTGCTCCAGTCGTCGAAGCGCAGAAGCTCACGGTACGGCATAAGGATTCAGAGAGCTATATTCTCAATGACGTTAACCTGACGATCATGCCGGGGGAAATCGTGACAGTGGTGGGGCCAAACGGTTCTGGCAAGTCGACGCTGGTTCGAGCCATTCTCGGTCATGTGAAGACAGCGCGTGGCACCGTTACGCGTCAATCCGGCCTGCGAATCGGCTATGTTCCGCAGCGCGTTCATATTGATGACCGCATTCCGATGACCGTGCGGCGCTTTTTATCCTTGCCCGATAGGGTTGGTGATGCGGACGCGGCGGCGGTGTTGGCGCGAACGGGTGCCGCCGGATTGCAGAACCGGCAGATCACGCGGCTGTCCGGCGGGCAGTTTCAGCGCGTATTGCTGGCGCGTGCGCTGTTGCACGAGCCCCAGCTTCTGGTGCTGGATGAGCCGACGCAGGGCTTGGATCAGCCGGGTATCGTCGAGTTTTATCAGCTCATCGAGGATATACGGCGTGAAACCGGAACCGCGATCCTTATGGTCAGCCATGATCTGCTGGTCGTCATGCGTGCCTCGGATCAGGTGATATGCCTTAACGGGCATGTCTGCTGCCACGGCACGCCGCAGGCCGTCAGCGCAGCCCCGGAATATCAGGCGCTGTTCGGTGCGGAATCTGCACAGACGCTGGCATTGTATCGCCATCACCATGACCATAGTCACGATGGGGCGGGTGCGTCGCATACTCACGATCACGGACATCACCATGTTTGACGATTTTCTGATTCGCGCAGTTCTGGCCGGTCTGGGGGTCGTTCTTGCCGCCGGGCCGCTGGGTTGTTTCGTGGTTTGGCGCCGCATGGCCTATTTCGGGGATGCGACGGCTCATGCGGCAATATTGGGCGTGGCGCTGAGCATTGCGATCGGCGGGCCGGTCTATATCGGAACCCTGCTTGTTGCGCTTGCGATGGGCTGGCTGGTGGCACATCTCGCCGGAAGAGGAGAGGCGATTGACACCGCGCTTGGTGTGTTGGCGCATGGTGCGCTTGCCTTTGGTCTGATCGCCGCCAGCTTCGTTCCGGGGCTGCGAACCGACCTGAACAGCTGGCTGTTCGGCGATATACTGATGGTGCAGCCGGTCGACCTTCTCTGGGTCTGGGGCGGTGCCGGTCTGGTTGTGGGACTGTTGTATCTGCGGTGGAATCGCATGATCACTGCGACCGTCAATGAAGAACTTGCGATGGCCTCTGGTGTTTCGCCTGACCGTGAAAGACTGATTCTCACACTGGCGATGGCGGTTACGGTCGCGGTTTCGATTCGTGTCGTCGGGGCGCTTTTGGTTTCAGCGCTGCTTGTGATTCCTGCGGCCTCTGCCCGTGGATTCGCGCGCGGACCAGAGCAAATGGCGATCCTTTCGACTGTTATCGGGGCTGGTGCGGTCGTTCTCGGCCTTGCAACCAGTCTTTATGCCGATACACCCGCAGGGCCCTCTATTATTGGGGCTGCAACTGTTGTATTCCTTGTTGGGCTGGTGTTTCGGCGGGGTTCCGCCTGATGTGGGACACCCTTGGCCGAGCTTTGCGCAGGCAGGAACTGGCCGATGTGGAGCGTGTTGTGAAATATGCAACAGTTAACGCAAAGCCGCCGGGGATTTGATTTAATCCGACTTTCAAAGCCAATCAGTTTGTGAGACTGTCGCTCCGATGCTGCTGCTATCAGTAGCTTTCACAAGACCAAACGGAGCATGATCATGACCAAATTTGCTACCTTCGCCCTGGCCCTCGGCCTGACCACCTCCACCGCTCTGGCCGGCGGCTATGTCGAGCCGATCGTGGAAGTCGAGCCTGTTGTTGTTGACGCTGGCCCGTCGCCTTCGTCGAACGCTGGCCTGGTTGTCCCGGCCCTGCTGCTGCTGGGCGTTATCGCCGCTGTCGCTTCGGATGACGATGACGACGACGACGACGACACCACTGCCGAATAATCATCGTCCGCTAGGACTTGATTTGAGGGGTTGGCTTTCGCCAGCCCCTTTTCATATTGTGAGCAGCTTACGATGTTTCGGCCGTAGTTACGATCCAAACAAAGAAAAGCCCGGCAATACATGGCCGGGCTGCTCTCTTAGCTTTTGTGCCGATCGGCTCAGGGCCGGATCGTCTGGATCGTGGCATAGCCCAGTTCCGGGCTGATCCATTGCCGCGAGATGGGGATTTGGCCCGAAGAGGTCACGAGGTAAGAGTTCTGAACTTCTACACCCCCGCCCTGACAGGCCTCGACCACCTGCGTCGCGCTCCAACCCGTTCCCGCGAAAGAGAAGTTCTGCCCTTCGCCCAATGCGACCGTGCAATTCAGGTTGAGCGGGCGCTCCACGCTGTCTCCTCCGATATAGCGGTTGACGCGGGTGGATTGTCCCGCACGGCGAGAACGGATCAGTGAGGCCGAGTTGCTGGCCTCTGCGACGGACAGGTCATGCCCAAGACCCTTCGTGCCAATCAATATGCCGCCGCGCATGATCAGCGCCTGTTCGTTCGTGGTCATATAGGTGCGCATCCCACCATTCTCGCCGGTCATGGCCATGACCTGCGTCGCGCCTGTGCTTTCCAGCGTAACCAATAGAAGCGGTGCCGGGTTAGCGGCAAGTGCGCGGGCGGCCATCTGTTCAGGCGACAGAGGCGCCGGTTGCTGGGCCTCTGCGTCACTGCCGCCGGTCACGCGCGCAGCGACCGGGGCGGCCGCCTGACGCAGCTGCCCCAGGATCGAACTGCCACCTTCAGGATCGGAGGTTCCGCAGGCCGAAAGCAGGACCGCAGCCGCCAGTGTCGAGGCTGTTTTCAGCATATTGGTCATCGCCAGAATTTCCCCCATCCGTCATAGAGATTGCCGGTATGGCTTTCGCGGACTTTATCATAAAGCCGACCATCCACGCGCAGGCGCGAACCGCCATCACGCGACAGTGAGCGTATCGTGCCACCTACGCGGTTCGTCGAGGGCTGGCCGGTGGCCCAGCTGACCGGAATGGACAGCCGGACACCTTTGTCGAAGGAGCCTTCGCCAAATTCCTCTTCGCTCATATCGGTTTTCGTGGCGTAGGCCCCAACGCGCCAGCCGTTTTCAAATTCGCGATTGATTTCGACCGTAGCACCTTTGTCGCCGGCGAGGTATTTGCCGATATCGACCTGCCCCCAGATACCGCCGCCGAAGTCGTAATAAGCGGATACATGGCCGGTCGTAACCTCATAGTCGCGGAAGCTGAACAACTGATCGAAGTCGCGCTTGCGCACCCTGTTCACCTCGGCACCCAGGGCAAGCCTGGAATCGACGGGCTTCCACAAGACTTCAGCCGAAACACCACCATAGGCACGTTCAAGCAAGCCAACTGTTACGCGGGTGTAAACCTGCTGTGTGGGTTTGGTGTACCAGGCCAGCGTAAGCCTCGGGATGACCGGGTCATTGTTGCCCGAGTACATTCGCCCGTCGGAACGCACGCGCGGAACGCCGAATTCGTTCACATCGGTCCCGAGCTCATCATATTCCTCGGGTGTCAGGCCGCCGCCTGGCGCTTCCTGCTCTGTCGTGCCGAAAAGGCGCTGCCGGATGGTGCCGGACAGGATCAGGCCCGGAACGATCTCATATCGCGCGCTCGCAGTCGCCCCGACCTCATAGCGATAAGGCTCATCGGGGTCGAAAAGGCTAACTGAGGCATAGGGTTTGATACCCCAGCTAAACTTCGGATAAAGACCCGGCGTGGCGACCAAAGCTGCGTCGCGCTGCGGTGCATCGACGATTTCGGCCCTTTGCGCGATATGTGCAGCGGCGGTGTTTTCCAGCTGCTCGACATCCGAGCGGCGCAGCACCACCGAGGAAGCCGGCATCCCGTTTTCCATCGAGGTGATCACGAAGGTCTCAACCGATGGGGGCAGGGCACGGGTCATCAGACGCGCCGTGCGCCCGATCGCTTCAGCCTGCGACAGATAGCGCCGGTTGTCGATACGCACCTCGGCCCGGTTGGCTGACAGCGCCATTGATTGCAATTCCTGCCCTTCGTTATCCAGAGCCTTTGCAAGCGCGTTCTGGATGACCGGATGTGCCGTTGCATCTGCCGTCCACGCGCCCGACCAGCCTTCAGGGTCCGCATTGCGTGCAGGACGCGGACGGACCGGTGCCGGGGCGGGCTCAAGCCCGGACGGGAAAGGGGAGTTGCGGGCATTCAGTGCGACAGAGCCGCGAATGCCGAACACATTGCCACCTACAGTATATGCCCCAATCTGATAGGTTTCGCCAATGCGGTAGTTCACACCAAGGTTGATCTTGCCGTCGGGTTCCTCGGCGCCGCCGTTCACCTCTGGCTCATAGTCGTCATAGGAATACTCAGCCAGCACCGACAGGCTGTCCGTCGCCTGCCACTCGACAGATGCAAAGGGTTTCGCGGTACCCGTAAACCAGTCGTCGACATTCGGTTTACCGCCCTCGTCCCCATATTCGGTTTGCCGCCATGCACCGGCCAGACGGCCCCAGCCGACGCCGCCCGACACACGCAGGCGCGGCGAAATGGTCTTTGTCGCAACCAGGTATTCGCCGGAATAGACGCCCGTGCCCATGAAATCGCGCAAACCCACCGCGACAGAGGGCTGCCAACCCTCATTCTCGTTCAACAGCTTGAACTGCATGTCAAAGCTGCGGTCTTTCAGCGAATCCCGTTGCGGGTCGAGGCCGTCGATCTGCGAATAGCGCAAGGCGGCCGTCAGGCGCGGCACCGGTTGAAAGCTAAGCGTCACACGCCGGCCATAGTCGCTTTGGCTGACGGTGGCAGACAACTCCCCCTCCGGCGGGGAGTTTGCGCTTGGCGTGTCGATCACGCCGGGCATGCCATAGCTGTTCAGCGTCTGAGCGAAGGTGGGCGATCCAACCCCTAGGGCGCTGACCGAGATCGTCAGAAGCGCTGTCGAGGCGAGAAGCACGGGGCTTATTCGGCTGTGCATGTATTCGTCCTTGGCGATAGGTTCGCGCGACTATAGGTGGCGGCGCGGCTTACGCCAATGCCGTCGCGCATTGGGGCGGCAGGTTTCCGCCCCGGTGTTGCGCATATGCCGGACGCAGGAAGCGTCCGGAATTTGCCGGCTGGATCAGCCCTGTTCGGCAGCGCCGTCTGCGGCTTCGGTGCTTGCCGCTGCCTCTGCCGGCATGGCGCAGCCCTGTTCGCGGCGCGAGCCGACACGAAGCAATGCTGTCATCGGGAACGTTTCACCTGACATGCTGTCGGTGCATTCGGCACTGCGGATATTCAGCGCAAACACGGAACCGCCCCATTCGCCGATATACTCGACACCTTGGCGATACACGATCCGGTTCACGGCGACATTTGTGCCGGACTGGTTCTCTGGCGTCTGGTAATTCGCTGTTCCACCGGCGACATCCACGCGCCAGAACGGCTCGTTTCCGCGGGCCATGAAGCCGGTGGCGTTCAGCGTCCGGGCTTCGGCGGTGGCAACCTGCGCGCGCTCGCCCTCTACCTCGACGGGGACGTCGTTGGGCGAAACGGAAGGTGCGACAAGCGGCGTCTGCATCGGATCTGCCGGTGCCGGTGCTGGCTCGACCTCTTCGGGCTGGTCCCAGGGCATGCGGAAATCCTGCAGGGCCTGCTCATCACAGGCGGCAAGGCCTAGCGGCAAAAGCGCCACGGCGTAGCGGAGTTTCATCGGTCTGTCCTTCGTTTTGGATCCGTTATATGCGGTTCTTCTGGCGGGTTTCGCCTGCCATAGCGCAATCCATACATATGCAGCAAGCACCGCGCCAGCCATGCACCCGAATGCGTCGATCGGGTATTGCCTTCTTTTTGTGCCGGATCGGCTATAATGCCTACAAAATGGGCAGAAACGCGATTATCGAGGGCCTGTGATGGCGCAAACTGCTTTAGAAACTCGCAACTGCGCCAATCAGAGGCGTTAAGGTGTCGATGATGATGATAAAAGAAAAACGACCCATGCAACCGATCAGCCTCGGCGAGATCACGCTTACGGTGCCGGTGTTTCTGGCGCCGATGGCCGGGATCACCGATCTTCCGTTCCGGCGTATGGTTGCGCGTTTCGGGGCGGGGCTTGTGGTGTCAGAGATGGTCGCCTCAACCGAGATGGTCACCAGCCGCCCGTCCCCGAGGGCATCGGTTCGTGCCCGCGCGCTGACCGAGGGCGGAACACCCGTTTCTGTTCAGATTGCGGGACGCGAGGCCGCACCGATGGCCGAAACGGCCCGGATCGTCGCGGGTATGGGGGCAAAGGTCATCGACATCAACATGGGCTGTCCTGCCAAAAAGGTGACGGGCGGGCTGTCGGGTGCGGCACTGATGCGCGATCTGGATCATGCACTGAGCCTTGTCGATGCGGTGGTCGGCGCTGTCGACCTGCCTGTCACGCTGAAAATGAGGCTCGGTTGGGACAGCGATTGCTTGAACGCGCCTGAACTGTCGCGTCGGGCAAGCGATGCAGGGGTCAGGATGTTGACCGTCCACGGACGGACCCGGTCGCAATTTTATACCGGGCAGGCGGACTGGGCCGCGATCAGAAGCGTTGCAAACCTGCCCGATCGACCCCCGTTGGTTGCCAATGGCGATATTCGCGATGCTGGCAGTGCGCTTGCAGCGCTGCGTGCATCCGGGGCAAATGCAGTGATGATCGGGCGCGCTGCTCAGGGCGCACCGTGGAAGCTTGCGGAAATCGCCCACAAGCTGCATGGCACGCCCGCACCGATGATCCCGACGGGTGCTGCGCTGTCGGACCTCGTCTCGGAACATTATGAGGAGATGATTTCCTTCTACGGTGCCGAGGTTGGCCTGCGGGTCGCGCGCAAACATCTTGGTTGGTATGCCGAGGCCAATGGCGTGGCGCATCACAAGCAATTGCTGTTTCGCGCGGCAAGCCCGTCGGAGACGCTGCGAGCGATAGGCGATGTTTTTCAGGACGCTGTCGGCGCGCAGGCCGGGGCTGCCGCATGAACTTCGCCGCAAACTTCGCCCCCGGTCCCTGCTTTGACGCTTTGCCACTGCCCGGCCTTATGCTGGATGATGGTCTGCGGCTGGTCGGGCTGAACGATGCGGCAGAGCTGTGGCTGAACCTCTCACGGCGCAGTGCGCTTGGCCACAAGCTGGATGATGAGATGATCCAGTCACGAATGCGTATCGCGCCGGACATCGCGCCGCTGATCCGGCGCGTTCATGACAATCACGGCCCGGTCGGTCAGCCACGGGTACGGTTCGAACTTGGCGATCGAGCGGGCAGCCACCAGCCGCGCTTCGGTGACCTGCACCTTGGCGCAGCCCCGGACAGCCTTCCGGGCGGGGTGATCGTCCTTATCGCGCCGACCGATGCAGCCGAGGTGATGGAGCCGGGCCACGCCGCCCGCAAGGCCGCGCGTCAGGCCATCGGAATGGCTGAAATGCTGGCCCATGAGATCAAGAATCCTTTGTCGGGCATCCGGGGCGCAGCCCAGCTTTTGTCGATGAATGTCGGTGATGAAGATCGGGAGTTCACGGATCTGATCGTGACGGAATCGCGCCGTATCGTTGCGCTTCTCGACCAAGTCGAACGCTTTGGCGACACGACTGCCCCGAACCTGAAAACGGTCAACCTTCACGATATTCTCGAGCGAGCGCGACGCTCTGCCGAGCTTGGTTTTGCCCGGAATCTGGAAGTCATAACCGAATACGACCCTTCGCTGCCCGATGCTTTGGGCGATGATGACCAGCTGATGCAGGTTGCGCTGAACCTGTTGAAAAACGCGGCAGAGGTGTTGGAAAAGGGCGTTGGCGGTCGGACGATCCGCATCCGCACCTTCTATGATGGTGCGTTGCGGCTTGGTCCGACGCCCGATTTCCCGCGCGGTCGAAAGCTGCCGCTGCAAATAGAAATTGAAGATGATGGGCCGGGCATCCCGGATGCCATCTCTGCCCAGATATTCGAGCCATTCGTTTCGGGGCGCGAGAACGGGACCGGGCTGGGCCTCGCGCTCGTGTCCAAAATAGTGACGGACCACGGCGGCTGGCTGCGCGTAGATTCGCGCCCCGGTCGCACCATTTTCCGATTTTCATTACCGAAGGCCTGACACTCATGGACGGAACCATTCTGATTGCCGATGACGACCGCAGCATTCGCACGGTCCTGACGCAGGCACTGACCCGTGCCGGGTGCCGCGTACATGCGACTGGCAGCCTTCAGCAATTGCTGAAATGGGTCGAGGAAGGGCGCGGCGATCTGGTCGTGACCGATGTGATGATGCCTGACGGCAACGGCATCGACACAATTCCGGCCATCCGCAGGGCACGTCCGGAAATGCCGGTTATCGTGATCTCGGCGCAAAACACCATTGTCACGGCGATACGCGCAACCGAGGCCGCCGCCTTTGACTATCTTCCCAAGCCGTTCGATCTGCCGGACCTGCTGTCGCGCTCTCGCGAGGCGTTGTCGCGGCGTCCCCGCAAGGCCGATCTCAGCGTCGACGAAAGCAAAATCGCCATCCCCACTCCGGCGGGGCGAGAGCCGGAAATTCCCCTGATCGGTCACGCCGCGCCGATGCAGGCATTGTTCCGGCTGGTGGCAAAGGTTTTGAATGCCGATCTGCCGGTCATGGTAACCGGACAGGCTGGTGTCGGGAAAACCACGATTGCCAAGTCGCTGCACGAGTTATCCGAACGCAGCGCCAGCCCGCTGGTGGTGCTTACCCCTGCGGACGGGGATTCCGCTTCCCTGGCGCGCGCATTGCAGGATTCGCGCGGTGGCACCCTGCTGGTCGAAAACCCGGCAGGGTTTGACCCCGCTGCGCAGACGCGGCTGCTGGCGCTGTTGGAACAATCAGACGGTGCGGACGATGCGCCCCGGCTTGTATCGACGGCGGGACCGGATCCGCAAAGCGACATGGATGAGGGTCGCTTGCGTGCCGACCTGTTCTATCGCTTGGCGGGCGCAACCATCGCCGTGCCGCCTCTGGGCTCTCGTCGCGATGATATTCCGGCTCTGGCGAAGCACCTGATGGCGCGTGCCGCCGCGCAGGGACTGGCAGAAAGGCCGCTGAGCGATGCGGTCCTGTCCGAACTGCGCAGCCTCGACTACCCGGGCAATGTGCGGCAACTGGAGAACCTTCTGCGTCGGCTTGCCCTGACCGGATCTGGTCCGGTGACGCCGGAAGAGCTGCGCGATCTGCCCGGTCAGCCGCCACAGCAGGCCCCTTCGGATTCGAGACCTGCGGCACCGCGCGGCACGGGAAACCCCGGCCAGCTTTCCGCCTCTGTCGCGGATCATTTGCAGCGATATTTCGATTTGCACGGAGACGAGCTGCCGCCGCCTGGCCTCTACGAACGTGTTCTGCGTGAGATCGAGGTTCCGCTGCTGGAAATCGCGCTTGACGCGACTGGGGGCAACCAATTGAAATGCGCGGAATTGCTGGGAATTAACCGCAATACGCTACGCAAGAAACTGAGCGATCTGAATATTCAGGTGACACGCCGCCGTCGCGTGATGTAAAACGGTCACAGCGGCGCGAAATCCGTCGCGTTTGCGCAACAAGACGCCGCCGGTAAGCGGCGCAGGATCGAGCAGAACGAGTTCATGTCAGCACCTGGACTGACATCATTACGCGGTGGCCAACTGGCCGACAAAGTGGCCCGTATGATCGCGCGCCGCCGCCTCCGGACGGGGCTGACGCTGGCGCTTGTCGCGGCAGCGCCGGTGCTGGCGATTTTTACCGTTATCGTATTGGGCAAAGTCGGCGTGACAGGTGGTTCACGGTTGCTGAGCCTCGCCCTGGTGCTGGATTTCGTCTACCTTCTGCTGGTTCTGGGGCTTGTGCTGATGCGCGTTGCTCAGATTGCTGCAGCGCGAAAACGCTCCAGTGCCGGGTCGCGACTTCATGCGCGGCTTGTCGGCATCTTTGCGCTGATCGCGATGGTGCCAACCGTGCTGGTCGCGCTTTTCGCTGGCGTCGTTATCAATATCGGATTGGAGGGCTGGTTCTCTGATCGCGTGAAAGAGGTGGTGACAAACGCGCAATCAGCCGCCGTCGCATACGAGACCGAACACAGCGATGATCTGACGGTCGATGCAAGCAGCATCGCCGAGGCGCTGCGAGAGTCCGCGCGCGCCGATCCGCTGATAAACGACGGTGATCTTCGCGTGATCCTGACCGCGCAGCAGAACCTCATTCAGCGCGGTCTGCGCGAAGCCTATGTGATCGATGCAGCCGGTGAAATCCACGCGCGCGGTGAGCGGTCCTATTACTTCTGGTATGTGGAGCCAACGCCCGAACAGTTCGACAAGGCCCGTTCCGATGGTGTCGTTCTGATCGAAGATTGGGATCAGAATTCTTTCCGCGCATTGGTCGCGCTGCCGCCGCTTGCCGACCGCTTCCTCTATGTCTCGCGCGAGGTGGATGGCCGCTTGCTGGGCCTGCTGGACGATACGCGCGAAACGATCGGTGAATACCGAGAGCTTGAGAAGGACCGGGGCAGGGTCCTGCTGGAGTTCTCTCTGGTGTATCTGGGCTTCGCGCTGTTGCTTGTCGGCGCGGCGATGTGGCTGGCGCTTTGGTTCGCGGAAAGGCTTTCCCGGCCAATCGGCAGGCTTGCGGAGGCATCCGAACGTGTCGGTGAAGGCGATCTTGATTTGCAAATACCCGAGGCCGATACCGGCGACGAAATCCAGACGCTTGGCCAGTCGTTCAACCGCATGACCCGCCAGCTGAAGGCACAGCGGGAAGAACTGGTCGAAAGCCACCGCGACAGTGACGAAAGGCGGCGGCTGTTCGACTCGGTTCTGTCCAGCGTCACCTCTGGCGTGATCGGGCTGGATGAAGACGGCGATGTTGACTTCCTGAACCGATCTGCCGCCCGCATGGTCGGCGTGGATCCGGCGCGTGATCATGACCGCCCGCTGTCCGAGGTCGTTCCGGAATTTGCGCCGCTGCTGGAACGTCTGTCAGGTTCTGTCGCGGAATCCGTTCAGGATGAAATCCGGCTGGTGCGTGAAACGCGGATGGAGAGCCTGCTGGTGCGCATGGCGGTGCGGCATGGCATAGATGGCGGGCTGGAGGGCTATGTTGTCGCCTTCGACGATGTAACGGAACTGGTCAGCGCGCAGCGTATGGCTGCATGGGGTGATGTCGCACGCCGCGTTGCCCATGAGATCAAGAACCCGCTGACGCCGATCCAGCTTTCGGCAGAGCGTTTGCGCCGCAAGTTCAACAAGATCGCCGTTGATGAGGCAGAGCGTGAGAGTGTCGATTCCTACGTCGATGTCATTATCCGCCAGACCAATGACTTGCGCCGGATCATTGATGACTTCTCGCGCTTCGCGCGCATGCCCGAACCCGACCGCAGAGAGACCGATATAGCCAAGCTTCTGCGCGATACGCTGCTTCTGCAGCAAGATGCGGTAAAGGCGGAACTTGTGTCCGATATTCCAGCCGATCCGGTGCGGATCGACTGCGACGCAACGATGATGGCGCAGGTGTTCACCAATCTGATCAAGAACGCTGCCGAAGCCATTGATGACTACCGGGAAGACGCGCCCGAAGGCTGGCGACCCGAAATCCAGGTAGCTCTGACCGAGAACCCCGATGCGGTGACGATCTCCATCGCAGATAATGGTCACGGCCTGCCCGAAGACCGCTCAAGACTGTTTGAGCCCTATGTGACCCTGAAAAAAGGCGGGACCGGCCTTGGCCTGCCTATCGTGAAGAAGATCGTTGAAGAGCACGGCGGCAGCTTCATCCTTACCGATGCGCCCCAGCGTGGCGCCCTTGCCGAGTTGCGGCTGCCCCGTGAACGCAATCCCGTGCGTATTGCACGCAAAAACAAAGAGCAGGACCAGATATGAGTGACATTCTGATCGTTGACGACGAAAAGGATATCCGAGAGCTGATCGCGGACATCCTGGAAGATGAAGGCTTTTCGACCCGGACAGCGGCAAATTCGGACGATGCGATAGAGGCGCTGAATGATGCAGAACCCGCGCTGATGATCCTTGATATCTGGCTGAAAGACAGCCGGATGGACGGCATCGATATCCTCAAGCAGGTAAAGCGCAACAATCCCGATGTGCCTGTCATCATCATATCCGGACACGGCAATATTGAAATTGCGGTCGCTGCCATCCGGCAGGGGGCCTATGACTTCATCGAAAAGCCTTTCAACATCGACCAGCTCATGGTGGTCATCAATCGCGCGATGGAAACCAACAGGCTGCGCCGCGAAAATGCGCAACTGCGCCGGGGCGAGGTCAAGGCGGCGGACATGCTGGGAAACTCTGCCTCTTTCAAGCGGATGCGCGACCAGCTGGACAAGCTGGCGAAATCGAATGGCCGGGTCATGCTGTCGGGAGAGCCGGGCGCGGGCAAGGAACTCGCCGCGCGCTATATCCATGCCCAAAGCCCACGCGCTAGCGCGCCCTTCATCGTCGTTCCCTGCGCGACAATCGAACCCGAACGCATGGAAGAGGTTTTGTTTGGCCGTGAAAGCCCGGACCGCGGCATTGAACCCGGCCTGCTGGAACAGGCGCATGGCGGGGTGATCTATTTCGACGAGGTGGCCGATATGCCCGTCGGCACGCAGCCCAAGATCCTGCGTGTCCTGACTGAACAGCAATTCGCTCGTGCGGGCGGATCAGACAAGGTGCGCGTAGATCTGCGGGTCATTTCTTCAACCAATCGCGATCTGCCTGCTGAAATCGCCGCTGGCCGCTTCCGTCAGGAACTTTTCGACCGGCTGAACGTCGTGCCGCTTGCGATCCCGTCGCTTGCCGAAAGGCGAGAGGATATTCCGATGCTCGCGGCCCATTTCGCCCAGCAATTCCACGAAGAACAGGGCCTGCCGCTTCGCGATATCGGTGAGGACAGCTCGAACGCGCTTCAGGCGATGGAATGGCCTGGCAATATCCGCCAGCTTCGCAATGTGATAGAGCGGGTGCTGATCCTCGCAGAAGATACCGGGCCGATCACCCCGGCGGAGCTGCAAGGACAATCAGCCGAGGGCGAAGGTGCCGATACGTTGACTCTTGGCCCCCGCATCACCGCACTTCCCTTGCGCGAAGCGCGAGAGCTTTTCGAGCGCGAATATCTGGTCAACCAGATCAATCGCTTTGGCGGAAATATCAGCCGCACCGCGCAATTCGTCGGGATGGAACGCAGCGCCCTTCACCGCAAGCTGAAATCGCTTGGCGTTGTCGGTGGTCGAGCCGTTGAGGAAGAAGAGAACGCCTGAACAGAAAAGCGGCGCTGACCATTTGCCGCGCCGCTTTCTTTGGTGGTCAAATACCTCGGGGGTCCGGGGGCAGAGCCCCCGGTCCTGTCCCTTCAGGTTCAGGTTGCCGAACGCAGTTGTTGCAGAAGCGTGGTGTTGGCGTAACCGTCCTGCTCCACCCCGATCCGGCGTTGGAAGGCCTTGATCCCGGCAATGGTGTTTTCGCCAATCGCGCCGTCCGGCTCACCCACATTATATCCCAGACGGTTCAGCAACCGCTGCACTTCTTCTTTCTGGTTATGCGTAAGCGATCCCGCCTCACGCGGGAAACTGCCGACAATCCCCGGCCCGCCGCTGATGCGGTTGGCCAGCATCGCCACGCCCAGCGAATAATTGTCCGATGCGTTATAGGCACGCAGCGCCATGAAGTTCCGGGTAACAAGGAAGGCCGGACCAGAGCGGCCTGCCGGTGCAATGATTCCACCCGATGGCAGCGATTGACCGCTGACCGAATGTACGCCCTGTGCCGCCCATGCGCTGCCGGATTTGGTGTTGCTGCGGCCGGTCTGGCTATAGTTGAAGCCCTGCGGCAGCCGCACCTCGACAACCGCCGGAAGCCCCGTCACCCAGCCGGAGCGGCGCAGATATGCAGCCGTCGACGCCAGCGAATCCGTCGGATCGTCCGACCAGATATCGCGGCGACCGTCGCCGTTGAAATCGACGGCATATTCCAGATACGACGTTGGCATGAACTGCGTGTGCCCCATCGCACCGGCCCAGCTACCCAGCATACCCGAGGGGTTCACGTCGCCCGCCTGAATGATCTTGAGCGCGGCGATAAGCTGTCGCGAGAACATTTCGCCCCGGCGGCCGTCATAGGCAAGTGTCGCGAGCGACGGAATGATCTGCATCCGCCCGCGATTGCCGCCAAAGTTGGATTCCATCCCCCAGATGGCCATCACGATATTGCGATCGACGCCGTAACGGCTTTCGATCTGACCAAGCGTGCCGGAATAGGTCCGCGCCAGCCCGCGACCTTTGGTGGTGCGGCTGTCGGATGCCGCGCTGTCCAGATATTCCCATACCGGGCGATTGAACTCTGCCTGACGGCGGTCCAGCCGTATGACTTCGGGATTATAGCGGGCAATGCGCATCGCATTGTCATAGACGGTTGCGCTGACGCCGGCGGACAGTGCACGTGACCGGAACCCTGCGATCCAGCGTTGCAGCCCCGCTTCAGAGGCGGGAGAGGCCGATGGGATCGGATCGGGCGATACCGATGAACCCGAGGATACGGTTGCGACCGATCCGCCGCCGGTCACTCCACAGGCCGAAAGGATGGCCAATGTCGCTGCGGTGATCGTCATTCTGGTGAATTTGCTGCTCATTCTATCCCTGCTCGTTGGTGATTGAGGTGATTTCTTTGCAACGACGATAGCCTAGTGTCCGGGTAAGGAAAACCGGACGGATCGGGTCAAAAAGCTTCGGCGGAAAATCGCGCATGACTAGTGCAACGTCTCCTCGTCGCCCGTATCGCCGAAAAGAGGTTCCATCTGGGCGATAATGACGGCGTTCTCGTCCAGGGCGCGTTGCATCAATGCGCGCTCCTGCTCGTCGATTTCATGGCCTTCGGCCTCGCGTTCGGCCAATGTGCCATATCCGGTGACATCGAGAGGCGACATTTCGGCCTGTTTCAGGATTGCCACCGTTTCACGCACGGCCTCTGCTTCGTCCTTGCCGGAGGCATAGCAGACCAGACCTGCTCCGGTTGCGCCCTTTGGCAACCCATCTCCTTTGGACCTGCCGACCTGAACCAGCAATGTATAGACTTGTTGCGCCATCGCGCCCCTCTTACTTTTCGCTGATGAAAGGGAGTGCGCGATGAGCAAGAGTTTGGCAAGGGTAGAGGCAGCGCTGAAAGATGCGGGCCTGAACACCGAGATTCGAGAGATGGATGACACGCGCACCGCCGCCGACGCCGCGGCGGCTGTCGGTTGCGAAATTGATCAGATCGCCAAATCCATCATCTTCAAGGGTGAGGAGGATGGTCATGCCGTGCTTTTTCTGACGGCAGGTGGCAATCGGGTCGATCCGGCGAAGGCCGAGCAGGCGGCAGGCCAGCCGCTTGGCAAGGCGGACGCCGCGCTGATCCGGTTGGAAACCGGCTTTGCGATTGGCGGTGTGGCGCCGGTCGGACATCTTCGCGACATTGCGGCGTTCATCGACCCGCGTCTGCTTGAGTTTGACGTGGTCTGGGCGGCGGCAGGAACGCCGCGCCATGTATTTGCGATTATCCCCGACGATCTGGTCCGTCTCAGCGGCGCGACGAGCGCGGATTTTACAAGCTGATGGAGTGGCGCGGCGAAGGCACAGTCATCGGGCGTTTCCCGCATGGAGAGAATGCGGTCATCCTTGATGTGCTCAGCCGCGAAGCAGGGCGCGTGGTTGGCCTCGTGCCGGGCGGGGCGGGGAGGTCGAAGTCGGCTTTGCTTCAGTTGGGCGCCAGGCTGTCGGTCCAGTGGCGGGCAAGGCTGGAGGATCAGCTGGGCACATTTACGGTGGAACCGGTCCGTGCGCGACCGGGCTTGCTGGGCGATGCGCTTGCATTGGACGGGGTGAACGCGACCGCCTCCCTGCTCCGGTTTGCGCTGCCAGAGCGTGATCCCCATCTCCGTCTTGCCGATACGTCCGAGGCGCTGTGGGACGCGATGGACGAAGGACTGGACTGGGCGGCTGACTATGTGCGTTGGGAAATGCTGCTGCTGGACGAGATGGGCTTTGGGCTTGACCTGACACGTTGCGCGATCAGCGGGGCCAAGGGTCCGCTATGCTATGTCAGTCCATCCTCTGGCCGGGCGGTCACCGCCGAGGCAGCGGGCGAATATGCGCCGCGCCTGTTGCGTTTGCCTGCGATGCTGGGCGGTCCACCCAGCAATGATGACCTGCAGCATGCGCTGCAACTGACCGGGCACTTCCTGCACAAATGGCTGGCGGCGGGCCATGTCGCCAAAGCGCTTCCCCCTGCGCGTGACCGGCTGGTGTCAAGGCTGAACAGGCGCTGAGGCGCCGCGCTGAACCCAAGGCGGACGCTCAGAACACCTCATCACCACGAGCCTCACGCCGCTCAAACACCATCATCAATCCTGGCCCGTTGAGAACAAGCTGACCATGATCGCGCCGCACAGAGATCGCCTGGCGTAACATGTTCAGGTATTCTGCCTCTGCCTGCATCCGCGCAGCGTCAGCGCAGGCCATAGACGTCGAGGACAGATCAAGGGCACCAAAAGCAGGTGCCGTGCCTTCCCTGCGGCCCGAATAGGCGTTGCACGGTCCCACACCTGTCAGCCGGTCATCATCAAGGCGCAGTGATACGTCCTGCACCCAAGGCAGTCCGTTTACCTCGGTCAGGATCCAGTCGATTCCGTCGATGCGCTCATCCTCGGGCAGGGCGGGGGCAGTACATCCGGCAAGAAGCGCAAAGGCGACGAATCGGAGGATCTGGGTCATGGCGTCTCCTAGCGGCAGAAATTCAAGCGATGCGGTTCAACTCTTATCCCGGCCATTCTTTCCGAAAAGCCGAGCGCATTACAGAAAAGAAAACCCCCGCGGGCAAATGCCAACGGGGGTCTTTGAACCTTATTCGGTTCGCTCGTCTTACAGAGCGCCTTCGCGCTGTGCCTTTTTACGGGCCAGCTTGCGGGCGCGGCGCACGGCCTCGGCCTTTTCACGGGCCTTCTTGACGGACGGCTTCTCGAAATGTTGCTTCAGCTTCATTTCACGGAACACGCCCTCGCGCTGAAGTTTTTTCTTCAGTGCGCGCATCGCCTGTTCGACGTTATTGTCGCGAACGTTCACCTGCATGTGGTTGTCACCACCTTCCTAGGTTAAAGTTGATCGAAATTGCAGGAAGCAGCCATATAGGCTGCATTTGTGCATTTGTCCAGCCCGGAGGGGAATATGACCGACACGCGCGACAGACTGGCTACGGCCGCCATCCAGCATGTGCCATTCGAGGGTATGAACGAAAAGGCGCTGCGGGCGGGCGCCCGTGACATCGGCCTGTCCGGGGATGTCGCCATCGCCTTTTTTCCCGGCGGCGGCGCCGATCTGGCGGCATGGATACACCGGCGCGACGATCGGCGGCTGGCTGAATGGATGGCCGAAATGCCCGGCGGCAAGATCCGCGACCGAATTGCCGACGCGATCTGGCAGCGTCTTGAGTTCGCCGATGCCGAACTCGTCAGGGCCGCGTCCGCGACGATGGCACTGCCGCAGAACCAACCGCTCGGGGCGCGTCTGATCTGGGAAACCGCTGACACGATCTGGAATGGCCTGAGCGATAGCTCGCGCGACGTGAACTGGTATTCGAAGCGTATGACGCTTGGCGCTGTCTATGCGGCCACCGTGCTGTATTGGCTGGGCGATCCGTCCGAGGATCATCGCGATACCCGCGCATTTATCGACCGCCGTATCGACGGTGTCATGCGGTTCGAAAAAATGAAAGCCTCTGCAAGAAAGGTGCCTGGTGTCAGTGTGCTGACAGATCTCGCAACCGGCTGGATCCGTGCGCCCAAGTCAACGACCCAGGAGGGCGAGGTATGACGGTTCCCGATTCGATGCGCGCGGTCGAGATCTCGGAATCCGGCGCTCCAGAGGTGCTTGTCGAAACGAAAAGGCCGGTGCCGATGCCGGGACACGACCAGATCGTGATCCGGCTTGCATATGCCGGGGTGAACCGGCCCGATGTGGCGCAGCGACAGGGGACATATGCACCGCCACCAGGCGCATCCGATCTTCCCGGTCTGGAGGGCGCGGGAACGGTTGTGGCCCTCGGCAGCGGCGTCAGCGAATGGAACATCGGCGACAAGGTTTGCGCCCTGCTGCCCGGTGGCGGATATGCCGAATATGTGGCCTGCAACGCACGCCATGCGCTGCCGATCCCCGAAGGGATGACGATGCGAGAGGCCGCGGCCCTGCCCGAGACCGCCTATACCGTGTGGTCGAACGTCATCATGCGCGGCGGATTACAGGCCGGCGAGCGTTTTCTGGTTCATGGAGGGTCATCGGGTATCGGTACGATGGCCATCCAATTGGCGCGCTCTATCGGCGCAAGGGTCTGGGCCACGGCTGGCTCTGACGAAAAATGTCGTGCGATCTCTGCCCTCGGGGCTATAGCGATAAACTATACGACCGAGGATTTCGTGAAGGTGTTGCAAGAAGCGGGTGGTGCCGATCTGATTCTGGATATGGTTGGCGGCGACTACATCGCGAAGAACCTGAAATCGCTGGATATGGATGGCAGGCTTGTGCAGATTGCCTTTCTGCAGGGCCCGAAGGCAGAGATCAACTTTGCCCATGTCATGACGCGCAGGCTGACCATTACCGGCTCAACCCTGCGACCGCAATCGGATGGTGCAAAGGCGGCGATTGCCGCGCAATTGCACGAAAAATTGTGGCCCATCATCGCCGCTGGCAAGGTCCGTATTCTGATCGACAGTGAGTACCCGCTGGCCAGTGCGGCAGAGGCGCATCGGCGCATGGAAAGCAGTGCACATATCGGAAAGATCGTGCTGAAGGTAGCAAACGACTGAGCGCCCGGCTGCTTAGCGCACCCTCTCCATGATCACGGCATCGCGGTCACAATCGCGGCGTATATCGGGTGCGCAATCACGGGGCTCAAGGTCTTTGGTCAGGCAGATGCGGACCTCTTGCAGGTCCTCGCCACGGCAGGTGACGGTGATGCCGTCGGCGCTCATGCCGGGGTTGTATTCGATAAACGCATCCTCGATCAGCTTCGGCGGGATCGAAATATCCTTGTCCAGGTCGACGAAATAGTCGGGCAGGGTGACAACGTCCCAAGCGTCCCGGGTCGCGTCATAGTAGCCCGCTGCCGACAGGCCTGTGCAGCGTCCGTGCTTTTGCCATTGATACCATGCCAGCCCGCCGGAGCCCATGATATCGGACATCGCTTCACTTTCACGCCGGGACGGATCGCGTTCGGCGGTTCGGCAGTTCGATGGCCAGCCCTGTTCATATTGCGGCCACAGGCCATGAAGGTTGAAATCAACCTTCTGGCCTGCGTCGCATTGGGTCGTGCCGCGCTTGTCGCCAGCGGATGCGCACCAGTTGGGGGACCAACTCAGCGCCAGAACGTAATAGTCGAAATCACCCGCGCGGTGGTTCTGGGCGGCAGCTGGCAGACCGATACTGCTCGTGATGATGGCGGCGATAAGATGACGCATGATGCCCCTCTGTCGGCTTTGTTGTCCTTTCATAGGGGATTGCGCCCGCCCGCGCATCCCGCGAAGTCACGATTTGGCCTTCCCCTTTGCCGCATTCGGGCCTATATAGGCTGCGAATTTTCCCGAAAACGTGGATGGCTTCGCCAAAACGCCGTTTTCCCGGCCGGGAAAGATATGCCCAAGGAGAAGTCCGATGAACAAACCGCTTATGGCCAAAGCCACCGCCGTCTGGCTGATCGACAACACAACGTTGAGCTTCAAGCAGATCGCCGATTTCGTTGGGATGCATGAACTGGAAATTCAGGGCATTGCCGATGGCGACGTGGCGACTGGTGTCAAAGGCTTCGATCCCATCGCCTCGCATCAGCTTGACCATTCCGAGATTGAGAAGGGTCAGAAAGACCCTGCATACAAGCTGAAGCTGAAGCATAACCCGGCTGCCGAGGGTGAAGAAAAGCGGCGTGGTCCGCGCTACACACCGCTGTCCAAGCGTCAGGACCGTCCGGCGGCCATTCTTTGGCTGGTGAAGTTCCACCCTGAACTGGCGGACTCGCAGATCGCAAAGCTGGTGGGCACGACCAAGCCGACCATTCAGGCGATCCGCGAGCGGACGCATTGGAATATCCAGAACATTCAGCCCATCGACCCGGTGGCTCTTGGCCTCGCCAAGCAGTCCGAACTGGATACCGCCGTGCAGAAGGCTGCGAAGAAGAGCGCGGCCGAAGGCGGTGTGATGTCCGATGATGAGCGTCGCAAGCTCGTGTCGACCGAGACGTCGCTTTCCATGACCGAAGAGCCGCGCTTGCCGACGGCGATTGCCGGTTTGGAAAATTTCAGCCTGTCGCGCGATGATGAGGAAGAAAAGCCAGAGCAGGATCTGGATGCTGACAGCTTCTTCAACCTGCCGGAATCCGACGAGAATGACGACGACAACTGATTCTTCGGAATTGGAAAGCGCGGGCAGCCTGATCGGGCCGCCCGCGCTTTTTTATTGGAACGATGTGTCGGCGTTTTTTCGCCTCAAAGAATGGTCAGGCGACGGGCTTGTGGCGATATCGCCAGACTTTCAGCACCGATCAGCCGCCGTTGATAACGGCGTCCGGCACCTCGTAGCGCTCATTCCCGATCTCGATGACGGTCAAATCGCCGCGACGTTCAGTCGTCTGATTTGCGACCGGGACAGGTGCGCCGTTCTGGAACCGGATCTCGCGCGAACCGCCGTCGGGCCAGTTCACGCGCAGGGCAGCAGCGCCATGCCCGTTGCGCGTTACGCTGAAGGCGCAGTCTCGGGTCGGCATCCCAAGGAAGTCGAACAAGGCAGCGAACCACTGGCCGCGTTATCGGCAGCAGGCGCGACGGAATTGCTTTGCGCAGGCTTGGGTGCCGGCTTTGGCGATGTCGCTGATGGCTCGGCCGGCCGGGCTGTTCCGCCAAGCGGAATTTTTGTCGGTGGTGCGACGGGCGGTCGGGTTGCAACGACAGCAGGCCGGTCAGCGGGGGCTGTTGTTCCCTGAGGTGCAGCAGGCGCCGCGGCCGGCGGTTGGGACGGGGGCGTAATATCCGATGGTGGTTGAATCGCGTTGTCTCGCGGTGCGGCATTGGCTGACGGCGCTGCGGCTGGCGCCTCTGCGCTATCGGCAGGTTCCGTTGTCTGTGTGAGAAAGTCGCTCGCCGCCCAACCGCTCAGCGCATCACCGCTCGTCGTCTCGACCCGGCACCAGTTCCGGTCATCAACCGTTTCGCAGCCCAGATTGCGCAGGGTCGCGTCATTCGCAACAGTTCCCGCAATCGCCGAACCGGTCGATGCTTCGGAACGGATGTTCAGCCTGCCGGTAATTCCTGTCACTTTCCAATAATCAGGCTCGGCATTCAGAGAGTTGGCCACGTCATTGCTCTGCGGTGTGCGCCCGGCAACGTCGATGGTCAAAGAAAAACGGGCGGCTTCATTCTCGCGTCCCGCGCTTGGCATCAAATAGGTGCGGATCAGGTAAGTGCCGCTTTCCGGCAGGGTCAGATCCGCCGACAGGCCAGAAGTGCTGCCGATATAAATTGCCTGAGATTCGCCCGGCACATCACCCGGCGCGTAGATGTTGAAGTAGGCCGACGGGTTGTCGGTGTTCATGCGGACGGTCATCCGCTGACCTGCCTCTGCCACAAGGGTGAAATCTGCGGTGTCTCTGCCAACGACCTGACCGCTGACTGCCGTTCCGGTGGCGCCGACGGCGAAAATGACCGGTTGCGTCGTGCTTTCGGCTGCGACCGGCAGCGCCAGGCAGGCCGCAAGCGCTGCGCTGCAGAGGATTCTTCCAAACATAACATGCCTCATTCTTCGTTATTCTGCCCAACCGCTTCGCAGGCGGTTTTATTTGTGATTAGCGCAAAAGCGGCCGAATGCCTCTCTGCAAACGGCCGGATTCGCGATTTCGTGTTCGTGCGTGAGCAGTCCGTCAGATAGACAGGCAGATATATTTCAGCTCCAGAAAGTCGTCGATCCCGTGGCGGCTTCCTTCGCGTCCAAGACCGGATTGCTTGACCCCGCCAAAGGGTGCCACCTCGGTCGAGATGATGCCGGTGTTCACGCCGACGATCCCGTATTCCAGCCCTTCCTGAACGCGGGTGATCCGACCGATGTCACGCGCGTAGAAATAGCTGGCCAGGCCGAAGATCGTGTTGTTGGCTTTTTCGATCGCCTCTTCCTCTGTCTTGAATCGGAACAAGGGGGCGAGGGGGCCGAATGTTTCCTCTGTCGCCACTTTCATGTCGTCCGTCACGCCTGTCACGACGGTCGGTTCGAAGAACAGACCGCCTTTTCTCTTGCCGCCGGTTGCGACCTTGCCGCCACCGTCAAGAACATCCTTGATGTGATCCTCGACCTTTTCCACCGCGTCCTCATTGATAAGCGGCCCGGTTGTCACGCCATCTTCCAAGCCGTCGCCAACGCGCAGTTTTTCGACGGCAGCGGCCAGTTTGTCGGCAAAGGCGTCATAGACCCCGTCCTGAACGTAGATGCGGTTGGCACATACGCATGTCTGGCCGTTGTTGCGGAATTTCGATGCCATGGCCCCTTCGACCGCAGCATCAAGATCCGCGTCGTCAAACACGATGAAGGGCGCGTTGCCCCCCAGTTCCATGCTGCATTTCAGAACCTGATCGGCAGCCTGCCGCAAAAGGATGCGGCCCACCTCGGTCGAGCCGGTGAAGGTCAGCTTGCGAACATTGGGGTTTTCGCAGAATTCCTTGCCGATCTCGGAAGAGCGCGAGGAGGGAACGACATTGAATATACCCTTCGGCAGACCGGCCCTTTCGCCCAGCACGGCCAGAGCAATTGCCGAAAGCGGTGTTTCCGCCGCGGGGCGCGCGACAAAGCCGCAACCGGCGGCCAGTGCCGGCGCGCATTTGCGGGTGATCATCGCATTCGGGAAGTTCCAGGGCGTGATGGATGCGGCGACGCCAATCGGCTGGCGGATCACGGTCAGGCGCTTGTCAGGCATGTGGCCAGGGATGGTTTCACCGTAGATCCGCTTTGCTTCTTCGCCGAACCATTCGATGAAGCTGGCACCATAGGCGATCTCGCCTTTTGCCTCGGCCAGCGGTTTGCCCATTTCGGCGGTCAGTATACGGCCCAGATCGTCCTGATTTTCCATCATCAGATCGAACCACTTGCGCATGATCTGTGCGCGTTCTTTGGCGGTACGCGCGGCCCAGTCTTTCATCGCTTTTGCTGCGGCTTCTATGGCGCGCGCGGCATCATTGCGTGTCAGGTCGGCTACTTCGGCAATCACGTCTCCGCGGGCTGGGTTTGTGACGGCAAAAGTCGAACCATCTTCTGCATCCACCCACGCGCCATCTACATAGCCACGGGTCTCCAGAAGCGAGGGGTCCTTCAATAGCATCTTAAGGTCTGTGGGGTGCTGGTTCATCTCTCTCTCCTCGGATTGTGTTGTTATTACGCTGGCGCTTTTGGGCTGCAATGACAAGTGAAAGCCCTGTGCCAAAATATAGGCATGATGTGATGCAACCTATCGCTGCCCAGCGGCGTTGGAGGGCAACGTCAAAATGTTCCCTCTTGACGTTATCTCTCAGGGGCGGCGCGTTCATGCGTGTCGCCCCTCCCCCTTTCCGGGCCAGAAAGTGGGTTGACGGATGCACACGATTATCATTCAGAACGACTATGCCGTTGCTTCGGCTCGACTATGGGCATTGGTCACAGAGGTCAGCCGGTTTCAGCAAGCGATGCGGGGTGTTGTCGCCTTTGAAGCTTTACCCGGCGAACGGATTGAACGCGGGCAGCGCTTCCTGTCGCGCCGATCAACGCTCGGTCTGCGGCTGGTCTACGATGTCGAGGTGCTTGCATGTGATCACGAGCGTTTGATCCTGCGCGAAACTCATGGGCGTTCGGGTAAGCAAATCTTCAAGCACACCCTCGCGGTGACCCCGGCGGCTGACGGCAGCCGTCTGACCGACAAGATCGAGGTTGAGGCAGGCCCGCTCAGTCTGATTTCAGCCTATCTCGCCCGACGTCACTTTGAGGCCCAGCACCGGGCCAGGCTGCGCACTCTGGGCTCGGAAGGCTTCTAGGGCCCACATCGTCTTGATGGCTTAACCTTTGTTGCAGCAAGAATATGTGATGCAACGGTGAGCCGGATGACGTTCTTTCTTCCGCAATCGGGCCAGTGCTGCCCGTACAAGGAAAAGGAGACTGCTATGCGTAATCTACTTGGAATGACTGCCGTCGCGTCTATGGCTCTGGCTGGTTCGGCTTTCGCCCAGACGATGGCCACAGCCGGTACTGATCTGAACATGCGCGCGGGCCCCGGTGTCCAGCACGAGGTCACTGGCGTGATCGCCGGTGGTGATGAAGTGACGGTCAATGGCTGTATTGAATCGGCAAACTGGTGCGAAGTCGTTTACAATGATATGACCGGCTGGGCATATGGAGACTATATCGCGGCCAAGGTTGGTGAAGAATTCCTGCCGATCTATCCCAACCGCGAAGAAGTCAATGTAACGGTGATTGAAGCGCCCGAGATTGACGAGGCCGAGCAGGGCCAGAACGCCGCAGTCGGTGGCGCAACGGGTGCCGCTATGGGTGCGCTGATCGCAGGGCCGCTGGGTGCCATCGTCGGTGCCACAGCCGGTACGGCCGCCGGCGCCACAGCGACAGAGCCGACGCAGGAGGTCACAACCTATATCGAGGCGAACCCGCAAGAGCCGGTGATCCTTGATGGAGAGGTCGTGGTCGGCGCGGGCGTCCCGGAAGAGGTGACGCTGTATGAGGTGCCGGATGCGCCTGAATACCGCTATGTCACGATCAACGGGCAGCAGGTTCTGGTGAACCCCGAGAACCGCCAGATCATCTATATCTACCGCTGATCCGGTTTGAAGTCAGCATTGGGGCGGGGCACATTGTGTCCCGCCTTTGCTATAGTTGCGACCAGCAAGGCTGAAGATCGCCGGCCTTCGGGGTTGCTGCGTGAACCCCCCGCGCGATGGCCCGTGCAAGCGTCGATGCGGCTGCGTGGCCCAGTTGAAATGGTGTGACGACGGGGTCAGGCAGATCCTTTGCCCCGGTCGAGACTGCAAAAACCAGATCGCCATCGAATGGGGTGTGGCTTGGCACCAGAGCGCGGGCCATCCCGTCATGCGCGGCCGTTGCCATGCGCTGAAGCGCCGGTTTGCTCAGCTTTGCGTCGGTGGCGACGATCGCAATGGTGGTCGCTTCGCCCAGTTGCTTCTCAGGCAGGAATTCCGCGCCCGGATCCGCCTGTTGTGAAATGCCCAGCCCCCCGAACTCATCGCCCAATTCCCAAGGTGCGGCCCAGAACTGTCGCCTGCCGGGTGCAACGGCAGAGCCAAGGGCATTGACCACCACCAACGCGCCGACCGTGATGCCACAGTCCAGCACGGCGGAGGCGGATCCCAAACCGCCCTTGAGTTGCCGCGTCATCGCGCCGGTTCCGGCACCGTTCGTGCCGATGGCGAAATCAAGCGCGGCATTGCTCAGTGCCGCGCGTCCAAGGTTGGAATATGGGTTTTCAGTCCATTGCTTATCGCCACCATTCGTCAGGTCGAACACGATCGCACCCGGCACAATGGGCACCCTTACTGTTCCGACCTCGAACCCACGGCCCTGGGCGCGCAACCCGTCCATCACGCCATCACCCGCTGCAAGACCGAAGGCAGAGCCGCCTGACAGGAAGATCGCGTCGACCTCTTGCACCAGTTTGTCGGGCGCCAGCAGGTCGGTGTCGCGCGTGCCCGGCGCACCGCCCATCACATGAACGGCGGCGGCAAAAGGTGCATCGCCGCATAGAACGGTCGTCCCGGAACGCAGATGGTCGTCACTGGCATTGCCGACCTGCAGCCCGGTGACGTCGGTGATCAGGTTTCGCTTTCCACGCTGCATCCTCGGCCTCCGATGCTGTTTTCTGCGGTCAATGTGACGGCGTTTTTAAGGCGGGGCAAGTCGAGCAAGGCAGGCTCGATGTATCGGAGGGTGTGGATGGTAAGGTATGCGAAAACGAAGAAGGGGCAGGGCCCACGGCCCCGCCCCCTTCAGTTGATTTGCCTAGATATCAGTCCCCGACCATGGTCGGATCGCTCTCTGGCATGGGCGGCTTCTTCAGCAACCGGCGCAGGAAGATGGGCGCGATGAAGCCCAGAATCGCTGCGATCCACAGGCCGATGGCGATGGGGGTGCTGAACAGATAGGTCCAGTCGCCATTGGACAGCACCATCGCCCGGCGCAGGTTGTCCTCCATCGCATTGCCCAGAAGAATGCCCAGGATGACAGGCACGGTCGGTATGTCCAGCTTGCGCATGACATACCCAAGCACACCGAAGCCAACCATCATCAGCATGTCGAAGCTGGACCCGGTCAGTGAGTAGATGCCGACGAAGGCGATCATGGTCACGCCCGGCAGCAGGACCCATGCTGGCACCGACAGGATATGCACGAACACCTTGACCATCGGCACGTTCATCAGAAGCAGAACGATATTCGCGATCAGCAGAGAGGCGATCAGCGACCAGATAACCTCTGGCCGTTCGGTGAACAGCAGCGGTCCGGGCGTGATATTCAGCGTCAGAAGAAGCGCCAGCAGAACAGCCGTGGTGCCCGATCCAGGCACACCAAGCGTCAGCATCGGAACCAGGGCACCGCCAGCGGCAGAGTTGTTGCCAGCTTCTGGTGCTGCCACGCCTTTTGGGTTGCCCTTGCCGAAGGTGTCCTTGTCGCGAGCGATCGACTTCTCGGACATATAGGCAAGGAACGATCCCAGCGAGGCGCCCGCACCCGGCAGAACGCCCGCGATGAAGCCGATGCCGGTTCCGCGCAGCATGGCACCTGATGTGCGCTTCAGCATCTTCCAAGGCACAAGAATCTTGCCCAGCTTCACGCCGATGGCACTGTCCTTGCCGTGGGTTTCGATGAAGAAGAAAATCTCTGCCACGGCGAAAAGGCCAACGATGGCGACAAGGAAGTCTATGCCATCCTGCAGGTGCAGGTCACCGAAGGTGAAACGCGGCATACCCGTTGTCTTGTCCAGCCCGACCATTGCAAGCGCCAGACCGATGGACGCGGACAAAGCAGCTTTCGCCTGATTGTTCGAACCCATTCCGCCAAGCGTGCAGAATGCGAGCATATAAAGCGCGAAATACTCTGCCGGGCCGAATTTATAGGCCACACCGGCAAGGTAGGGGGCGAAGATCATCAGGCCGATGGTGGCAAGGAACGCTCCGACAAAGGATGCCACCCCTGACACGACAAGCGCCTCTCCGGCCATGCCTTGTCGCGCCATCGGATAGCCGTCCAGCGTGGTCATCATCGCAGGCTCGTCACCCGGGATGTTCAGCAGGATCGAACTGATCCGCCCGCCATACATCGCACCGTAATAGACCGACGTCAGCAGGACGAGCGCCGATATCGCATCCAGACCCATCGAGAACGAGATCGGGATCAGCAGGGCCACGCCGTTGGACGGGCCAAGCCCCGGCAATGCGCCGATGATCGTGCCGACAAAGGCGCCTATGATCGCCAGCAGCAGGGTGAACGGTGTCAGGGCAAGGCCAAAGCCCATCGCAAGGTTTGATAGCGTTTCCATGTTCTACATCCCCCATCCGACGGGAAGCCCGCGCAGGCTAAGTCCAAGCACCAGGCGGAACATGACCCAAAGGCCGATCCCAAGACCGACACCCGTAATGGCCGCACGCAGCGGTTTGCCACCGATCTGCCAGCTGAGAATCCCCGATGCGATTGCCGTCGGAATGATGAATCCAAGAGGCGAAATCGCGTAGGCATAGGCGATCAGCACAACAAGCGCGATTCCAAGCTGCGCCAGCATCGGACCTGTCGGCCATTCCGCCTCTGGGTCGGGGCGCAGGATCATGACCAGCGAGCTGACAATCATCACCGTCGCGATCATATAAGGGAACAGGCGCGGGCCGACAGGGTCAGACATGAAGCTGGTCTGAATGCCAAACGCGCTGAGGATATACCCCAACGCGATGACAATCATGACCGCTCCGAAGATACGGTCGCCGCGTATCATTGCAGCAACCCGATTTCTTTGGCGATTTCCTGAATTTCGGCGACGTTCTCGGCGACGAAGGCTTCGAAGTCAGCGCCATAGACATTGTACGGCGCAAGGCCGTTTTCGACCATGGTCTGCTGCCACTGCTCGCTTTCGCCGACCTGTTTCAGCCAGTCGACCCACTTGTCGTAGTCCTCATCGCTGATGCCTTTGGGAACGTAGATTCCGCGCCAGTTCATTGCGGTGATGTCGACGCCCTGTTCCTTGGCGGTTGGCACGTCCTCGAAACCTTCGATCCGTTCATCCGACAGCACAGCAAGCGCGCGGACGTCACCGGATTTGATAAAGCCGGTGATTTCGGACAAATCGCCTGTCATCGCCTGCGCAAAGCCGCCGACTGTTTGGGTAATGGCATCGGCACCGCCGTCGAGCCCGATATACTTGACAGCGCGGGCATCACCGAAGCCTGCCTTGTCCAGCATCATCAGCACCTTGAGATGGTCAAAACCACCCACCGCAGAGCCACCAGCAAAAGCAACCGCGTTCGGATCTGCCTTCACCGCGTCGATCAGGTCGGTCAGACTCTGATATTCGCTGTCCTTGCCGACAACGATAACGCCCGGATCACCGCCGATAGCGCCGACCCAGCGAACCTGATCTGCTGTAGCACCCGCAAAAGCGTTCTCTGCCAGGCGGGTTGTCGTTGCGGAACTTGCAGCGACAAAGACGGTGGGGTCTTCGTTGCGATCAGCGACAACCTGCGCGAAGGCAACGCCGCCCCCTGCGCCGGTGACGTTGGTGACCTGCACCATATTGGGCACCAGGCCGAGATCGGTCATGATTCTGCCGATCTGGCGGCAGGTGAAGTCCCAGCCACCGCCGGGATTGGCCGGCGCGATGCATTCTTCGGCCATTGCCGGTGCCGCCGTACCCATGATCAGCGCAGCAACTGCTGCACGAGTCCAGTTTTTCATCTTGTCCTCCCATTGAATGCGCAGTGTGCGCGGACTTGCGACGATTAAAATTTGATGAAAAACTGACACCAACCTGTCACGGAATGACAAAAAGTTGAGCAGATGAGATTCCTGCTGGTTGAAGATAGCGACGAATTGGCCAAAGCAGTCGCGATGCGGCTGGCCCTTGACGGGCACGGGGTGGACCGGGCCGCGACATTGTCGGAAGCAGCGGAATTTCTGGAAAGCGCGCCATACGACCTGATATTGCTGGACATTTCCTTGCCAGACGGCGATGGCCGCGATTTTCTGGCGCGAGAGCGGATGGCGCGGCGAGATACGCCTGTGATCATGATGACAGCCAGTGCTTCGGTCAGCGACCGGATCAGCACGCTTGACCGGGGGGCCGATGATTATATCACCAAGCCTTTCGACTTTGCCGAATTGCAGGCCCGTTGCCGCGCCGTTCTGCGCCGTCATGCCGGTGCCGCCGACAGCCGCCGGCACTTTGCCGGATTCACCTTCGACGCGCTTGCCGCGACGCTGACGGTTGGCGATGAGGTCAGGGAATTGCGCGCCCGCGAACTCCGCCTGCTGGAAATCCTTTTATCGCGTCCCGGTCAGACCTATTCAAAGCCACATCTGATCGACAGACTGTTCTCTTTCGACGAGGAAGTCAGCGACAATGCCATCGAAGTCTATATCGGCAGGCTGCGCCGCAAGCTGGAAGGATCCGGCGCGCGGCTGGAGACCCTGCGCGGCGTCGGCTATCGCCTGATTCCGGAATGAGGACGCCGATTGCCGCAAATCCGGCCGGCTTCTCGCTTCGGCGCAGGCTTGTCTGGCAGTTCGTCGCGCTGTCGGTCGTGCTGGTCATCGTGCTGTTCTTCGCGGTGCGGCTTGTGGCGGAACGTGCGTCCCGCGCCAGTCAGGATGCGGTTCTGGGGGCAGCGGTGATTTCGGTCAGCGACGGCATCCGTCCTGTCGAGGATGGTCTGGAATTCGATTTGCCCTATGCCGCGTTTTCCATGCTGGGCGCGATGGGGAATGAGCGTATCTTTTACAGCCTCAGTCTGGGGCGACGGCTGGTTTCCGGTTATGAGGACCTTCCACCGCCGCCAGAGCAGCCGACGGATTTGTCCCCCATCTTCTACAATGGCGAATACAATGACAGCGCCCTGCGTCTGGCGGCGGTGACGCGGCGGGTGCTGCTGGACGATGCCATGCAAGAGGTGACGGTCGTTCTGGGCCAGACCCGCAACGGTCAGGCTGCTATCGCGCGTGAAACCGCCCGCAGCGCTGCGTGGGTCGGCTTTGGGTTCCTGTTGCTGGTGGTGCCGATGGCGTTGCTTGCCGCGCGTGCCGTGATCGGGCCGGTCGATCTGCTGACAGGTGCTGTCACGCGACGTGGGCCACAGGACCTCAGACCGGTGCGCCATCCCGCGCCGAGGGAGCTGTTGCCGTTGGTTGGTGCGCTGAACGGTTTCATCGCGCGGCTTCGCGCGACGTTGCAGCTGACGGAAACCTTCATTTTCGAAGCTGCCCATCGCATCCGCACACCCTTGTCACTGGTCAAGGTTGAGGCCGAAATCGCCCTCTCTGAAACCAGTGAGGATGAGACGCGGGCACGCCTGCGGCGGATGTTGCGTGCGATCAGCGAAAGCAGCCGCTCTGCCAGCCAGATTCTGGACCACGCGACGGTGCTGTACCGCAGCGAACAGTTCGAACCGGCGCCGGTCGATCTGGCCGCGCTTGCCTCGACGGTGCTGCGCTCTGTCGAGCCTTTGGCCGAAATGCGAGAGGTGGAAATCGTGCCACAGGGTCTGAGCGCACCATGTGTGGTGCCGGGCGATAGCCGGATGCTGGAGGTCGCATTGCGCAATATACTGGATAATGCGCTGAAATATTCCCATGATGAGGGGCGGATTCAGGTTCACCTGCGGCAGGTCGACGGACAGGCTAAATTGACGGTCATGGATGAGGGCAGGGGCCTTGTTCAGGATGACAAGCACCTTCTTGGACGCTTTCAGCGCGGCAGCAATGTCGCCGATGTTGTAGGATCGGGTTTGGGCCTGACCATCGTGGAAGAGGCAGCACTTGCTCATGGCGGTCGCTTCACCCTGACACCCGGAGAGGAGAAAGGCACATGCGCGACCTTGTCCTTGCCATTGGCCTCTTCCTAGGTCTGGCATCGCCCGCCCCGGCGTTCGAGATAGAAGAGGAGCGGATATTCGGTAATCCGGAAGGTGCCGAGATTTCCGTTATCTCGACCACTGACCTGCCCGCAATCGAGGCCGTGCTGGACGCATTCGTTGCCGCCAACCCCGACACCCGGATCAGCTATGTTCAGGCCTCAAGCGTCGAGGTGTTTCGCGCCGTGCGTGATGAACGTGCCGCTTTTGATCTGGTCATGTCCTCTGCGATGGATCTTCAGATGAAGCTGGCAAATGATGGGTTCGCGGCCTCCGTTTCGCCCGATCTGCATGATCTGCCTGACTGGGCCCGCTGGCGAGATCAGCTTTTTGGCGTGGCGCTTGAGCCCGTACTGGCCCTTGCATCGCGAAGTGGTCTGGGCGATTTGGCGCCCCCTCGTACCCGCAGGGATCTGATCGCGATGCTGCGAGAGAACCCTGACAGGTTCGAAGGTCGCGTCGCCACCTATGACCCGCAAACCTCCGGCGTTGGTTATTTCCTGATTTCTCAGGACAGCGGCCAGTCAGAAGGCTTCTGGCGCTTGGCAGAGGTGATGGGCCGATTGAATGCGCGGCTCTATTGCTGCTCTGGTCAGATGATCGACGACCTTCGCGCGGGCCGCATCACAATCGCATATAACGTCGTTGCCAGCTATGCCGCGCGCTATGCCCCTGACGATCCGGACCTGATCCGGCTGGTCCTTGAAGATTATACCTTCGCCATACTTCGATCAGCGCTTGTGCCGGTCAATGCGCCCGACCCCGCGCGCGCGACGGAGCTTCTGTCATTCCTGCTAAGCCCGGACGCGCAGGAAATCATCGCGGCGAATGCCGGTGTGGCGCTGATACCGGGTACGGGGGCGGCGCCATCGGTTCATTTGCGGCCGGTCAGGCTTGACGCGGGGCTTCTGGTGTATGGCGATCAGTTGCGGCGGGCCGGCTTGCTGGCGGAGTGGAATGCAGCCATGGTCCAGCCATAACGCATTCGGGACTGGCATGAATGTCACGCAGGCGAGCGCCAATGTAGCATCCGATTGACGCCGCCTGCCTTATCGCGAAGAAAAGGCTGCATCCGCTGTGCGGATTTAACCCATTCGGGACGTTCACATGACATCAGGCGCAAAGACGGCAGAACTTATCGGCCTTCCGCTTCTGGGCGTCATTTTCGCAATGTCCGTGCTGGAATATGGCGGCGCGGTGCTATTCGCGTGGATCGCAGGAGTGCTGTCCATCCTCGCCATCGCTATGAGTGCGTCGCGCCTGAAGCCGACACATTACATTTTCATCGCGATCGGGGTCCTGCTGACATTGCTTGCGGCCGCAACCCGCGAAGGTTGGTCCAGCGGCGTTGGCCGTGCTGTACTCAGCGGCAGTCTTGTGGTGGGTGTTTTTACTGCGCTCAGTACATTGCGCAGTGCTGCGGCGGGGTCTCGGGACATCATCGAATGCGGGCGCTTTCTGGCCCGGCAGCCGCCGGGGCTGCGATATCTGGCGCTGACTGTCGGCGGGCACCTGTTCGGGTTGATCCTGCTATACGGATCAATCGCCCTGTTGGGCTCACTGGCGACCGAAAGCACGGCGAAGGAACCCGATCCCGAGATCCGCTATCACCGGACACGCCGTATGCTTGTCGCGATACAGCGCGGGTTCATCTCTACCCTGACCTGGTCGCCGATGGCCTTTGCAATGGTCATCAGCGTGGCGCTTGTTCCCGGCGCAAGCTGGAACAGGGCGGTCCTCCCCTGTCTGGTCAGCGCGGCGCTGCTGCTGTTTGGCGGCTGGGCACTGGACACGATCTTCAAGCCGAAGCTGTCGCATCCGCCGCCGCCGCGTGCGGTAGAAACCGGAAGCTGGTGGCGCAATCTTCGCCCCCTTCTTTTGCTGTTGACCGCCGTTGTCGGTGGTACGGCCCTGCTGCATTTCACCACCGGGGTAGAGGTGATCGGCGCGGTCATGTCTCTTATCCCAGTTGTCGCGCTGATCTGGGTCTGGTTGCAGGCTGTGGGGCAAGGGCTGTCTGCTCGTGACTATGTCGGGACGCGGGTCAAGCAGTATCTGTTTGTCGAGGCGCCGGCTTATCGCGGCGAGATTGCCTTGCTGTTCATGGCAGCCTTTATTGGTAGTCTGGGATCATTCCTGTTGGTGCCGCTGGTCCGGTCATGGGGTGTTGATCTGTCGGTCGTTCCTGCATTGGGCATCCTGATCCCGCTGATCTGGATTATCGTTCTGGCGGGCCAGATCGGCATGAATCCGATCCTCGCTGTGTCGTTGATCATTCCTTTGTTGCCGACGCCCGAGGCGATGGGGGTCTCGCCAAGCGTTGTCGTGGCAGCGATTACAGCGGGATGGGCGCTGAGCGGCGCGACCTCACCCTTTACGGCATCGGTGCTGCTGCTTGGCTCTCTGGGGCAGGTGTCTGCACGCCGCGCCGGGCTTGTCTGGAACGGACCTTATGTGGTGGTCATCGGTTTGGCGCTGTCGATTTGGGTGGCAATCCTCAGCTTTATTCTGTGATGACTGGCCGGTGATGTCTCAGCCCTGAATGCGGATGAAAATCGCATCAGCGATGTCGTCCGGCAGTGCCTTCGCGCCTGTCAATCTGGCCAGATCATGCGCGCACAGGCCGATTTGCGGCAGATCACGGGTCGCGAAGATAAAGTCGAGATCGGTTGGACGCCTATTGCTGTTTTCGAGGCTTCCACGACGAACCACACAGCGAAACGGCGCGCGAACCATGACATTCAGATTCATGACCGGCGGGCCGATCAACGTGCAGTGACAGCCATCATCGCCGCTGAACCGAAATGGCGCAGAGGACGCATCGAGCCTGACCGACCCGCCTGCTGCATCAAGCACCAGACTTCCACCGCAGACCACCGTCAGACACCGATCGACGCCGGGCAGCGCCGAAAACGGCCCCGAGCGGTCGACCCGCGCCGTGCTGATCCGCCAATCGAAATCGTCGAAACCAGCACCAGGCGGATGGCAGACGACCTCTGCCGTCTTTCCACCGCCGTTCTTCCATGCCGTGAAGCGCCTGTCTGCCGCCCGGTACACCTTTGTCAGTCCGGTCAACTTCCCAATATCCGGGGAAGCCGCAACCCATTCTGACGGGCGCAGTCGATGGCCTCCTGATAGCCGGCATCAGCGTGGCGCCAGACGCCAGATGCCGGGTCATTCCACAAAACCCGTTCCAGCCGTTTTGCGGCCTCCGGCGTTCCATCGGCGCAGATCACCACACCGGCATGTTGCGAAAAGCCCATGCCGACGCCGCCGCCGTGATGCAGGCTGACCCATGTCGCGCCGGATGCGGTATTCACAAGAGCGTTCAGCAACGGCCAGTCGGATACCGCGTCAGAGCCATCCTTCATCGCCTCTGTCTCGCGATTTGGCGAGGCGACCGAACCCGAATCCAGGTGGTCCCGACCGATCACCACCGGCGCCTTCAACTCGCCCGAGGCGACCATTTCGTTGAACTTCAACCCGGCACGATGGCGGTCACCCAGCCCGATCCAGCAGATCCGCGCAGGCAGACCCTGAAAGGCGATCCGTTCCCGCGCCATGTCCAGCCAGCGGTGAAGATGTTCGTTTTCCGGGAACAGCTCTTTCATCGCCTGATCGGTTTTATAGATATCCTCCGGGTCGCCGGACAGCGCCGCCCAACGGAACGGGCCGATGCCCTTGCAGAACAGCGGGCGGATATATGCGGGAACAAAGCCGGGAAAGGCAAAGGCGTTCTCCAGCCCTTCTTCCTTGGCGACCTGCCGGATATTGTTGCCGTAATCCAGCGTCGGCACACCCGCGTTCCAGAAGCCGACCATTGCCGCGACGTGTTCCTTCATCGCGGCGCGTGCTGCGGCCTCCACTTCTTTCGGGGCGGTTTCCTGCTTGGCACGCCATTCCGCCACGGACCAGCCCTTGGGCAGATAGCCATGTACCGGATCATGGGCCGATGTCTGGTCGGTCACAATATCAGGGCGGCCGTTCGGCATCGGCTCACCCGCTTTCATCCGGCGCAGGATTTCGGGAAAGACCTCGGCAGCGTTTCCGATCAGGGCAACGGACTTTGCCTCTCCGTCCTTTGTCCAGCGGTCAATCAGGGCAAGCGCATCATCAAGGTTGTGCACCTTTTCATCACAATAACGGGTGCGAATACGGAAATCCGCGCGGGTTTCATCGCACTCTACGGCCAGACAGCAGGCCCCCGCCATCACTGCGGCTAGGGGCTGTGCACCGCCCATGCCGCCAAGTCCTGCAGTCAGAATCCATTTACCCGTCAGGTCGCCGTCATAGTGCTGCCGCCCAGCTTCGGCAAAGGTTTCATAGGTACCCTGAACGATCCCCTGCGTGCCGATATAGATCCAAGAGCCTGCCGTCATCTGGCCGTACATCATCAGGCCTTTGCGGTCCAATTCGCTGAAGTGATCCCAATTGGCCCAATGCGGAACAAGGTTGGAATTGGCGATCAGCACGCGCGGCGCGTCGGTATGGGTGCGGATGATGGCGATTGGCTTGCCGGACTGCACGATCAGGGTTTCATCGGCCTCCAGCTCCTTGAGCCCGTCAACGATGGCGTCGAAATCGTCCCATGTCCGCGCTGCCCGACCAATACCGCCATAGACGACCAGCTCATGCGGGTTCTCGGCAACGTCTGGGTGCAGGTTGTTCATCATCATCCGCAGCGGAGCCTCTGTCTGCCAGCTTTTGGCATTCAGCGTTGTGCCGGTCGGTGGGTAGATGTCGCGGGTGTTGTGACGCGGATCGGTCATGTGAACTCCTGTCAGGTGATCTCGCCGTTCCAGATGCGGCGGTGAAGCGGGTTGAAGCCGATGCGATAGACCAGTTCGGCAGGCGTCTCGATATTCCAGATGGCAAGATCGGCGCGTTTGCCGGGGGCAAGAGTGCCTGTGTCGGACAGGCCAAGCGCCTTTGCGGCGTTGCGGGTCGTGCCCAGCAGGCATTCCTCGACCGTCAGGCCAAACAAGGTGGCGGCCATGTTCATCGACAGCAGCAGAGAGGTCAGTGGCGAGGTTCCGGGATTGCTGTCTGTCGCAACCGCCATTGCCGTACCAGCCTGCCGGAAAGCGTCGACAGGTGGCTTCTGCGTTTCCCGCAGAAAGTAGAATGCACCGGGCAGCATGACCGCGACGCTGCCTGCCCGCGCCATCGCCTGCGCGTCGTTCAGCGCGGCATATTCAAGATGATCGGCCGACAGCGCGCCGTATTCCGCGGCTAGTCTGGCGCCCCCCAGATTGGACAACTGTTCAGCGTGAAGTTTAACAGGAAGGCCCAGTTCCCGCGCTTTGTCGAAAACGCGCGCGATCTGTGCGGGAGAGAAAGCGATGCCTTCGCAGAACCCGTCCACCGCGTCGACGAGTCCTTCTGAATGGGCAGCTTCCAGCCCCGGCAGGACCACATCGGTGACGTAGTCATCGTGCCGGCCCTTGTATTCCGGCGGGAGCGCGTGCGCGCCCAGATAGCTGGTGACGATGCGCACCCTGCGTTCTTCGCCGAGCTTTCGAGCCACGCAAAGCATCTTCAGCTCTGCCTCGACCGACAGGCCATAGCCTGACTTGACCTCTACTGTGCCGACACCTTCGCGGATCAGCGCGTCCAAACGGGGCAGGGCTGCCGCAAGAAGTGCGTCCTCACCGGCATCGCGCGTATCGCGCACGCTGGACACGATGCCGCCGCCGCTTCGTGCAATCTCCTCATAGCTTGCCCCGGCAAGGCGCATCTCAAACTCTCGGGCGCGATTGCCGCCATAGACAAGGTGCGTGTGACAGTCGATCGGCGCAGGGGTGATCCAGCGGCCCTCACAGTCGATGACTTTATCCGCATTGGTCGCCACATCTTCGGCATGGCCAACCTGCGCAATGCTGCCACCGTCGATGAGAATGGCGCCATTCTCTATGATGCCAAGACCATCTGCATCGGGGTGCATCGTCGCAAGGCGGGCATTCTTGAATAGTGTTTTCATCAGCTTGCCTCAAACTCCCTCTGCTGAATCAGGTTGAGATCTTGCGCAGAACCCCGGCGAAGCGCGGCGCAATTTCGTCATCAAGCGGATGGTGGCGGTTATTGATAACCTTCCGTCCCCACACATAGACATCACGGATCGCGCTGTCGCCGAGCGCGAAGATCCAGCGGTCAAGAAGCTGGTCTTGCGCAGCGGTTGCGATGAAGGGGTTTTTGTCATCAAGCACAACCCAGCTTGCCGGAGCACCAACCGCAATATGACCTGAACCGACACCCGCCGCGCGATGGCCGCCCGCTAGCGCACCCTCAAAAAGGCTGCGTCCCGTGGATCGGCCCTCTGAGCCCGCAAGACAGTTGCGGGCCTGATCGCGCAGACGCTGGCTGTATTCCAGCATGCGCAGTTCTTCCGCGACGGAAACCGATACGTGGCTGTCCGTTCCGATCCCGAAGGCGCCGCCCGCTTGCTGAAAGTCGCGGGCCGGGAAAATGCCGTCACCAAGATTTGCTTCGGTCATCGGGCAAAGCCCGACGACTGCGCCCGACGAAGCGATGCGGCGCGTTTCATCGGTGCTCAGATGCGTGGCGTGGATGAGGCACCAGCTCTTATCCACGGGCTGTTCGTCCAGCAGCCATTCAACCGGGCGGCGGCCAGACCATTTCAGGCTGGCCTCAACCTCTTTCATCTGCTCTGCGATATGGATGTGGATCGGGCCCGGATTTGGCAGGTTGCCAATGATCTGGTCGATCTGCTGTGGTGTGGCCGCGCGAAGCGAGTGAATCGCACAGCCGCAAGCCTGCCCGCGCTTTGCCGCTTCGGCCCGAACACGGTCGAGAAGCGACAGGTAGTCGTCTGTGTCGTGCAGGAACGGACGCTGCCCTTCTGTCGGTGCCTGGCCCCCGAAGTCGGAATGCGCATAGAAAACCGGCAGCAATGTCAGGCCGATTCCGCTTTGCTCGGCAGCCGCAAAGTGCCGCAGCGAAGCCTCTGCAGGGTCGTCATAGTGCTGCCCTTGCGGACCATGATGCTGATAGTGGAACTCTGCCACATGGCCGAAGCCACCTTTCAGCAACTCGATCTGCAACATTGTGGCGACTGTTTCGATGTCGTCAGGCGTCATCGTGGTGACACAACGATACATCTGTTCGCGCCACGTCCAGAAGCTGTCGCCACTTGGTCCCGCAACTTCGGCCAATCCGGCCATAGCGCGTTGGAACGCGTGGGAATGCAGGTTGGTCATCGTCGGCACCAACGGTCCTGCCGCCAGTTCAGCGCCGTCCGGGCTGCTATCGGTTTCGATCGCGCTGATATTGCCGGATGAATCGACATGGATCGTCACATCGCTTTCCCAGCCGCCGGGCAGCAAGGCCTGTCTAGTGAAGATGCGTGATTCCATTGATTCCTCTGGTCTTATATACTTGTATATGGAACCTATTCTCCCTAAGCTTTCAACAGTTTTTTTGACGGGGGCCAGAATTGAAGCAGAGAAATGCCGTTCTCGACCCATCGGCGCTGTCGAAGGCCATGCCGCTTTACGAGGCGGTTAAGCAGCATTTGGAAGAACAGATCCGGCGCGGCGTTCTGGGGCCGAATGATCGAGTGCCGTCCGAAAATGAGATCGTGGCAGAGCTTGGCGTCAGCCGCATGACGGCGAACAGGGCCTTGCGAGAGCTGGCGGCGTCAGGGCGAATTGTCAGGGTTCACGGCGTCGGATCGTTCGTGGCAGAGCCGAAGCCCAGCTCTACCCTGCTTGAGGTTCGCAATATCGCCGACGAAATCGCAGAACGCGGACATGTCCACACAGTTCGGGTTGATCTGCTGGAGGAATGTCAGGCGACAAGCAGCCTGCAGGAATGGTTCGGATGGTCCGGCAGTGGCGCATTGTTTCACTCTACGATGGTGCACTATGAGGATGGTATCCCGATCCAGATCGAAGACCGCTTCGTAAATCCTGACGTTGGCCCAGACTATTTGTCACAGGATTTCAGCCAGCAGACCGCCAATGCCTATCTTGCGACGGTCGCGCCGATTACACGCGCCGATGTCAGTATCGAGGCCGTTTTGCCCAGTCAAAGTGAGGCATTGTCGCTGCAAATTCAGCCGGGTGCGCCGTGCCTGAAGCTAAAAAGACGGACATGGGATCGCGACAGGGTCGTTACGGTAGTGTTTGCGCTTCATCCCGGCAGCAGGTTCGAACTGACGAATTCCTCGGGGCCGCAACCAGCTTAGGTTTTGCGGGCCGGTTGTGGTTCGCAGTTGGCGGGCGTAGACATCATGCGACACAAACCGATGGAGTAGTCCATGTTCGAGAATGTTCTGAAAGGCAAATCCGCAGTCGTGACCGGATCGAACTCCGGCATCGGTCTGGGCATTGCGCGAGAGTTGGCGAAGGCGGGCGCAAGCGTCGTGCTGAACAGCTATACCGATGATGAGACCGACCATAAACTGGCCGAGGATATGTCCAAGGAGTTCGGTACTGACGTTCGCTATATCCAGGCGGATATGTCGAAGCCCGAGGAATGTCGCGCGCTGATCGAAAAGGCCGGTGCCTGCGATATCCTGATCAACAATGCCGGAATCCAGCACGTCGCGCCCATCGCGGAATTCCCGACCGAGAAATGGGATGCAATTATCGCGATCAACATGTCTTCTGCTTTTCACTGCACGGCGGCCGCATTGCCTGCCATGCAGAAAAAGGGGTGGGGCCGGGTGATCAATATCGCATCCGCTCATGGTCTGACGGCCAGCCCCTATAAGTCTGCCTATGTTGCGGCGAAGCACGGCGTTGTCGGGCTGACCAAGGTGACGGCACTGGAAGAGGCGGGCAAGGGGATCACCTGCAACGCAATTTGCCCCGGCTATGTGCTGACACCGATCGTGGAAAAGCAGATCCCCGATCAGATGAAGACCCACAATATGAATCGCGAGGACGTGATCAAGAACGTCATGCTTGCGCGCCAACCATCCGGCGACTTCGCAACGGTTGAACAGATGGGCGGGACGGCAATCTTCCTGTGCAGCCCGGCGGCTGACCAGATCACCGGCACGACGATCAGTGTTGATGGCGGCTGGACCGCACTCTGATCGCAAGCCGGGGCGCTTTGCGTCCTGGCTTGATCGCTGGTCGAAGCGGCGGGCTGAAAAGAACCGCCGTTTCAAGATACCCTGTCACCTCGGTGTGAAACCCGATGAGAAGGGTGATCGGACGGCGCCGGTAATCGGCAAGAACGCCAAGCACGACAAGTAGGCCCGCTTATGCGGCAAGTTCAATCTCTTCCGCCTCGATTTCGCTTTGCAGGAAGCGCAGAAATGCCTTGATGGCCGGGCGGTTTCTGCGGGCATGAGGGAAAACCAGCCAATAACTGTTTGTGGATCGCCAGCAGTCTTTGAAAGGCTGCACAAGTGATCCTGTCGCTAATTCAAAGCGGAAGAAACGAGGGTTCAGCATGGCAACGCCTTCGCCGGCAAGTGCTGCCCGGCCAAGATGCGATTGTGCCTCGATCTCGAAACGGCGGTCTTTTTTGCAAGATAGTTCGGGCACGCCATTCATTGTCAGCCACCCATCCCAACCCCTGTAGCTGTTGTTGAGCCAGGGCAGGTCGATAATATCCTCTGGTTTGGTAACGGCACCATGTTTTTGCAGCAGCGCAGGTGACAGCATCGGCGTTACATCGGAATGAAACAGGAAATGCGAGACGAGGCCATCCCATTCGCCTGCGCCGTGGCGCAAGGCAACATCGACATCCTGCCGCGCGAAATCCACGACTTTATCGTCAGTCTCCAGCCGCACGGCGAGGTTCGGCTGCTGCAACTGAAACCGGCCGAGGCGATGCACGAGCCAGTTGCTTGAAATGGTCGTCATGGTCGAAATCGACAGCGTTTCCTGCTGACCTTCGGTTGCCGAGAAAGCCTCTCGCAGCAAATCGAACGCATCGGTTGTCGGTCCCGCAAAGCGCTTGCCAAGCGTCGTCAGTTCCAGCCCCTTTGGATTGCGCAGGAACAATTGCCCACCCAGCCGTTCCTCCAGCAGTTTTATCTGATAGCTGACGGCGGCTTGCGTCATCCCCAGCGTTTCCGCCGCCCGCGTAAAGCTCAGCTGGCGGCTGGCGGCGTCGAACACACGTAAAGCGGCGAGTGGCGGCAGTTCCATAAGCTGTCCTTATGTGATCTTGCGGTCGTTTTGTTGGTGTTCCGACCGTTTAAATAGCATTCTGATTCCATCGAGAGAAGCAGGAATAGCCCTAAAAGCGAATCCCTGCGGAATTCTGAAGCAGACGCCCGTTCCGGCGCCCCAGGTGACACAAGGTCGCTTTATGGGGTTGGAACAATGCGTCGCCATGAAAGGGAGAGACGAGATGACCATGACCCCGATCGAGCTGCCCAACGTGGCATGTATGCAATCAAACCTCGCGCGCCTGTTTCAGCGTGTTGCCAACTGGCACGAAAAGCGCCATCACCGCGCCGCCATGCGCAGATCAATCGCTGATGTGCCCGAGCAACTCAGGCAGGATATTGGCTTGGACGGAGGCGCAGCCATGCGACCCACGCGAAGCAACGGGCGAAGCCTTGACCATCACCATGTTCACGATGAATTCCCGCGCCTATGGGGATTGTGAACAGCAAAGCGGCCCGTGCGAACCCCTGTCGCGCGGGCCGTGATGTTTTGGTAAATTCGCTCAGGACAGCGCTTTCGCGACCTCTGCAGCCGACGATTTCGTCAAATCCTTGGCGAGCTCTTTCTTCAGCTTGCCCTCAAGCTCTTTGTGGTAGTGTTTGCGCAACGTCCCCAGCGTCGATGGATCGGCGACAATCGCGACCTCATCCGCTTTGTGGCGCAGGACAATACCATTCAGCCGCTCGGCCAATTGCTTGGCAAAGGTTGCCTCATCCTCATCCTTCGGCGAACGCTCATGTGGGGCATGGCCTTCGCCTTCATCGGAAAGGTTGCTCGGCGTCAGGCGCTGCACCTCTGTCAGTTCGATACCTTGCTTGGCGGTGTTGCGATACAGAATGGCGTGATGACCATCAGCAACGACAACGAGTGCATTATGTTCAAGCATGACTGCTCCTTGCTTTGTCTGGCAAGAAAACGTGTCAGCCGGATCAGGGTTCCTGACAGCCGTCGCAGAAGGATCGGATGCGTCGAATTGCCTCCGTCAGGGTCTCATCGCTTGCGGCGTAGCTGACGCGGAAATGCGGTGACAGACCGAAAGCGGCGCCGAACACGATTGCGACCCCGGTTTCGTCCAGAAGCGCATTGGCAAATGCCTCATCATCGCGGATTTCAGTGCCAGCAGCGGAGACCTTGCCGATCAGGCCTTCGATTGACGGATAAACATAAAAGGCCCCCTGCGGCATCGGGCATTCAATTCCGGGGCAGTCGTTCAACCCATTCACCACCAGATCGCGGCGACGCTGGAAGGCTTCGCGCGACATTTCGATATAATCCTGCGGCCCCTCCAACGCTTCAAGCGCGGCATATTGGCTGATCGTGCAGGGGTTTGAGGTGGATTGCGATTGCAGCTTAGCCATCGCCTTGATCAGCGGTTTCGGGCCCGCGCCATATCCGATCCGCCAGCCGGTCATGGCATAGGCCTTGCTGACACCGTTCATGGTCAGCGTGCGATCCTTGAGGCGCGGCTCTACCTCGGCAGGGGTAACGAAGGTGAAGCCATCGAAAACGAGATGCTCGTAAATGTCGTCGGCCAGTACCCAGACATCGGGAAAATCCAGCAGGACATCGGTCAGCGCTTTCATTTCTGCCGCCGAATACGCAGCGCCAGTCGGGTTGGAAGGAGAGTTCAGGATCAACCATTTGGTCTGGGGCGTAATCGCGGCGCGCAGTGCTTCGGGGTCAAGCCGAAAGCCATTTTCCGCAGGACATGGCAGGATGACCGGTTCACCACCGGCAAGCCCGACGATATCAGGGTAGCTGACCCAGTAGGGTGCCGGAATGATGACCTGATCGCCGGGGTTCAATGTCGCCAGCAAGGCATTGAAAAGGATCTGCTTGCCGCCCGATGCCACGGTGATTTCGTCGGTGGTGTATTCCAGCCCGTTCTCTCGCGCGAATTTCGCTGAAATCGCGCGTTTCAGCTCTGCCATGCCATCGACGGCGGTGTATCGCGTATGACCGGCGTCGATGGCAGCTTTCGCCGCATCGCGGATGTTTTCCGGGGTGTCGAAATCAGGCTCGCCCGCCGAAAGTCCGATAATATCGCGACCCTGCGCCTTCAGTTCAGCCACACGCCCCGTCATGGCGACCGTCGGAGAGGGCTTGATGCGGTTGATAGCGTCGGAGAGAAAGCCCATGACGTGCTCCTTGGTTTTGTCCTGCAACCGTCATAGGGTGCGCGCCGGCATGCGACAAGCGAGGGAAATGATGGAAAGTGACGAAACCCGGCTGAAGCGCCTGCAGATGCGCAGTTGGCGACGCGGGATGAAAGAAATGGACCTGATCCTCGGGCCGTTTGCAGACAGCCAGCTATCCTCCTTGTCTGACGAACTGCTTGAACAGTACGAGCAGGTGATGGGCGAAAACGATCAGGATCTGTATCGCTGGATCATCGCCAGATCGAACGGCGAGGCTGCCGGACCCGACGAGATTGCAGCCGTGCTGGATGTCATCGCCAATGCCGCATTCGGACGTTTCAGCCCGGATAATGAGCATTTTAAGAACTCACCCAAGAAGATGCGCAAAGATTAACTCAAGATTCGGCTTTTCGGGTCATCTTCCCCTTATCAAGAGGATGATGATATGCAGGCAGTAAGGCCCAGATTAGAATGTGAAACCGAAGGCAGCAATGTCGAGGCATATTTCCGCTGCCTTCAGCTTCTCGACCGGATGCACCGGCTGATGCTCGATCTTATCAAGGATGATTTCGAAAGGCTGGGTCGCGCAGATCTAACCCCGGTTCAGGCGCTGCTGCTGTATAACCTCGGCGAGGCAGAGGTGACCGCGGGAGAGTTGCGCAGCCGCGGCATGTATCAGGGATCGAACGTGTCCTATAACCTGAAAAAGCTGGTCGGGATGGGCTATGTTCATCATCAGCGCAACGATCAGGACCGACGTTCGGTAAAGGTAAAGCTGACGGACTCAGGTCAGTCGGTCTGCGAACAAATCGCCCAGCTTTTTGCCCGTCACGCGTATGAACTGGATATGTCGGGCGTTCTGGACGACCCGCCGCTGGAACGCGTCGATCAGCAGTGGCGCAGGATAGAACGCTATTGGAGCGAGCAAATCCGGTATATCTACTGAAAACCCTGCCTGGCAGAGGTTCGGGCGGCTTGCAGATCAGATCACCGCCTCTTCCAGGAACGGTTCGTTCAGAGGTATGCGTTCGAAGCGAAACGGGCTTAACTCAAGCGTCTGGAATGCGCCGTCGACAATAAGCTCTGCCACGGCGCGGCCAACCGCTGGCGATTGCTGCAATCCGTGACCTGAGAATCCGTTGGCAAACATGAAGTTGCTGATGTCCGGATGAAAGCCGACGATGCCGTTATGGTCAAGCATGTTGTATTCGTAGTGGCCCGTCCAGCATTGCCTGACTTTCAGCGCGTCAAAGGCGGGAATGCGATGCCATAGGGCAGGCCAGATCCGGTCCTCGAACTCATCATGGCAGATTTTGAAATCGTCATATCCGGCGGGGCCGTTGTCCAGTGGGGTGTTTCCGGTCAGGAACAACTCCCGCTCAGGCCGCACAAAGGTGCCCGAGAGGTCGATCATGTTCGGCATCCGCCCCGGAATAGGCGTGCAACTGGCAAAGACAAAGCTGTAGCGCTTGAATGGTGCGACCGGGATCGACAGCCCCGCCATATCGCGAACCTGCTGCGCACGGGGACCGGCCGCATTCACGAATGTGCCGCATTCGATCCTTTCGCCCGTCGCAAGATGGGCAGCGGTGACGCGGCACCGATCGACGTCCAGCCCGATCACGGCATTGTCGATATACTCGATCCCACTGCACCGCGCGGCTCGACGCAACCCGTTCAGCAGCCCCATCGAATCGAACCAACCCTCGTCACGCGAACCCCAGGCGCCGCCGCCAAGATCATCGACGTTTAACCAGGGAAAGCGATCCTTCAGCGGGCCGGGATCGAGGAAAATGGTGTGGGCGCCAAGGCCGCGCTGCAACTCCACGCGCTCCTTTGCGGCGTCGACGCCTTTTGGTGAAACGCAGTAAAGATAGCCGTGCTCGCGGAAGCCGAGATCCGGCAATGGTTCGTCAGCGTAGAAGGCGGCCATGCGTTCGGTGAAGCTGCCGATGAACTTGATCCCGAACTGGCTGATCTTGCCGGCATATAGGCCGGGCAAACATGCGGTCATGGCGCTGACGGGAATGTTGGCGGCGGAACTTGGGCCCTACGGAATTAGGGTTAACGTCGTCGCACCGGGATATACCCGGTCCGACGCGCTGAAAGCGCGGATTGCGGCGGGCGAACGTGATCCCGAAGCAATAACCGCCAGTACCGCTTTGCGTAAGTTCGTCGCGCCCGAAGATGTGCCCGAAGCAGCGTTGTGCCTGTGCTCGGACCGGGCCGCGCCCATCACAGGGGTAACGCTGCCCGTCGATGCCGGTTGGCTGACACAGGCGCCATACGCGCATTACTTGCGCGGCAATCCGATAAGGGATAGCTGACCGGGTCCGTCAGGAAAATTCCCGCGATGGTTGAATCGGGATGAAAAGGAAGCAGATGCCCAAGCGCAAACCACTCTCGACCCTTGTCTGGGAAAGCCTGTCGGGAAAGATCGCCTCGGGCGAGTTGGGGCCCGGTGCGCGGCTTCCGACCGAGGCGGAACTCTGCGCTGAATATGAGGTAAGCCGGACGGTGGTCAGGGAGGCCATCGCCAGATTGCGCTCCGCAGGGCTGGTGATCCCCCAGCAGGGTCGTGGGATGTTTGTCAGCGAGGCGCCATCGCAGCCCGGCTTCATGATCCCGGATGACGAACTGCGAACGCTTGCGGAAACCATCGCCCTGCTGGAATTGCGGCTGAGCGTCGAGGTCGAGGCGGCGGGCCTTTGTGCTGAACGGCGCAGTGACGCAGAGGCGCAAGAAATTGCGGAGTTTATGGAAGAGGTCGATGCGCGCCGTGCCGATCCCTCGGTGGTTGAAATTCACTATGACTATGATCTGCACCTGCGCATTGCCAAAGCCGCCCGGAATGCGTTCATGCTGGCATTTCTGGAATATCTTCGCCCGCTGATCGTGCCGCGCTTTCAGCTTGGTCATATCGTCACAGCGGATCTGAAGGACGGATATTACGCGCGGATCCATGATGAGCATCAGCGGATCGTCGCGGCCATTGTTGCGGGCAATCCGACGGCGGCGCGAGAGGCGATGCGCCGGCATCTGATCAACAGTCTTGAACGGCTGAAGGCGCTTGGCGCTGCGGCTGGTATCAGCGCCGACCGCTCGCCCGATGTCGATGCAGCGCGCGCGTTGTTTGCCGTTCTTTTGCAAAACAACGACGCTGAGGGCGTGAGTTAACACGCAAGCGCAACTTTACAATATGATGAGATGGTCCCGCCCGGCAAAGCTGTTGGGCCGTGTATGATTGCCTGTCAGAATGGTGTTTGCGCGCAGAGGCCATAGTTTTACTTTCCTGTTTGCCGAATTTCCTGATTTCTTAGAACCGTTCTTAACCGGAAGCTTCCTTAACGGTTCAAGCAAAGCGAGGTGTGAATGGCGACGGCATTGGTCACAGGTGCATCCGGCGGGATCGGTCTGGCCATTGCGTTGCAGCTGGCCCGCAAGGGGCACCGCGTCTATGCCATTGCCCGCAGCGAGAAGGCGCTGAACGACATGCGCGCCGCTCAGGCGGGGATCTGGCCGATCTTGCTTGATGTCACCGATCGAGAGGCTGCGGCGGCTGCACGGGACGGGCTGAAGATAGGCCTGCTGGTGAATAACGCCGGTGCCATGCGACCGCTAGGCAAATTTCGCGGATATGGATCAGGCCGATATCGACACCGCGCTTGAGGTTAATTTGAGCGCGGCCATCGCGCTGACCGGGCTGATTGTGCAACAGATGCTCAGGCGCGGGTCGGGCATATCCTGTTTACCGGATCGACAGCGGCGCATGCAACCGTGCCGAATATGGCGATCTATTCCGCCACAAAAGGAGCGATCGCTTGCTTTGCGGCAGGGCTTCGGGCGGATCTCTCGCCCTTCGGTATCCGCGCCGTCCACTGATGGAATTAGCCGACGCGGAATGGGATGCGTCGAACGAAATTAACATCAAGGGCACCTATCACATGATGGTGGCGGCGAGATTTTGGAAACGGCGGACCCGGAAACCTTCTTCTCTGTGCCGAAGTACGAACGGACGCAGCAGTTTCTGTCGCAGGTCATGGGGGACCGATCGCGATTTCAGGAAAGGCTTGCTTTTGATTGCGCCGCGACTTTGCGAGGCAAACGCGCTTCGGATGGCAAATTCCTGAAATGCCGGGCAATGTTGCAAAGGTGAACTTTCATGTCTGTCACGCTTCTTTGTTTTTTCGCGCCGCCGCGCGTCGCAATCTGAAGGGAAAGAAACATGCGGAACTCGCAACCCATGCAGCACATAAGCAGCGCAACTCAACCACGGCATGGCGGCCAGCTTCTGGTCGAATGTCTGCTGGCGCTTGGTGGGCGCAAGGCGTTCGGGGTTCCGGGCGAAAGCTATCTGGCCGTTCTTGATGCGCTTCATGACACAGAGGGGCGGCTGGATTTCGTTTTGTGCCGCAACGAAGGTGGTGCCGCGTTCATGGCGGCGGCCTGGGGCAAGCTGACGGGCCAGCCGGGACTGTGTTTCGTCACGCGCGGACCGGGCGCCACCAACGCCTCTATCGGCATTCATACGGCAATGCAGGACAGCGCGCCGATGCTGGTATTTGTCGGTCAGGTCGGCACGGACATGAAGGGCCGTGAGGCGTTTCAGGAAGTCGATTATCGTGCCGTCTTCGGCTCGTTGGCGAAATGGGCTGTCGAAATCGACGATGTTGATCGCATTCCGGAAATCCTCTCGCGTGCATGGATCACGGCGATGACCGGGCGGCCCGGTCCCGTGGTGATCGCGCTGCCAGAGGATATGCTGACCAGCCTCACGGATATACCGGCTCTGACGGCTCTGCCGCGGGTAACGGAACCAGCCCCTGCACCTGATGCAGTGGCCGAGGCGCAGAGGCTGCTGGCCGGTGCAAAGCGTCCGCTGATCCTGATGGGCGGCTGCAACTGGACGCCGGAAGGGCGCGCGGCGTTGCAGCGCTTTGCCGAAGCCTCTGACATTCCGGTCATTGCCGCCTTTCGCTATCAGGATCAGTTCGACAATCACTCTGAGGTATATGCGGGTGAGGCAGGGGTAGGGATGCCGCCCCATGTCAAAGCGTTGATCCGCGATGCCGATGCGATCCTTGCCGTGAATGTCCGCTTTGGTGAGATGACAACCGATGGCTACACGCTGCTGGATGTGCCGGTGCCGCGGCAAAAGCTGATCCATGTCCACGGATCTGATCGGGAAATCGGCAAGATCTATCAGCCGGCGCTTGGTATTCATGCCGGGCCGAACGCCTTCGCGGCGGCGCTGTCCCCGGTTGCCGGGCAATGGGCGGATTGGCGGGCAAAGGCGCGCGCCGACTGGAACGACAGCCTTTCGGTGCCGCCGCAGCCCTCGCCCGTCGATATGGCCGCAGTCATTGCCCATCTGCGAGAGGTGCTGCCCGACGACGTTATCCTGACCAATGGCGCAGGCAATTTCACCGTCTGGCCGAACAAGTTCTTTCCCTTTGGTCCGAGAGCCCGGCTTCTGGCCCCGCAATCCGGTGCGATGGGCTATGGCCTGCCTGCTGCGATTGCGGCGCAGGTTGCCCATCCGGACAGGGTGGTTGTCTGCTTCGCGGGGGACGGTGATTTCCAGATGAACTGTCAGGAACTGGGGACCGCGAAGCAGGCAGGTGCGCAGCCCATCGTTCTGATCCTGAACAATGGCACCTATGGCACCATCCGCGCCCATCAGGAACGGAATTATCCCGCCCGCGTGTCCGGGACAACGCTGGAAAATCCAGATTTCGTCGGCCTCGCGCGTGCCTATGGTTTCCATGTCGAACAGATCAGCCGGACAGAAGAATTTGCCGCCGCATTCGACCGCGCGCTCAGCTCTCCGACTGGTGCGGTGCTTGATCTGGACATCTCGGCAGAGGCGCTGACGCCGCGCCAGACCCTGACGCAAATGCGCGATGCCGCCCTAGCTGCAAAGGACACCAAATGAACTCAGCGATCCGCCTTGGCGCCGATATCGGCGGGACGTTCACCGACATTGCTCTCGATTGCCGGGGGCAGATGTTTTCGACCAAGGTACTGACGAACTATGCCGCGCCGGAACAATCCATTCTGGACGGGATTGACGTGGTTCTGGCTGATGCAGGTATCACGCCCGCTGATCTGGAAATCGTGATCCACGGCACGACGCTGGCCACCAACGCCCTGATAGAGAGGCGCGGCGCACACACGGCGCTGATCACGACCGAGGGTTTCCGCGATGTGATAGAAATGCGGACCGAGAACCGCTTTGAACAATATGACCTGAACCTGCGCCTGCCTACACCGCTGATCCCGCGCGAGGATCGGTTTCCCGTGAAAGGCCGTATTAGTGCGCAGGGCGAAGAGCTGCAACCGCTGGACGAAGCCGCATTGGCAGAACTGGCCGACCGCATCGCCGCAGATGGTTTCGGTGCCGTCGCCATCGGCTTCATTCATTCCTATATGAACCCCGCCCACGAACAACGCGCACGAGAGATTATCGCCGCCAAGACAGATGTGCCGATCTCCATCTCGGCCGAGGTCTCGCCACAGATGCGCGAGTTTGAGCGTTTCAATACCGTCTGCGCCAATGCCTATGTCCGGCCGCAGATGCAGGATTATCTCACGCGGCTTCAGGTGCGCCTGAAGGAAATGGGTGCCGCTTGTCCGGTTTTCATGATCCATTCCGGCGGCGGTCTGATCGGGGTGGACACCGCTGCAGATTTTCCCGTCCGGCTGGTCGAATCCGGCCCGGCAGGCGGCGCGATCTTCGCCGCCGACGTGGCCCAGCGCTTCGGGCTGGAAAAGGTTGTCAGCTATGACATGGGCGGCACGACGGCCAAGATCTGCCTGATCGAGGATTTCGCGCCCAAAACCGCCCGCACATTCGAGGTCGCGCGGACCTATCGCTTCTGCAAGGGTTCGGGGATGCCTATTTCCATTCCGGTGATCGAAATGATCGAGATCGGGGCAGGGGGCGGGTCGCTGGCATGGGTCGATGCCATGGGACGCATCCAGACCGGCCCGGAATCGGCGGCCTCTGAACCCGGACCTGCTTGCTATCAGCGCGGCGGTGAAAGGCCTGCGATCACCGATGCCGATCTGGCGCTTGGCAAGCTGGATCCCGACAATTTCGCTGGCGGTGCGATCAAGCTTTCGGCTGCCAAGGCAGAGGCCGCCATTTCGCGTGAGGTCGGCGAAAAGCTGAACCTTGCGACAGAGGCTGCCGCCTTCGGTATTGTCGAGGTGGTTGACGAGAACATGGCCAATGCCGCCCGCGTCCATGCGGTGGAGAACGGCAAGAATATCTCTGACAATATCATGATAGCCTTTGGCGGCGCGGCACCGCTTCATGCGTCTCGGCTGTGCGAGAAGCTGGGTATAGACCAATGTCTGATTCCGTCCGGCGCAGGCGTGGGCTCAGCCATCGGCTTTTTGAAGGCACCCTTTGGTTATGAGGCGCTGACTTCGCAGGTGGTGCGAATAGCCGACTTTGATCCGGCGCGTATCAACGCGCTGCTGGATGAATTGAAATCAACCGCAGAGAAATTCGTGCGAGAGGGTAGCACAGGCAAAATCCAGCGAGAGATCACGGCCTTCATGCGCTATGTCGGGCAAGGCTGGGAAATCCCGGTGAATCTGCCAGACCGGCCCTTCAACGATGACGATGCTGGATGGCTGCGCGACGCATTCCGCGAAGCCTATGCACGATTTTTCGGGCGCGCCATTGACGGGCTGGACGGGCTGGAAATCGAAATCGTGACATTCTCGGTCAAGGCGCAGGACGAGCGCCCTGCACCAGAGCCGCATCAGCTGGTTGTCGGCCGGCCCGGTCCGTTCAACGGCGCCAGCCGCGACGTTTTCGATCCATCAAAGGGCAGAATGGTTGCAACCTCGATCATCGAACGTGCGGATTTGCCACCCGGTGCGCGCATCAGCGGCCCGGCGATCATCACCGAGCGCGAGACCTCGACCGTTGTGACCTCCCCGTTCGACGCAGTGATGCAGACGGACGGATCTCTGCTGCTGACCCGGAAGGAGGTGCAGGCATGAAGGGAAAACCGGTTGATGCCAATAGCGAGATCCGTATGCAGGTCATGTGGAACCGCCTGATTTCGGTCGTCGAAGAACAGGCGCTGACACTGCTGCGCACGGCGTTCTCGACCTCTGTGCGTGAGGCGGGCGATCTTTCGGCGGGTGTGTTTGACCCGCAGGGCCGTATGCTGGCGCAGGCCGTGACCGGGACGCCGGGACATGTGAACACCATGGCCGAGGCAGTCGGAAATTTCATGGCGGAATTCCCGCCGGATCAGATGTTTCCCGGCGACACCTATGTGACAAACGATCCGTGGTTGGGGACAGGCCACCTGCACGATATCACGATGGTCTCGCCTTCGTTCAAGGGTGACACGCTGGTCGGTTTCTTTGCCTGCACGGCCCATGTGGTCGATGTCGGCGGACGCGGCTTCGGCGCGGATGGTAAATCCGTCTATGAGGAAGGCATCCAGATCCCGATCATGAAATTCGCCGAGCGCGGAGAGGTCAATCGCGACCTGATCCGCATCCTGCGCAGCAATGTGCGAGAGCCCAATCAGGTGATCGGCGATTTCTATTCTCTTGCTGCGTGCAACGATGTGGGGCATCGCCGCCTGATCCAGATGATGGACGAGATCGGGTTGGAATCGCTCGACTCGCTGGGGGAGTTCATATTTTCGCGCACCCGCACCGCGACCTTGGAACGCATTGCGGCACTTCCGCAGGGCGCATGGTCGAATGAACTGACGGTCGATGGCTATGACGAACCTGTGCGGCTGGTTGCAACGCTGGAAAGCCGCGGGGACACGGTCAATGTCGATTTCACCGGCAGCGACCCGGTCAGTCGCTGGGGTATCAATGTCCCGATCATCTACACGAAGGCCTATGCATGCTATGCGATGAAGTGCGTAATCGCCCCGGACATTCCCAACAACTGGGCCTCGCTGGAGCCGTTCACGGTTTCCTCTCCGGTCAATATCCTGAACGCACAGCGTCCCGCCCCGGTCAGCCTTCGCCATGTTTTCGGCCATATGGTTCCGGACCTGGTGCTGGGCGCACTTGCGCAGGCATTGCCGGGGCAGATCCTGGCGGAAGGGTCGGGCGCGTTGTGGAATATCCATATCTCCGCCCGTCCTCTGCCGGGGCAGGAGGGGCGGAATGCCGAAATCCTGATGTTCAACTCTGGCGGTATGGGGGCAAGACCCGAACTTGACGGGCTGTCCGCGACGGCTTTTCCGTCAGGTGTGATGACCATGCCGATCGAGGCGACGGAACATACCGGCCCGATCGTCATATGGCGCAAAGAGCTGCGGCCGGATTCTGCTGGCGATGGACAGTATCGCGGCGGCCTCGGCCAGGTGATCGAAATCGAAGCGGCGCAGGGCCATCAATTCGACTTTTCCGCCATGTTCGACCGCATCGCCAATGCGCCGCGCGGTCGGGAAGGTGGTTTGGACGGCAAGCCGGGGTCGGTGGCCTTGGACGATGGAACGCAGATGCGCCCGAAAGGATGGCAGCATGTGCCGCCCGGTCGCAGGCTGGTCCTGCAACTGCCCGGCGGTGGCGGATATGGCGACCCTGCCAGGCGCAGCAATGAGGCGCGGGCGAATGACGCCTCAAAGGGCTATGTATCAGGGCGCAAAGAATGAGTTTTATCTCGGAACGCCTGTCGGTTGTGAAGCCTTCGGCTTCTATGGCAGCCTCGCAGGCGGCGAAAGCACTGGCGGCAACATGCGTGGATGTCATCGACCTCGGTCTGGGCGAGCCGGATTTCCCGACACCGGCACATATCGCGGAAGCCAGTCACAAGGCCGCGATGAATGGCGAAACGCTTTATACCGCGTCTGCCGGGACGGCGGCGCTGCGTGAAGCGGTGGCGGCCAGTTTTGCCGCGCAACGGGTTGGACTATGCGCCGGACGAAATCGCCATCGCAAATGGCGCAAAGCAGGTCATCTTCAACGCGTTGATGGCCACCCTGAATGACGGGATGAGGTGATCCTGCCCACGCCCTATTTCGTCAGCTACCCAGAGATGGTGAAGCTGCTTGGCGGTGTGCCGGTGACGCCCGCATGTCGGGCTGAAAACGGTTTCCGCCTGACCCCGAAGTTCTGTGGGCGGCGATCACGCCCCGCTCGAAATGGCTGTTCTTGAACTCTCCGCCCGAAGGTGCCTTCGATGCCTATATCGGCTGCGACGAATTGATCGGCCGGCAGACGTCAGATGGCAGGCTTCCCGAAAGCGACACCGATGTGTCGGCCTACCTTCTGGCGGAAGGGCATGTTGGCTCTGTTCCCGGATCGGCCTATGGTTTGTCGCCATACCTCCGCATCTCGACAGCGACGTCAGATGAGGTGCTGACAGAAGCCGTGACGCGGATTTCCCGCGCCGTCGCCGCATTGCAACCCGCCAAGGAGACCACATCATGAGCCCGCGTTTCGACACCATCCTGATCACGGGCGCTGCCGGACGCCTAGGCAGCGAGTTGCGCCGTGGGCTTGCACCGCTTGCGCGAAAGCTGCGTCTGGCCGATGTCGACAAGATCACCGATCCGAAATCGAATGAAGAGGTTCTGACCTTCGATCTTTCAGATATGGATGCGGTGATGAAGGCCTGCGAAGGCGTCGATGCCATCGTCCATTTCGGCGGCGCGCCCCATGAACGTCCGTGGCAGGAGGTTCTGGATTCGAATATCCGCGGCAGCTATCACATCTATGAGGGCGCACGAAAACATGGCGTCGGGCGCGTGATCTATGCCTCATCCGTTCACGCGATTGGCTATCACGAACTCGAAAGTCATATCGACACCGCCGCGCCGCACCGTCCGGACAGTCTCTATGGCTTGTCCAAATGTTTTGTCGAAGATCTGGGCCGTCTTTATTGGGACAAGTTCGGGATCGAAAGCGTGATGGTGCGCATCTTCTCATCCTTTCCGGAACCTGCGGATCGCCGGATGCTGTGGTCATGGCTGTCATTTGACGATTGCGTCCGCCTTGTGACCGCCGCACTGACTGCGCCCCGTGTCGGCTTCACGGTCACGGTCGGCATTTCGGACAATATGGTCAAACCTGTCGATAATCGCCTTGCCGGGCATTTGGGCTTTCACCCCAAGGATAACACCGAACGCTTCCGCGAGGCGCTTGAGGCGCGCACGGACAAACCGGATCCGAACGCCCCGGCGGTGCGCTGCCTTGGCGGCTGGTTCGTGGATATCGGGCACCCTGATGATGAGAGCACGGAATTGAGCTGAGTACGCCTCAGGCTCCTAGCATCGCAGCGTGTCGCGCTTCTGCGCGTGTTTTTCAGAAACGGGCAGTGGCGAAGGACGATAACGTCGCGCCACAGGTCGCGCAGGCAAATCGGCAGCGTGTGCCAATCTGCAAAGCAGGTTGCAGGATGCGTTCCGGCGCACCCCTGCGCCATGACCTGATGAAGCACAGGTAAATGCACAATCACAGTTTCTAAGGATGACTGGCTGTCAGACCAGACCAATTCGAACCAATCTCAGAAACCGGCTTTCTGCTGTTCTTACGCTGCAGCAAGTCCACGCCATTCGGAGAGGGCGGCGGATCGGTTGGCTTTGAAATGTTGGCGCTTCGAAAGGTGGCGATCGAGATTGAAGTGGTTGCTGATATCGGCATGGACGGAGGCGAATTTCCGCAGGTTGCCCATGCTGCGAAAACCCATCATCGCCCGCGCGCGTCGCCGGAACGGCTGGTGCGAATTCTCAGCCCTGTTGTTCAGGAGCCGCCCCGTCATGTGCCGATCTGTTGCACCGATCTTGCGAAAGGCGGCCGGGTAGGATCGCAGCAGGTCCGTGACGATTTTTTAGGCAGGCCGTAGCGCCTGATCATTTTTTTGAGGAATTGCAATGCCGCTTTTCGGTCCCGCCGTTTGCTGACATACACATCAAGAACCTCACCCTCGTGATCGACGGCGCGCCACATATAATGCTGTACGTCGTTGATCTTCACGAAGACCTCATCCAGATGCCAGCACCATTTTGGTCCGCCATGAAATCGGGCAACCCGTTTGCGGCGGATTTCGGAGGCGAAGACGGGACCGAACCGTTGCCACTAGAAGCGCACCGTTTCATGGCAGATGTCGATTCCGCGTTCATGCAGCAGATCCTCGACATTTCGAAGCGAAAGCGGAAACCGTATATCCATCATCACAGCAAGGCGGATGATCTCGGATGCGGTCTTGAAGTAGCGGAAGGGAGAAGTTTTCGGCATGCCGGAAAGGTGGGGCGGCCATTAACCGCACGCAAGATCGGTTATCTTGACAGAGCCCCCCGACCTGCTCGAGGCCATCGTCAGCAACGATGACACCTTCACCTATGGCAGCATCGTCACCGTCCGGATCGGGGATCGGGCCCGAGGACTATATCACGGCGCTGACCGATGCCGTCATCTGCGAACTGAAAGACATGCGCGCGGACGCCCACCGATCACCCAAGAACTGGAACGACTTCCTGCAGGAATTCGTTGACGATCCCGACATGACGAAGATCATTTGCCGTGACACCGCGACTTGCCCTTCATTGCGCACGGTCCATGAAACCGTCGCGCCCCCGGGCAAGTTGGCCGCCGTTGACCACTGCAAACTGGATATCGCAGACACGCGGAACTGGCCCGATAGCGTTATGCCCCGTCAGGCAGTCTCCGCTGCAGCAAAGGAAAGTATTTCTACCACCTGAACAACCGCGTCAGAATGGGCAGCAGGGAGGCGCCGATCAGGCTGGGATCGTCGTCATTGTGTCCCAGAACCAGTTCCGGCAACGGGATTTCACGGCCCCTCCCATCGTCGGCTTTGAGTACGGCGGCCCGGATCAGCCTTTCGCGCAGATCGACGGGGGCCTCCCCTCCGAAAATGACGACCGCCGGATCGAGCAAGGCGATGATCGCACGCAATGCGATATTCAATTGCGGCGCTACCAGAGCGACCCAGCGGTCGACTGCAGGCCAGTTCGGGTCATAGTCGGCGCGTAGCTGAGCGATACTTTCGACCGCGATACCGTCCTTGTGCAATTCTTTCAGCAGGATTTGCAGCGCCGGTCTGATCTGGTTTTCTTCTTCGGTATAGACGCGCGATATTTCACCGGCATTCAGGTTGCAGCCAAGATACGGACGACCATCAAGCACTACGCCTGCGCCGAAGCCGAAATTGAACGACAAATAGGCAAATTCGGAATGCTGGCGGCCTGCGCCGGTCCACAGTTCCGCAATCGCCCCCAAAGTGGCATTATTCTCGGCAAGCGCCGGGAGACCCTCCATTGGGCCGAAACGACTTTGGAGCTCGATTTTGTCCCATCTGTCCAGACGGGCCGGAGTGCGAAAAGACGTATCGCCAGTGCTGCGGAAGCCCTGCATGGACACCCCCAGCCCGGCAATTCGGTTCGGCGGCAAGCCAAGCTTTTCGATTGTGGCAAAAATTCGGCTCTGAGTTTCAGCGATGACCCGGTCGGGTTCGTTCGGCTCTGCGTCCAGCGTTGTCGACCATCTGATTGTCCCGCCCAGATCGACGACGCAAAGGCGGCAGGTGTCAGTATCCACAGCCAGACCGAAACCGAATGCACCATCCGCACGCGTTGCAAGTTCAGGGCTGGGCTTGCCGCGGCCTTTGATCTTCGGCGGCAAGCTGTCCAGCAGGCCATTGGAAACCAATTCGGAACTGAGACGGTGAACTGTCTGCTGCGGTAGGCCTGTCGCAGCTGTCAGATCAGAACGCGAGATCGCCTGCGATTGCCTCACCATATCGAGAATCATCGAGCCGCTGCGCGATATGTCAAAAATACCGTTGTATGTCATCGCACTGAGCCGCAGCCTGCCTCTTCGCTTTCGGATGTTTAACACGCCACATCGGCGGGGTGAATTCCGCAGGGGCAAGGTGATGGTCGGACTGTCACGTTAATTTCACTCATGATGGGTAATATTGATTCGAGTGATCAACAAAAGGGGGCGGTCATCGCCATGACGGGCTTATCCGCTGATAATCTGGTAATGCGGTTCGACAAGTTCACGGCTGTCGATGGGATCGGTTTCGATGTGACCCCCGGCGAGTTTGTGACGCTGCTTGGTCCATCGGGCTGCGGCAAGACTACCTTGCTGAAGATGATCTCTGGCTTTCTGACCCCGACCGAAGGACGGATCGTCATCGGGGATAAAGACGTGACGCGATTGCCGCCTGAGGCGCGTGATACTGCGCTGTGCTTTCAGTCATACGCCCTGTTTCCGCATCTTACCGTGCGCGAAAACCTTGAATTCGGGCTGAAGCAGAAGGGTATGTCTGCCCCGGATCGCAAGGCGCGGGTCAATGAGGTGGCCGAGCAACTTGAGCTGGGCGCGCAACTGGACAAGCTGCCCAACCAGCTTTCGGGCGGTCAACAGCAGCGTGTCTCGCTGGGCCGCGCTTTGGCGATGCGACCCGGCGTCATCCTGTTCGATGAGCCGTTGTCCAATCTGGACGCCAAGCTGCGCGATCAGGTCCGGGTCGAAATCCGGCGTATTCAGCGTGAGAACGGCCTGACCGCGATCTATGTCACCCATGACCAGTCCGAGGCGCTGGCCATGTCCGACCGCATCTTCGTGATGAACAAGGGCCGTGTTGAGCAGGCCGATAGCCCGGAAGCCATGTATTATCGCCCGCGCACCAAATTCGTCGCCGACTTCATCGGTTCCGCGAATGTATTCGAAGGCATCGCGTCGGGCGGCATGATCGACACGCCAATCGGGCAATTGTCTACCGGGAACAGCACAGCGCAGGGAAAGACCGCGCTTTGCTGGCGTCCCGAGGCAGCGCGGATTTCAGAGACTGGAACGTTGTCCGGACGGGTCGTTCATCGCGCCTTTCAAGGGGCATTCACCGATCTGCTGGTCGAGACGAATGGTGCCGCCTACCGGCTTCAGGCACCGCGCACCGAACTGGAAGAGGGTGAAACCGTCCGCTTCTCAATCGCGCCCGACGACGTCATCCTGCTGGAGCAAGGGTCATGAATATCCGTAAGGCGGTAACGCTGATATTGCTGCTGTTGCCCGGACTTGGCCTGATCCTTGGGCTGATCGGCACGGTGGTCTGGATCGCTTTCGCGCAGTCTTTCGGGATGTATGCCGTGATAGGCGACAGTCTTTTTACCCTTGATTTCTGGTCGGAAATGCTGGGCCGAAAGCTGTATTGGCGGTCGGTGAATTACTCGCTCTATATCGGGTTCATCAGCGCCATTCTGTCCGTAGCACTGGCCTATCCGCTGGCGATCTGGCTGCGCAAACCCTTTCCCGGTTCGATGGCCATCGGCGCCATTCTGAAAGCGCCGATGCTGGTTCACGGGCTGGTCGCGGCATTCCTGTTCATCAACATCGTCGCCTATCACGGGCTGGTCAATCAGTTCATGCAGTGGATCGGCATCTGGGACGAACCGCGGCGACTGCAGAACGATCCGAATGCCGTTGGCGTCGTGATCTTGCAGGTCTGGAAGAACGTTCCCTTCGCGTTACTGCTGCTGACCGGCGCGGTGCAGAGCATTTCTGACGATGTGCTGGACGCCGCCCGCGATATGGGTGCGGGAAGCTGGGACCGTTTCCGCAAGGTGATCGCGCCGCTGTCGGTGTCGGCCATGCAGGCGGCGATGATCATCATCTTCATCGGGGCGTTGGCTGATTTCAGCTTTCAGGTGATCGCGGGCCCAACCAACAAGCAATCGCTGGCGCAGCTTATGGTCAGCTTCAAGGGGCGAGGTGACTGGCACTCGGCGGCCGTGGTCGGTGTCACGCTGATGGTGCTGGCCATGCTGGGATCCGCCGTGATCGCCATTGCCTCGCGATTCATCCTGCGGGGGAAACTGAGATGAACCACAAGCTTCTGAACCGCAGCCTGATGATCCTGCTGCTGATTGGTTGCGCAATCTGGCTGGTGCTGCCCTTCGGCATGGCGATCCTGTGGTCGCTGGTCGATCCATCCCAGCCATGGACCGCCGACAAGCTGCTGCCACCGGCCATGTCCTTCTATCGCTGGACGGATATGTGGCAGAACTCGCTGCTGAAACAGGCACTCGCCACCTCCTATTCGCTGGCCCCGCTGGCCGCGATCCTGTCGCTGCTGCTGGCGCTGCCGACCGCATATGCCTTTGGCCGCATCCGTTTTCCGGGCCGCGAGGTCGCCAAGATGGCCTGTCTGCTGCCGCTGGTGGTTCCGGGCTTCGTCACGGCTATCTTCTTCACATCGCTGCTGTTTCAACTGGGGCTGAACACTTGGCGCTTCGGCGCGATCCTGTTCGCCCATGCGGTGCTGGCGCTGCCCTATGCGATCCGCATTCTGACCGTCAGTTTCGAGCAGGTGCGGCAGGACCATATCGACGCGGCGCGCGATCTTGGCGCATCGCATTGGCAGCGCTTCAAGGTGGCTTATCTGCCGGCGCTGAAACCGGGCATTTTCGCCAGTCTGCTGATCGTCTTCATCCAGTCGATCGAGGAATTTGCCATCGCCTATATCGTCGGCACGCCAGATATTGTCACGATCCCGACATTGCTTTTTTCGGCACTTGGACAGGACTTCGTCCGACCGAATGCCGCGGTGCTGTCGCTGATCCTGGTCGTTCCCAATGTGATCCTGATGCTGATCCTCGAACGGCTGCTGAAATCCGCCAACCCCTCCCTGTCCTCTGGAAAAGGCTGATGCGGATCCCCCCGAAAACCATGGAGTTTCCAATGTTCAAGACCATCCTGACCACTGCCGCGGCGCTTGCGCTTGGCACCACCGCTGGCTTTGCCAACGACCTCGAAGGAAAAAGCTGGGACGAAATCGTCGCCCAGGCCAAGGAAGAGGGCGAGCTTAACTGGTTCGTCTGGCATCTGACCGACGATCTGCGCCGCTTCGTTCAGCCTTTCGAGGAAGAATACGGCATCAAGGTGACCATCCCCGAAGGCACCGCGCAGGGCAATGCCGACAAGCTGCTGGCCGAGCGTGATCGTGATACCGGCGATATCGACGTCTTCGCCTGGGGCATGAACGATTTCGCGCAGGTCGATCCCGCGACGCTGTTCTATTCGCTGGATATGCTGCCCGAGGATGAGGGACGTGTGTCTGAACTCGCCGGTGTCGATGGCGGCGAACAAATCCTTGCCTATTGGGGCAACCAGACGGGCATCGCCTATGACCCCGCTCAGGTAATCGAGGCAGACCTGCCGCAGACCCCCGAAGATTTCGCGGCTTTCTGGGACGCCAATCCGGGAAAATTCGGCTTTAACTATGAAAATGGCGGCTCCGGCCCGTCTTTCTGGCAGAACATCACCCGCGTGATCGCCGATCTCGACCCGACCGACGGCACCAGCGATGAGGCGCGTATGGCCTCTGTCCAGCCGGCCTTCGATTTCTTCAACGAACATGCTGAAAACTACGTTATCACCACCGGCAACGCCGACAGCATCACCCGTATCTCTGACGGTGAACTGTGGATGGCCCCGGCATGGGAACATCACCTGGCCGGCCTGCAAAAGCGTGGCGAGGTCCGCGAGGATATCGCGTTCTACATCCCGGAAATGGGCATGAATGGTGGTGGCAATGGTGTCGCAATACCGCTGAATGCTGAAAACCCTGCGGCGGCGGCTGTGTTCATCAACTGGCTGACCTCTGCCGATACGCAATCGGCGCTGAACCGCGATTTCGGCACTGCGCCGATGAATGCTGCGGCCGATGACAGTAACGCTTTGGTTCCCCAAGATCAGCGCGACCGTCTGCGTGTTTGGCAGGCAAAGCCATTTGCGGATGACCTCACCGCGGCTTTTATCGATAACGTGATCCTTGAACGTTAATCCACATCAGATTGCCGCGTCGCCATCGGGCGGCGCGGTCAGCTATGAGAAGATGGAATGAATAGACCCACGAATTGCTTCCGCGACTTCAACCCCAATCGCATCGGCGGTCATCGCGAACACTGGATTGACGTGCTGACCGGGCGCAATACCGACGCGGCGTATCCTGCCTCCATTACGCCACCGGGAGCAGGCGGAAAATTCACCCCCGGTGGTGCGGTTCTATCGCATCCGGGCAACACGTTCCTGTGCCATCTTTCGCCAGGAACGCTTGCGCATCGTGCCATGGCCGAGTTCCAAAGACTTCTGCTGGAACTGCCATCCGCGCGCTACTGCACGCCTCTGCCGCAAGCCAGCTTTCATATGACTGTCTTCTGTGGCGTTTCCGGGGATCCGCTCGGTACAGATGGATGGCCTTCGGGTCTGGCAGCCGATGCGTCGCTGCGCGTGGTGAACGATTGCTTCATGAGCCGTCTTGAAGGGCTGACGCTGCCGGGGCCTTTCACCGTTAATGCCACCTGCCCGAGAGAGGGTTTCGTCCTGCATTTGGAGCCCAGAGACCGTGCCAGTCATGATGCGCTCTGGTCATGCCGGGACAAGTTGCGCGACCTCACCGGGCTCGATCGCGCCGATCATGATGATTACGGGTTTCATGTTTCGTTGGCTTATCTCACCGCTCATATGCCCGTCGATATCGCCGACCGGCACCTGCGCGATGTAGAGGAAATCTTTGCGGCGCTTTCTCCGGACATGCAGGATATCCAGCTCGGTCCCGTCGAGTTTTGCAGCTTCGAGACCATGCATCATTTCGAACCTCTCATGGTCATACCTCAGCAGCCGGTAACTTCATGCTGAGTACGTCCCAGACCGATGCTTTGATCAATATCGTCCGCGAAGCCGGGAGGCGGGAAATCATTCCTCGTTTCCGGGCGTTGTCGGATTCTTCCATACGACGCAAAAGTTCGGCAGACGATCTTGTGACCGATGCCGATGTCGCGGCGGAGACGTTCATTATGCGTGAAGCCAAGACGCTGTTTCCGGATGCCGCTTTCGTCGGTGAAGAAGCCGGGCTGGACGACGTCGCCATCGATGCAGCACTCGGGTCCGATATTTGCGTGGTGATTGATCCGATCGACGGCACATGGAATTTCGCGCACGGTCTTTCGCTCTTCGGAACGATCCTTGCAGTTGTCAGCCGTGGGACGACAGTTTTCGGACTTTTATACGATCCGGTTCTCGATGATTGGATTATGGCGCGGCGCGGTGAGGGAAGCTGGTTCTGCCGCCCGGGCGCGCAGCCACGCAGGCTACGACTGGCCCAGTCGGAACCGGGGCCGAAATCAAAAGGCTACCTGCCGCTGTTTCAGTTTGAAGACGACAAACGCCCCACCATCGCCCGGGCGATGGCCGATATGGGGCGTGTCACCAGCCTTGGCAGCTCCTGCCACGAATACAGACAGCTGCTGCTTGGCGCGGCCGATTTCAACATGAGTGCATTGCTGAATGTCTGGGATCATGCGGCGGGTGCGTTGGCGGTAGAAGAGGCTGGCGGCTGTGTGGAACTGGCTCACAGTGAGGCATATTCGCCGAAAATGAAGCAAGGTTGCCTGATAGCTGCGCGTAGAGGCGATATTCTGAAGCAACTGACCAAAGTTACTACGGAATAATGCGTTGGACTTTGAGCCAGAGGCATATCCGGAGGTGGCGATATGCTTCAGTGTCTGCCTGGGGTCAGGAACCATTGATTTCCGGCTTGCGGCATGATTCACGGCTCGACAAGCGAGCGGTAAACATGTCTGACCTATTCTGATTGAGCGACGCGCAGATGGCGCGCCTTGAGCCCTTCTTCCCCAAGTCCCATTGCACGCCCCGCGTTGATGACCGACGGGTTCTGAGCGGCATTATCTTCTTCAGTCGCAACGGCTTCCGTTGGTGCGATGCACCCAAGGAATACGGGCCACGCAAGAGGCTCGACAACCGTTGGAAGCGGTGCAGCGACAAGGGTATCTTCGCTTCGATGATGGTCGGTCTGGCCGCCAGTCACGGTGAGGAAAAGACTGCGATGATCGACGCGACCTACCTCAAAGCTCACCGCACGGCGTCCAGTTTGGGCATCAAAAAAAAGGGGGCGAGGCCGCCTGATCGGCAGGACGAAGGGCGGTATGAACACCAAGTTGCATGCCATATGCGATAGCCATGGCCGCCCGCTCAACCTGTTCGTGACAGCAGGTCAGGTCAGCGACTACATCGGGGCGCGGGCTTTGCTGAGCAGTATTCCTGATGTTGACTGGTTACTCGGGGATCGCGGCTATGACGCGGTTTGGCTCCGAGAGGCCTTGAACAACAAGGGGATATGCGCCTGCATCCCTGGTCGGAAGCAACGCAAAAAGCCCGTCCGGTACCACAAGAGAGGCTACAAACGACGCAACCGCATCGAGATCATGTTCGGCAGGCTGAAAGACTGCGACGCGTCGCAACTCGATACGACAGATGCCCAAAGGTCTTCCTGTCCGCCATCGCCCTCGCAGCCCTCGTCATTTTCTGGCTATGAGTCCTGAGCATAAACGCGCCTGTTATCAGTATTAACGGGGATCGGCCCATTTTATCACGAAAAAACAGGGATATGATGCTACAGAGTCGACTTCAAACCCCGGAAAAGCCTGTTATTTGGCCGATTTTTTGCAAAACTCCCTGTTAGCGCCTGTTCCGGGCAAACGTATCTGCCCGTCCCGATCGCAGAGACCGGCGCACAAACCGGCGCCGGAAATCGTCGGAACAGAGCAAAATCCAGTCGCCGGAATGACGGAAGTGCCCAAGATCATCGCGTAACTTCAAACCCATGGCAGAAGCCACGCAGCGCAGAGTTCGAGAGGATGACTGGCTGGGGCGGTAGGATTCGAACCTACGGTACACGGTACCAAAAACCGCTGCCTTACCACTTGGCTACGCCCCAACGGTGCGGGCGTATGTATCGCCGGTCGCAGGGTGGTGCAAGGGGGTTTTCGAAAAACTTGCGGACGGATTTCTGCCCGCGTAATGCGGCGCAATGGATTGTGATATTCTGATCATTGGCGCGGGTGCAGCGGGGATGTTCTGTGCCGGAACCGCGCGGGCTGGCGGGGCCTACGTCATCGTGTTGGACCATGCAGCGAAGCCGGGCGAGAAAATACGCATTTCGGGCGGGGGAAGGTGCAACTTTACCAACCTCGCCACGTCGCGAGAGCGTTTTCTGTCCGAGAACCCGCGCTTCTGCGCTTCGGCACTGGCGGGCTACCGGCCACGGGACTTCGTTGCTCTGGTAGATCGCGCGGGAATTGCCTGGCATGAAAAGGCGCTTGGCCAACTGTTCTGCGACGGGAAGGCCACGCAGATCACTGAGCTTCTGATCCGCCGGATGGAGGGTGCGGAGCTGTGGCTTCAGACGCAGCTTCAGCAGCTGGAACGTTCGGCCGAGGGCTTTCTCGCCAGAACATCGCGCGGTGTCGTTCGCGCAAGCCGTGTCGTGGTCGCTTGCGGTGCCAAGTCGATCCCGAAGATGGGCGCGACCGGTTTGGCCTATGATCTGGCGCGACAATTCGGGCTGCGCATTGTCGAAACCCGGCCCGGCCTCGTGCCGCTGACCTTTGCCGAGCAGGAGCTTGCGCTGTGTAAGCCTCTGGCCGGCATTTCGGTCGAGGCGGAGGTTCGCCACGCAAAAACCGTGTTCAGTGATGCGCTGCTCTTTACACATCGCGGTCTGTCCGGGCCTGCGATCCTTCAGATCTCCAGCTTCTGGCGACCGGGCGAAGAAATCACCGTTAATCTGGCGCCAGAGACTGACATGGCCGCGTTGCTGCGCGAGCGGCGCGGACAGGGTGGCCGGGTAAATGTTGCCACCGCCATCGGCAGTGCCCTGCCTGCGCGATTGGCCGATACAATTGTCGCTGAGCTGGGTCTGGACGGCGCGCGGCTTGCCGATCAGAACAACGCGGTGCTCGACCGTATCGCGACCCGGATCAATCGCTGGCAGTTGCGGCCCGTCGGGTCCGAGGGTTACCGGACGGCAGAGGTCACGGTAGGCGGTGTCGACACCCGTGATCTGGATGCCCGAACCATGCAGGCCCGTGACGTTCCGGGCCTGTATTTCATCGGGGAATGTGTCGATGTGACCGGCTGGCTTGGTGGGTATAATTTCCAATGGGCCTGGGCGTCGGCCCATGCGGCGGGGGTTTCGCTGGCCGGAGGCTCGCGCTAAAAGGCGAGGCTTCACGAAAGGGCCGGATATGAGCAGGTTTTCCTTCAGCCTTAACGCAACGGATGGACGCGCGCGCGCAGGTGTCATTCAGACGCCGCGCGGCGAGATTCGCACGCCGGCCTTCATGCCGGTCGGTACGGCAGCGACGGTCAAGGCGATGTTACCGGAATCGGTGCGGGCGACCGGGGCGGATATTCTGCTGGGCAACACCTATCACCTGATGTTGCGACCCGGTGCTGAGCGGATCGAACGGCTTGGCGGGTTGCATAAATTCATGAACTGGGATCGGCCCATCCTGACCGACTCGGGCGGGTTTCAGGTCATGAGCCTCGCCGATCTGCGCAAACTGACCGAGGACGGAGTGACCTTCGCCAGTCATGTGGACGGATCGCGCCATTTCCTTACACCGGAAACCAGCATGGAAATTCAGCGCCAGCTTGGTTCAGATATTGTCATGGCCTTTGACGAATGTCCGGCCCTGCCCGCGACCGAGGAACGCCAGGCCGAGGCAATGCGCCTGTCGATGCGGTGGGCGCAGCGGTCGCGCGACGCGTTCGGCGACCGGCCCGGACATGCGCTGTTCGGCATCATGCAGGGCGGCGTGATCCGGCATCTGCGCGAGGAAAGCGCCGGGGCGCTGAAGGCTATCGGCTTTGACGGATACGCCATTGGCGGCCTTGCCGTGGGCGAGGGGCAAGAGGCGATGTTCGGCGTGCTCGACTATGCCACCGATCTGCTGCCACAGGCGCAGCCGCGTTACCTGATGGGTGTCGGCAAGCCCGATGATGTGGTCGGCGCGGTGCAGCGCGGGGTGGATATGATGGATTGTGTCCTGCCCTCTCGTTCCGGCCGGACAGGGCAGGCCTGGACACGGCGCGGGCAGGTGAACATCAAGAACGCCCGTCACGCCGACGATCCGCGCCCGCTGGACGAGGATTGCACATGCCCGGCCTGCACCGGATACAGCCGTGCCTATCTGCACCATGTTTTCCGCGCCGGAGAGATGATCTCGGGAATGCTGCTGACATGGCATAACCTGCATTATTATCAGGATCTGATGTCGGGCTTGCGCGACGCGATAGCCGCGCAAAGCCTGAACGACTATGTCGCGGCTTTCCACGCTGACAGGGCTGGGGGCGATATCCCGCCGCTCTAGCCCATCCCGATCGGCAAATATGCGAATTTTCTTCCAAATTTGCGCAGAATTCCCTATTCCGGTCGGCACCGGCGGACGAACCGCCCAGTGCACGAAAGGTCCAGATGTCAGAGTTCACAACAATCACAACGACCGACGCGCTCGCGGTATTTTGCGAAGAAGCGAAGGCGCAGCCCTACGTCACGATAGATACAGAGTTCCTGCGAGAGCGGACCTTCTATTCCCGGCTTTGCCTGATCCAGATGGCGCTGCCGCCCTCGTCCACCGGCAAGGAAACCGGCGGTCCGGCCGTGCTTGTCGATCCGCTGGCACCCGACCTGTCGCTGGAGCCGCTGTATGACCTGTTCCGCCATGAAGGCACGGTGAAGGTCTTTCATGCAGCGCGGCAGGATCTGGAGATTTTCTTCCACGATGCAGGCATCTTTCCTTCGCCGCTTTTTGACACGCAAATCGCCGCAATGGTCTGCGGGTTTGGCGAGCAGGTCGGCTATGAAACCCTTGTCCGCAAGATCGCGAAGGACAGTCTGGACAAGTCATCGCGTTTCACCGATTGGTCGCAGCGGCCCTTGTCCAAGGCGCAACAGGAATATGCGATAGCCGATGTGACACATCTGCGGGCCATTTATGAATACCTGCGCGCACAGTTGGACAAGACCGGGCGCGGTCCCTGGGTGTCCGAGGAAATCGCCGTCCTGGTCGATCCGGAAACCTATATCACCCGGCCCGCCGACGCATGGCAGCGGGTGCGGACCCGCACAAACTCTCCGCGTTTTCTGGCCGTCGTGCGTAAACTGGCAGAATTCCGCGAGGAATATGCCCAAAGCCGCAATGTGCCACGCTCGCGCGTGTTCAAGGATGACGCCTTGGTAGAGCTTGCCTCGACCCGGCCGCAGACAGAGGCAGATCTTGGTAAATCACGGCTGCTGATGCGTGAAGGCAGGCGGCCCGAAATTGCGCAGGGCATACTTGCTGCCGTCAAGGCAGGACTGGAGGACCCTGATCCGCCGCGTCTGCCGAAGGAAACCCACAACCCGCCGGGCAATGCAGCACTTGGCGAATTGCTGCGTGTGCTTCTGAAGGCAAAGGCCGAACAGACCGGCGTCGCTCCGAAGCTGATTGCCACGACGTCCGAACTTGACTCGATCGCGCAGGGCGACCGGAACGTACCAGCTTTGCATGGGTGGCGGGCAGAGGTGTTTGGCCAGGATGCATTGCGTCTGGCGGGCGGAGAAATCGCCCTTTCTGCGGAAGGGGGGGCCATCCGGGTCGTCGAATTGGTTTGAGGGTCACGCTGCGACCGCTTGTTCAGGCGGATGTCCAACAGATCTACCGGGGCCTGCAAGAGGCCGGCACCTCTAAATGGTTGCATTCCCTGCCTTGGCCCTACCGCATGTCCGATGCGGCGGATTTCGTTCTTCGGCTGGCGCAGGGCTGCGATCAGGCAATCACCGTCGATGGCGAATTTGCCGGCGTCATCAGATGTATCGGAGAACCGGGATACTGGGTGCTGCCACAGTTTCGGAATAAAGGCGTCGCGACCCGCGCAATGGTTATTGTCCTGCAGGATCGTTTCGCCGAAGGCGCGGTTAAGATTGAAGCCGGGCATCTGGTCGGCAACGCAGCCTCACGCGCCGTGCTTCTGCGTCTGGGATTCGTGGATTGCGGCACAGATCAGGTCCATCACAATGCAACCGGCAAAGAGGTAAAGCGTCATGTGATGGTGGTAACACCGCAGGCTTTTGCTGAAAGCCACGCGCTGCGGGACGCACCCGAACTGCGGGTGGTGACCCGACGGATTGTCATGGACAGGCTGATGCCCGATGACGTGCCCGCAATACATGCCATCCTGACCGAGCCGAGCTGCGCGCGCATGCTGATGCGCTTTCGTCGAGATCATTCGGTCGAGGATATAGCGACCATGCTTGCCGACGACATTCGCCCTGACACACGCCCGCTAAGGCTGGCAGTGCGACTGGCCGGGCGCTGTGTCGGGACGGTCGGCGTCGACAAGGGAAACGAGCCTGCCGTCTTCTACTGCATAGCGCCTGATTGCCACGGCAAGGGCATCGCCTCGGAAATCCTGCCGCCGTTCTGCGATGCGGTTAAACGGCGTTTCGAACTCGCGTCCCTGAAGGCAGAGGTGTTCTGCGACAACCCTGCCTCTCGCCGTGTGCTTGAAAAAGCCGGATTCGAAGTCGCTGGCACAAAGCTTATGATCTCTGCTGCACGAAACGCGCCTGCAGAGGGGTGGATCATGCGCCGGTCCTGAAAACACTTACCAGCGAAGAACGACAGCGCCCCAGCTTAAACCGCCACCGATCGCTTCGGTCACGATGACATCACCCTCGGCGAATGTCCCTGCATCCGCCGCGACAGACAGGGCCAGAGGGATAGAGGCAGCGGATGTATTGCCATGATCCGCGACGGTCAGCACGACCTTTTCCATCGGCAGATGCATCCGCTGCGCCGTGGCGGCGATGATGCGGGCATTTGCCTGATGCGGCACCAGCCAGTCGACATCGCCGGCGCTAAGCCCTGCTTTTTCGATGGCGCGATGCGCAGTTTCGGCCAGCTTTTCGACAGCGTGGCGGAACAGGACATTGCCCTGCATCCGCAGCTTTCCTGACGTGCCTGTCGTCGCTACACCACCATCGACGTAAAGGATATCGCGGTAACTGCCGTCGCTGTTCAGGTCATGGGCCAGAATGCCGCGTTCACCGGCTTGCACCGCCTCCAGAACGATTGCCCCGGCCCCGTCGCCAAACAAAACACAAGTGCCGCGATCTTCCCAGTCCATCAGTTTGCTGAACGTCTCGGCACCGATCACAAGCACGCGCTCCGCCTGACCGGACCGGATAAGGCCGTCGGCATTGGCAAGCGCAAAGACGAACCCGGCGCAGACGGCCTGAACGTCAAAGGCAAAGCCGTGCTTCATGCCGAGACCTGCCTGAACCATCGTGGCGACCGATGGAAAGGTCAGGTCGGGCGTCGAGGTGGCAACGATGATGGCATCGATTTGCTCCGCCGGGATGCCCGCGTTCTGCAACGCACGCTCTGCGGCCTTGATCGCCATCTGCGATGTGGTCTCACCTTCAGCCGCGAAATGGCGGCGCTCTATCCCGGTGCGCGCACGAATCCATTCGTCCGATGTGTCGATCTTGTCTTCGAACCAGGCGTTTTCGATCACGCGTTCAGGCAGATAGTGGCCTGTACCGCGAATGACGGCGCGATGTGTCACGGCGCAGCCCCCTCTGTGGATGAGGTGTTTGTTGCGTGCGACCCGTCCACATTCGCGGCGACTTCGGCGACACGCGCCGCGAGACGGTCCTGAAAGCCGGACTGCACAAGCTGAAAGGCCAGCTTGATCGCCGCCGACACGCCCGTCGAATCGGCCGAGCCGTGGGATTTGACGACCATGCCGTTCAACCCAAGGAAAACACCGCCATTCACCCGACGGGGGTCGATCCGCTTTTGCAGCCGCTTGATGGATGTCAGTGCCAGAAACGCGGCCATCTTGGACAGTGCAGAGTTGTTAAACGCCTCACGCAGGAAATCCCCGACAAGCTTCGCCGTTCCTTCGCCCGTTTTCAGCGCGACGTTGCCTGTAAACCCGTCGGTCACGATCACATCGACCCGGTCCGAAGGCAGATCGCCGCCTTCAACGAAGCCGACATAGTCGAAACCGCCGGTCTCCTGTGCTTGCTGGATCAGATCATGCGCCTCGCGCAACTCGGCCCGGCCCTTATGTTCCTCGGTTCCGACATTGAGAAGGCCGATACGCGGACGCGGCAGGTCCAGGCCGTTCCGCGCATAGGCTGCACCCATCAGTGCATATTGCAGCAGATCGGTCGCATCGGCGCGAATATCGGCGCCACAATCCAGCATGACATTAAAGCCCTGCGGATTGCGAGACGGCCACAGGCAGGCAATCGCCGGGCGGTTCACACCGGGCAGTTTGCGCAGCCGGATCATCGACAGCGCCATCAGCGCCCCGGTATTGCCGCAGGAAACGGCAATCGAGGCCTCGCCCGCGCGCACCGAATCAACGGCAGACCACATTGACGTGCCCTGCGCGTTGCGGATCACCTGACCGGGTTTGTCGCCCATCGAGACGACGCCTTCGGCATTGCGGATCACACAGCGTTCGGCCAGGCCCCTTTTCTTCGCGATCAGTCGCGAAAGCTCGGGCTCGGGCCCGTGGACGATAAAGCTGATGTCAGGGTTCTTTTCGGCACTTTTCTCGATTCCCGCGACGACTGCCGCGGGGCCGTGATCACCACCCATCGCATCAACGGAAATGACCACGCTGCCCCCATTCGAGGGGCGGCGTGGTGCATCTTGGTCCGCGTTCTGCGTCATGCAGCTACGTCAGCCGCTCAGGCCGCGTCGTCGTCCAGGTCGATCTCGGTCGACTGAGCGACGACTTCACGATCAGCGTAATGGCCGCAGGACCGGCAAACGTGATGCGGGCGTTTCAATTCGCCACAGGACGGGCATTCATTGGGGTTCGCCGCCGACAGGGCGTCATGCGCGCGGCGCATGTTACGCTTGGAACGGGTCACTCGGTTCTGAGGGACAGCCATGTCTCAACCTCGGGTCAGGGGCCGCGCAATCAATGCGGGGCCGGTGTAAAAACGGATCAGAGCCGCGGCAATAGGCGACAACCGTCCCGGTGGCAAGCAAAAAGCCTGTACGGGTTGATTGGCCCGAGCGCGCGGCCCGTGAACGCCGGAACATAGCGATTCTGCGTCATTGTGCAAGGCCGTATTAGCCATATTCCTTGCGCATTGGCCCGACTGTTGCCGCGTGGACCAGATCATCGGGCGTGTTCACATTGAGAAAGGCGTTCTGCTGACCGTCAAATATCGCCATCACGGCGTCATGCCGGTCAGCAAAGTCGCGGATTCGCCCCTGACCGGCGATGAGCGTCTGTCGCAGATCGCTCCGCAAACTGACCGGCCACAACCCGAATACCGGATGCAGGCGCAACCGGCGGTTCGGATCGTAATCGGCTGCCAGCGAAAGCCCCGATCCGCCCGCCTCTCGCAACCTCTGAACAAGGTCGCCGGGCGGAAACGGTGTATCACCCGCTGCAGTAACCACTGCCTCAGCCCCGATAGCGGAAGCCCAATCCATCGCAGCGAGTATTCCGGCGAGAGGGCCGGGAAAATTCGGCAGACTATCCGGCAGCACCGGCAAGCCGAATGCGGAAAACCGCGCCGCATCGCCATTCGCGCTGATCGCAATGGGCTGGGCCTGCGGCCTCAACCGATCCAGGACATGTTGCAGCAATGGTTTGCCATTCAAGGGCAGCAGCACCTTGTCGCCGCCACCCATGCGCATGGCCCGCCCGCCGGCAAGGATAACGGCGGGCAGGGCGGCCATCAGGCCGCGCCCGCCGTGACCAGCCCCTTGGCCAGATTGCGGAACGCCTGCGATGTCGCGCAATCCGGTGTGCTGATGGTGACCGGCGTTCCCGCGTCACCCGCCAGCCGGACGTCGATTTCCAGCGGCATCTCTCCCAGGACGGGCACGCCCAGCTTCTCAGCCTCGGCAGCGACACCGCCGTGGCCGAAAATATGCTCGGCATGTCCGCAGTTCGAGCAGACATGCACAGACATGTTTTCGATCAGCCCGAGAATCGGGACGTTCAGTCGTTTGAACATGTCGATGGCCTTGCGCGCATCCAGAAGCGCCACATCCTGCGGGGTCGACACAATGATCGAGCCATCGACATGCGCCTTTTGCGACAGGGAAAGCTGAACGTCGCCGGTGCCAGGTGGCAGGTCTATGATCAGGATATCCAACTCTCCCCATTGCACCTGAAACAGCATCTGCTGCAACGCGCCCATCAGCATCGGGCCGCGCCAGATGATCGCCTCTTCCTCTTTGGTCAGCAGGCCGAGGGACATCAGCTTCACGCCGTGCCCTTCCATCGGGATGATCGTCTTGCCGTCCGGGCTGGCGGGTCTGCCGGTCACACCCATCATGCGCGGCTGGCTGGGGCCATAGACATCCGCATCCAGCAACCCGACCTTACGTCCCTCTGCCGCCAGTGCCACGGCGAGGTTCGCTGATACCGTAGACTTACCCACACCGCCCTTGCCAGAGGCAATGGCGATAACTTTTTTCACACCCGGCACTCGTTCCGGCGCGTGCGGGCTTTTTGCCTTCGGTTTCAGATCCGGTGCTGCTTTCTCGTTATGCGCGGTCAGCACGCCGCTGACCTTGGTCACACCGTCAAGCGCCCGGATCGCGGCCTCGGCCTGCGACAGCGCGGCCTCCATCGCTTCGGCATGGGCCGGGTCGATCTCCATCACGAAGCGGACCTCTCCGCCCTCGACGGTGATTGCGCGCGCGATGCCCGCGTCAATCAGGTTCCCGCCCGAAACCGGGTCTGCAACGCCGCGCAGCGCTTCTGTCACGGTTTCCTTGGTCAGGGCCATGACGGGTTTACGCTTGCGCCAGAGCATCAATCACCGGTCCGAAATCGCTTGCCTTCAGGCTGGCTCCGCCGACGAGGGCGCCATTCACATGGCTGATCGCGAAAATTTCCGCAGCATTGCCCGGCTTGACGCTGCCGCCATAAAGCAGCGTGAAATCCGCACCGTCGTCAAACCGCGCCGCCAGTTTCTCGCGCATCAGGGCGTGAACCTCGGCGATCTGGTCATTTGTCGGGGTGCGGCCCGTGCCGATGGCCCAGACGGGTTCATAGGCAATCACGCTGTTCGCCGCCGTCGCACAATCCGGCACCGAACCGGCCAGCTGGGTCGCAATGACATCCAATGTTTCACCCGCATCGCGCTGCGCCTCGGTCTCACCTACGCAGATCACCGTCACCAGACGCGCCTCATGCGCCGCGACGGCCTTGGCCGAAACCTGTTCATCGCTTTCGCCATGATCGGCCCGGCGTTCCGAATGGCCCAGAATGACATGGCTCGCACCCGCATCCTTCAGCATCGCCGCAGAGATATCACCCGTATGCGCACCCGATTCCTTCGCATGGCAATCCTGACCGCCAATCGCGATTTCACCGGCATGGGCGACCGCAGCCGTCACCAGCGTCGCCGGAGGGCAGATCAGCACGTCACAGCCATTCTCCCGCGCGGCAAGCGCATCCAGCTCTGCCAACGCGGCGGTCAGCCCGTTCATTTTCCAGTTTCCGGCGGCGAGTTTCTTCGGGGCCATATCGTCCTCCTTATGGTCGGGGGAAGGGATAGGCCCGCAACGTGCGGGCTTCAAGCCTTGGGCGCAAGCTCACCCGTTTCACGGTCGAGCGAGAAGGACACCGATTCACCGCAGCCGCAAGCGTCAGTCACGTTGGGGTTGCGGAATTTGAACCCCGACTCCAGCAGCCCGGTTTCATAGTCGATTTCCGTGCCGAACAGGAACATCTGCGCGGTGGGCGCGATCAGAACACGGGCGCCGTTCTGTTCGATGATCTCATCGGACTTATCGGCCTCGGCCACCATATCCATGGTGTATTCCATCCCCGCACAGCCGCCTTTCTTCAGCCCGATCTTCAGGCCGAAAGCCTCCTTGCCGGCCATCAGCCGGGAAATCTGGCGTTCCGCCGCCGGGGTGATCGTGACCGGGGCCTGTCCGGGAATAGAGAACATGGTGTCAGCCTTTGTTTGCGCTGTGTCAAAGGTAGGGGCAGGCAGGCTTTTTCTCAAGGGTTCTGGCCCGGCGGGCTTGCGCCCTTGATTCCGGGCCGGGATTTAACCCAGAGGGTCTTCACCATGGATCGCATCGGAAAACGCGCTGCGATAAAGCCGCGACAATTCCGCCAGATTACCCGCATCCTCGCCCATCTGCACGGCCATGCCGCCGAACTGGCCGACTTCGGTCGCGGTCACGCCCGCCGCCTCGGCAGCTTTCAGCAGCGCATCCGCGCCCGCCGCGTCGCAGGCGACCAGATAGCGGGCCTGATCCTCGCCATAAAGCTGAGCGATATTGTCCGAGTGCAGGCGAATGCCGATCCCCGCCGCCTCAGCCATCTCAAACGCTGCAAGCGCCAGCCCGCCATCGGAAAGGTCGGCCGCACAGCGGATATGGCTGCGATTGTCACGCAGGAATTCGCCGTTGCGACGTTCGGCGTCCAGATCTACCGCAGGCGCATCGCCCGCCTCAATCCCGAAGGCTTCGGCGGCAAGGGCCGACTGGCCCAGATGCCCCGCCGTTGCGCCGATCACAATCGCCACATCGCCATCTTCGGCCACGCCCGCGATAAGCTCGTCCAGCGAAGCCAGCAATCCGACCGCGCCAATGGTCGGCGTCGGCAGAATGCCCTGGCCGTCGGTTTCGTTGTAAAGCGAGACATTCCCCGACACGATGGGCATATCAAGCGCGGCAACGGCTTCACCAATGCCTTTGATCGCGCCGACGAACTGACCCATGATCTCGGGTTTTTCGGGGTTGCCGAAATTCAGGTTGTCAGTCGTCGCAAGCGGTTTCGCGCCCACGGCGCACAGGTTGCGATAGGCTTCCGCGACGGCCTGCTTGCCGCCCTCGACCGGGTTCGCCCTGACATAGCGCGGCGTCACATCGGCGGTAAAGGCAAGCGCCTTTTCCGTCCCATGCACCCGCACTACGCCCGCGCCAAGACCGGGGCGGCGTACCGTGTCCGCGCCGACCTGCGTGTCATATTGTTCCCACACCCATGCCTTATGCGCATAGTTCGGGCTGCCGATCAGCGCCCGCAATGCCTTCAAGGGCGTGATCTCGGGCAGGGCGGGCATCGCCTCTGCCGCCGGAGTTTCCACCCATGGCCGATCATATTCCGGCGCGCTCGACGACAGTTTCGACAGCGGCAGATCCGCCATCACCTCATTGCCATGCAGGATCAGGAAACGGTCCTCGGCAATCGTTTCGCCCACAATCGCGAAATCCAGATCCCATTTTTCGAAGATCGCCCGTGCCTCGGCCTCTTTCTCGGGCTTGAGCACCATCAGCATCCGTTCCTGAGATTCAGACAGCATCATCTCATAGGCTGTCATATTGGTCTCGCGCTGCGGCACGTGGTCGAGGTTGAGCTGGATCCCCAAGCCGCCCTTGTCGCCCATTTCAACCGCCGAACAGGTCAGCCCTGCAGCCCCCATATCCTGAATCGAGATCACCGACCCGGATGCCATCAGCTCCAGACATGCCTCCATCAGGCATTTTTCGGTGAACGGGTCGCCGACCTGCACGGTGGGGCGCTTTTCCTCGATCGTGTCGTCGAATTCGGCACTTGCCATCGTCGCGCCGCCAACCCCGTCGCGGCCGGTCTTGGCACCCAGATAAACCACCGGCATCCCGATGCCCGATGCGGCGGAATAGAAAATCGCGTCCGCATCGGCCAGCCCCGCCGCAAAGGCGTTCACAAGGCAGTTGCCGTCATAGGCGCGGTGAAACCGCACCTCGCCGCCGACATTCGGCACGCCGAAGCAATTGCCGTAAGACCCGATTCCCTCGACCACGCCCTTGACCAGATGCGCGGTTTTGGGGTGTTCGGGCCGGCCAAAGCTCAGCGCATCCATCGCCGCGATGGGCCGTGCGCCCATGGTGAACACATCACGCAGGATGCCGCCCACGCCGGTCGCGGCGCCCTGATGCGGCTCGATGTAAGAGGGGTGGTTGTGGCTCTCCATCTTGAAGACCACCGCCTGACCGTCGCCGATATCGACCACGCCCGCATTCTCACCCGGCCCGCAAATGACCTGAGGTCCAGAGGTCGGCAGCGTCCGCAGCCATTTCTTAGACGACTTGTAGGAACAGTGCTCGTTCCACATGGCGCTGAAAATACCAAGCTCGGTAAAGCTCGGCTCACGCCCGATAATCTCCAGAATGCGCTGATATTCATCGGGCTTCAGCCCATGCGCGGCGATCAGATCCTCGGTGATCTCCGGTTCGTTCATGGCTGGTCCCCTTATCTTGCGCAATCGCCCGCCTTTTACGGTCACAGCCTTGCAAGGGAAAGGGGGCGAAACGCCTGCAAGTGCGCAAAAAAAAAGCCGGGCACGAAGCCCGGCCTAAGTCCAACAGGGAGGTGAAGGCTCCAAGAGTTGCCTCAATCAGCGCCTTCGAAGCCTGATTTAGGTGCAGGATGCCGTGTATACAAGCTTTATCTTGCTGCAGATGCAGCATAGCCGATATGCGCAGTACACATGGCAAACCGTACGGTCTACGTTAGGTTAGGGCTCTGCCGTCCGCCCAGTCCTGCAGCGCGGCATTGTCCGGAAAAGCGATCTGACCGGCTTTGGCTGCATGCGCAGAAACCGGTCCCGCCTTGCGGCGCAGAAACGGAACGCTGTCCGCCCTTTTTAATCGCGCGCCACGACCTCGGAAATAATGTGCCTCTCGCGCGCCGAAGTAGAAGGACACAATCGCGCCCAGAAGCCACCAAAGCGGTTCTGGAACGGCTTGCAGTCCCGACATCCGGCGGGCGAATCCGGCAGGCTCTGTCATGGCATAGGCAAACAGACCGATCGTGCCGAACGTCATCAGCGGACGAGGCAGCCGGTTGATTCCATTGATCAGGCTGTCAAACCAACCGCACCGTTGCGCCGAAAACTCTGCAGAAAACTGGGTCATCGCGTGATGGTAGCCCGCCTCATCCAGCTCCATCCGCCGTGTCGCGTTTTCGCGAAAGGCGTCAGTGACATTCACGGCAGCGTCAGACACCGTTCGCGCCGTGCCGCCAATCCCGATAAAGCGCTCGATCATGCCCATGCAGCGGTCCTCTCGCGATGCTGGCTTTCTGTCAGGCGGTATCTGCCAGAGATGAAGCTCTCGGCGCGCTTGATCCAGCCGCCTTTGCCGCCCTTGCGGGTTTTCGCATATTTGCGGCTGGCAGGGCGACCATCGGCGATGGCATAGTAATAGTTGCGCCTCTCTATACCATATGCATCGACGATATGGTCGGGCGCGGCCTTTGTCGCAGCTGTCACCGCCGCTGCTGTGCGCGGTCCGATCACGCCGTCATCGCTCGCCGGAAAACCCATGCGGCTGACCATGCGCTGCAATATCTTCACCGCATTTGCGCCCGCATTTACATACATATCGAAAACCGTGGCATGCAGGACGGTCGGCAGTTTTCCGATTCCGGGCCGCTCGAAATAGTGCCGCTTGAAGATCGCTGCGGCCCGATCACGGCTCAACGCCTTTACATCCGCTGTGTTGACGTGACCGTCGCCGTCGATATCCAATCCAAGCCGCCGCATGGTGCCGATGGTGACGCCGTATTTCGTTGCCCCGCCCGGATCATCCTGATCATTCACAAAGCCGCCCTCGCGGGCAACAATTTCAGCCGCGATTTCATCCACTGTTTTCATCCCGTCCCCCATCTGCATCGGAACGCGACAAACCTGCCTGAGAGGCCTTAACCCCCTGTTAACGATGCGAGCGTTGCTAGCTGCCCGGCTCTTCGTAGACGCCCGTTTCTTTCAGCGAATCAATGACTTCGCGCGGGGTGTAATTCTCGTCATGCTTGGCCAGAATTTCAGAGGCGACGAAGGTTTCTCCGACCATTTCGCCGGTGCCGATCATGCCTTGTCCCTCTTCGAACAGGTCTGGCAGAACGCCGGTGAACTCAACCGGAATAGTGTAGGCGCCATCCGTAACGCGGAAACTTATCACTTCACCATCGCCGCGTGTGATACTGCCATCCTCGACCAGCCCACCCAGACGAAACACCTCCCCGTCCGTAGGCGGCTCTTCCATGACCTGGGTTGGTGCGCGGTATAGGTTAATCCCGTCGCGGAACCCGTATCCGATCAGAAAGGCAGCCAGACCCAAAGCGATGGTAGCGGCAAGGATAACCTGAATTCTTCTTTTCTTTTTAAGGGATTTCATCGAAAACCTCAGGCAGATTCGAAGGCCATCCTCTGGCGCAGGAATTGCGTCGCCTTGGAAGATACACGTTCGGGATTACCCGTCGTCAGACATTTCGATTGCGTCCCGCTACCGGAAAATTCGGGGCGGCGTTGCAGATAATCTGCAAGACTGTCGGCGACCAGGCTGGCCTGACTGAACAGCGTGACATCCGCACCGAGCGCCTTTTGAAAAGCGTCCTGCATGAATGGGTAATGCGTGCATCCCAGGATCGCCGCTTCGGGATGCGGCATCCGGCGTTTCAGCGCCTCGACATGGCTGGTGATAAGGGCTTCGGCAAGGATCTCATCGCCGTCCTCGATGGCATCGACCACGCCGCCACAGGGCTGCGCCTCGACATCCACGCCGATGGCGCGAAAGGCCAGTTCGCGCTGAAAGGCGCGGCTGGCAACGGTGGCGGGCGTAGCGAACAGGGCGACATGCTTCACCGCAACCTCTCTTGGGGGAGAGTTATCACCCCATTGCCTTTCGGTCAGCGCCTCGATCAAAGGCACAAAGACCCCCAGGACCCGCTTGTCCTCTGGCACGAATTTTTCCTGCATCCGGCGCAGCGCGGCGGCAGAAGCAGTGTTGCAGGCCAATATCACAAGATCGCAGCCTTCATCCCACAGCCGTTCCGTCGCGGCGCAGGTCAGGTCATAGATGTCATCTGCAGTGCGGACACCATAGGGCGCATGAGCGTTGTCGCCGAAATAGACAAGCGGCAGATCGGGCAGCCTGTCACGGATGGCCTTGTAAACGGTCAACCCGCCCAGACCCGAATCGAAAACGCCTACCGCCATGTGCCGCCCCTGTCACTACAGATCGCGACATAAGCCGCGACCTGTAAAAAGTCCATGAGGGCGGGTCATTCCGCCGCATGTGCCAGCGGCGTTCCCCCATCTTCGAAAGCGGCCAGCAATTCCGCCCGACGAGCCTCCGCCGCCTCGGCCGCCTTGTCCTTGATCAGGCCATAGCCCTTCACGGTGAGCGGCAGCCGCGCAAGCTCTCGCGCGATTTCGACGGTGGCGGGTGTCACGCGGGGCAGGATAGTGTTCATATCATCCTCGAACTGCGCGATGGCCGCACGCTCTGCACGGCGTTCCGCCAGCCAACCGAAGGGGTCATAGGGCTTACCGCGCAGCCCCTTCATCTTCGCCAGCATCCGGAATGCGGGCAGGATCCACGCGCCGAACTCGCGCTTCTTCGGACGGCCATCTGCGTCGCGCCCCGGCAGGATCGGCGGGGCGAGGTGGAAGGACAGCTTCGTGTCGCCGTCGAACTCTCGCGCAACGCCGTCAGCCGTTTTCAGGTGCAGACGCGCGACCTCGTACTCATCCTTATAGGCGAGCAGCTTGAAATAACCCTCTGCCACATCCTCGCGCAGCTCCTGCGGCGCAGCAGCAACCAGATCGCGGAAGCGCTGCGCATAAGCCTCATCCTGATAGTCGACAAGGAAGGCGGCGCGGTATTCGACCGGGTCAGGCTTTTCTGCTGCCTTCGCGGGTGCGGTCGCCCGTGCCACCGCTTCGGGGTCGGTCATGGCCCAGCGGCCAATCGCGAACGCCCGCTTGTTTTCCTCGACCTTGGCGCCGTTCAACTCGATCGCTGTCAGGATCGCCTGTTCGGTCAGCGGAATCAGTCCCTGCTGCCACGCCGCACCCAGCACCAGCATGTTCGAATAGATCGAATCGCCCAAGGCCGATTGCGCAAGTTTGTTCGCGTCGAAAAACGCCACCCTGTCGCCAAGCCGTGCTTCAAGCGACATCTTCAGCCGGTCAGCAGGGATCTGGAATTCACGGTTTTTCGTGAACTCACCAGTGATGATCTCGTGGTCGTTGACCACCGCGCCTGTCCGGCCATGCGTCATCAAGCCGATGGTCTTGGCACCCGCCGTCACCACCAGATCGCCGCCGATGATGCAGTCGGCTTCACCCACCGCGACGCGGATAGCGCTGATATCTTCGGGCTGGTTGGCCAGCCGCAGGTGGATGTGCACCGCGCCGCCTTTCTGGGCGAGGCCGGCCATCTCCATCATGCCGGCACCTTTGCCGTCGATATGCGCGGCCTGCGCCAGCACGGCGCCGATGGTCACAACGCCGGTGCCGCCAACGCCTGTGATCACAAGATTATGCGTACCCTCAATCGCGGGCAGAGCGGGTGCTGGCAGTTCGGGCAGGTCCATCGCCGCGGCCTTCGGCTTTTTCAGCTTGCCGCCCCGGACAGAGACGAAGCTGGGACAGAAGCCGTTTACGCAGGAATAGTCCTTGTTGCAGGACGACTGTTCGATCTGCCGCTTGCGGCCAAGTTCCGTATCCAGCGGAACGACCGAAACACAGTTCGACTGCACCCCGCAATCGCCACAGCCCTCGCACACTTCGGGATTGATCCAGATGCGCCTGTCCGGGTCGGGGAAAGCGCCCTTTTTACGGCGGCGACGTTTTTCCGCAGCACAGGTCTGGATATAGATGATCGCAGAGGTACCGCCGATCTCGGCCATTTCCTTCTGAACCGCCATCATCTTGTCGCGCGTTTCCATCCGCAGCCCGTCGAACTGGTTGGGGTCCACGTCTTCCTTGTCGTCATAGACCACGACGACAGGCTTGACCCCCATCGCCACCAGCTCCCGCGCAATCTGCGGCGCGGTCAGCCCGCCTTCATTCGGCTGGCCGCCGGTCATCGCAACGGCGTCGTTATACAGGATCTTATAGGTGATATTGGTGTTCGTATCGACGGCATGGCGGATCGCCAGGATCCCCGAATGATTATAGGTTCCGTCGCCAAGGTTCTGAAAGACATGTGGCCTGTTGGAAAATGGCGCCTCGCCAACCCAGTTCGCGCCCTCGCCGCCCATATGGGTGAAGCCGCTGGTTTCGCGGTCCATCCATTGAACCATATAGTGACAGCCGATCCCGGCATAGGCGCGACTGCCGTCCGGCACGCGGGTCGAGGTGTTGTGCGGACAGCCAGAGCAGTACCACGGCGTCCGCACCGCAATTTCCGGCGCGTTGTCCGCCCGGCGCGCGGCGCTCAGCTTTTCCATGCCGGCACGGATGCCTTCTGTGCCGCGCCCTTCTTCGATCAGGATCCCGCCAAGCTTTTCGGCAATCATCACCGGGTCGAGCGCATAGCGTGTCGGGAAAACCTCTTCCCCCGTGCGGTCATGCTTCCAGCCGATCACGCGACGACCGTGGCGGTTATCAAAGATCGCCTCCTTGACCTGCACCTCGATCAGCTTGCGCTTTTCCTCGACCACGATGACCAGATCGAGCGGCTCCGACCATTCCTGAAAGGTCTTCATATCCATCGGGAAGGTCTGGCCGATCTTGTAGGTGGTCAGCCCAAGACGATCTGCCTCTGCCTCATCAATGCCCAGCAGGGCAAGCGCATGGACCAGATCCAGCCAGTTCTTGCCGGCCGCGACAAAGCCTATCTTGGCCCCCGGCTTGCCCCAGATCCTGCGGTCGATCTTGTTAGCGCGCGAAAATGCTTCGGCGGCGAAACGCTTGTAATCGATCATCCGCGCTTCTTGCAGAACCGGCGTATCACCCAGACGAATGTTCAGCCCGCCATCCGGCATCTTGAAGTCAGGCGTCACGAAATCCAGCCGGAACGGGTTGCCGTCAACAACCGACGTGGCCTCGACGGTATCCTTCATGGTTTTCAGCCCGGTCCAGACGCCCGCAAAACGCGACAGGGCAAAGCCGTATAGACCGTAATCCAGAATTTCCTGCACCCCGGCAGGCGACAGAACCGGAATATAGGCATCCACCATCGCCCAGTCCGACTGGTGCAGCACGGTAGAGCTTTCGCCGGTATGGTCATCACCCATCGCCATGACGACGCCACCATGGGCAGAGGAGCCCGCCATATTCGCATGACGCATCACATCGCCTGTGCGGTCTATGCCCGGACCCTTGCCGTACCAAAGCGCGAAGACGCCGTCATACTTGCCTTCACCGCGCAGTTCCGCCTGCTGGCTGCCCCAGATCGCCGTCGCGGCCAGATCCTCGTTCAACCCCGGCTGGAACATGACGTTCTCGGCGGCAAGAAGCTTTTCTGCCTTCATCATCTGCAGATCAACGCCGCCCAGCGGGCTGCCGCGATAGCCGCTGACCAAGCCTGCAGTGTTCAGCCCCGCGCGCGTGTCGCGCGCATGTTGCATGAGCATCAATCGAACGAGTGCCTGCGTACCGTTCAGCAGTACCTGCGATTTGTCCAGATCGAAGCGATCGGCCAGTGAAAAGGCCTTTTGTGCTGGAACCCCCATCTTGCTCCTCCATGCTGGCGGCGGTTCACCCATATATATGTCAGCATTTCTGACCCACCAAGGGAAATCTGCTGTTTTGCATATGTTGCCGAAAACGCGTTCAAAGCGTAAGAGTTGCAACGAATGCATATCTCATGAGCAAAAAGGCATAACATGGACTGGGATAAGCTGCGGATTTTTCACGCTGTCGCCGATGCCGGCAGCCTGACACATGCCGGTGATTCGCTGCGCCTGTCGCAATCCGCTGTCAGCCGCCAGATACGAGGTCTGGAGGAACAGCTTGGCGTCACCCTGTTCCATCGCCATGCCCGCGGGTTAATTCTGACCGAGCAGGGCGAACTGCTGTTCAACGCCACATCCGAAATGGCGCGCAAGCTGGACATGGCCGAGGCGCGGATCCGCGATTCGGAAGAAGGCGTCATGGGCGAGCTGAAGGTGACCACGGCCACCGGCTTCGGCACGCTCTGGCTGGTGCCGCGGCTCAACAAGCTCTATTCGCTCTACCCGGATCTGAAGATCAACCTGATCCTTGAGGAACGTGTGCTGGACCTTCCCATGCGAGAGGCCGATGTGGCCATCCGCATGAAGGAACCCAGCCAGTCAGACCTGATCCGGCGGCGGCTGCTGAACATCCGGATGCGGCTTTATGCCACGCGCAGCTATCTGACCGATGCCGGTCGGCCCATGTCGGTGCCCGATCTGGCGCGGCACCGGGTGCTTTGTCAGGACCCTGCTGTGCCGCAGGTGGCCGCAGGCAAGCTGCTGGTTCAGCAACTGCTGGAACAGAACCCCCGCTCTCTGCTGATGGTGAACAACTATTTCGGCGTCCTTCAGGCGGTGCTGAACGATGTGGGGATCGGTGTTCTGCCTGACTATCTGACCGCCGACTTTCCCGAGCTTGTGCGGGTGTTTGACGATGTCGAATCTGGCGAGGTGCCCGTGTTCCTGGCCTTCCCGGAAGAACTGCGCAGTTCCCGCCGCGTCATCGCGTTCCGTGATTTCGTGGTGGACGAGATTCAATCCTATCGCAAAGCCCAAAGCGCGGCCTGACAGGGCTGCGGCAGGTCGTCGCGCCTCTGTTGCTGGTTTCGGCCGGCAAGCGGCGCTATGCTGCGCCCCGCAAGGGAGCCCTCTATGATCGCCGAGCTCGGACATTTCGCCCTCATCCTCGCCTTCGCGGTATCGCTTTTTCAGTGCATAGTGCCGCTGATCGGCGCCGGTCGCGGCTGGCCTGCGTGGATGGAGGCAGCGCGGCCAGCCGCAATCGCGCAATTCGGCCTTGTCGGGCTGTCTTTCGCGGCGCTGACCGTGGCCTTTGTGACCTCTGACTTCTCGGTGCAGCTGGTCTACAATAACTCTCACAGCGCGAAGCCGATGATCTACAAGATCTCCGGCGTGTGGGGGAACCATGAAGGCTCGATGCTGCTGTGGGTGCTCATCCTTGCCTTGTTCGGCGCTGCTGCCGCTGCATTCGGCGAGCACCTTCCGCCAAGTCTGAGGGCAAGGGTGCTGGCCGTTCAGGCGGCCATTGGTGCTGCCTTCTACGGCTTCATCATCTTTACCTCCAACCCATTCCTGCGCTTCGACGTGCCGCCCTTCGACGGGAGAGACCTGAACCCGCTGCTGCAGGATCCCGGCCTCGCATTTCATCCGCCGTTTCTCTATCTCGGCTATGTCGGCCTCAGCATGGCGTTTTCTTTTGCCGTGGCTGCCCTGATCGAAGGCCGGGTCGATGCGGCATGGGCGCGGTGGGTGCGTCCCTGGACGCTGGCGGCATGGGTGTTCCTGACGATCGGCATCGCGCTTGGTTCATGGTGGGCCTATTACGAACTGGGCTGGGGCGGATTCTGGTTCTGGGACCCGGTGGAAAATGCAAGCTTCATGCCCTGGCTGCTGGCCGCAGCGCTGCTTCACTCGGCGATAGTCGTGGAAAAGCGAGAGGTCCTGAAAAGCTGGACCATCCTGCTAGCGATCATGGCGTTCGGCTTTTCACTGATCGGCACGTTCATCGTCCGGTCCGGGGTCCTGACATCGGTGCATAGCTTCGCCTCTGACCCGACGCGGGGCGTGTTCATCCTAGGCATCCTCGCCGTCTTTGTTGGCGGTGCGCTGACACTTTTCGCGGCTCGCGCAGGCTCCATGCAGGCGAAGGGGGTTTTTGCCCCGATATCCCGCGAAGGGGCTTTGGTTCTCAACAATATTCTTCTTGCGGTCGCGGCTTTGGTCGTCTTTGTCGGCACCGTCTGGCCGCTGGTGGCAGAGATGTTCTTTGACCGGAAACTGTCTGTCGGGCCGCCCTTTTTCGAAAAGGCATTCACGCCCTTCATGATCGTTCTGGCCTTCGTTCTTCCCGTTGGGGCGATCATCCCCTGGAAGCGGGGCAATCTGCGTCGGGTGCTCATGCCGCTGCGCGGTGCCATTTTCCTGACGCTTGCGGTGATGATTCTGGTCTTCGCCGTCTCGACCGGGCGCAGCGGGCTGGCGGTCATCGGTGCCGGTCTGGGGGCCTGGCTGATCTTTGGCGCATTGGCTGAACTGTGGTTCCGCACCGGCTCTGCGGGGCTGTCGCGCCTGCGCCGCCTGCCGCGTGCCGATTGGGGTAAGGCGCTTGCCCATGCCGGTCTGGGTGTCACCTTCATCGGGATCAGCCTGCTGATGGCGTGGCAGGTCGAGGACATCCGAACCGCGCGCATCGGCGAGAGCTTTCAGGTCGGGGGCTACGACATCACCCTGTCTTCCGTCGAAGAACTGCCGGGCCCCAACTATATCTCGACAACAGCAACGCTGAGCGTTGCGAAAGGCGGGCGCGCGGTGGCGGTGCTGCATCCCGAAAAGCGCATCTATCCCGTGCAAGCCATGCCGACCACAGAGGCAGGCATAGACAACGGCTTCTTTCGCGACATCTATTTGGTGATCGGGGATGAGCAGCAGGACGGAGGATGGGCCGTGCGCAGCTATATCAAGCCCTTCGCGAACTGGATCTGGTTCGGCTGCGGTTTCATGGCGCTTGGCGGCTTCATCAGCCTGTCCGACCGGCGCTATCGCGTCGCGGCGGGCGCAAGGCGGAAGACAGCCGCTGCGGTGCCGGCAGAATGAAACATCTGCTGCTGATCCTGTTGCTGGTTGCGACGCCGGTGCTTGCCGTGCAGCCGGACGAGGTGCTGGACGATCCGGTATTGGAAACACGCGCCCGCGACATTTCGAAGCTTCTGCGCTGCCCGGTTTGTCAGGGCGAAACCATCGACGAATCCAACGCCGCTATCAGTCGCGACCTTCGTCTTTACGTGCGCGAACGCCTTGTCGAAGGCGATAGCAACGAAGAGGTGATCGACGCCGTGACCGACCGCTATGGGGAATTCGTGCTGTTCGAACCCCGCGCCACAGGTGGCAACCTGATCCTTTATCTGGCTGGTCCGCTGATGGCGCTGATCGCGGTTATCCTCGGATGGCGCTTCATTCTCAGCAGACGCGAGGCCAGGACGGCAGAATCCACGACCCCGCTTTCGCCCGAGGAAAAGGCCAGGCTGGCCGAAATCATGAAAGATTAGCGCCGGATTATCCGCCGTGACGCGACGGCGGGGCTTTTCGCCGCAGCACCGCCGCGCCATTCTGCCCCCAAGCAGGAGGATTGCCATGACATATGAAACCATCACCTTCGCAAAGAAGGACGGAATCGCGACGCTGATGCTCAACCGTCCGGAGGTCATGAATGCGCTGAGCACGAAGATGCGCGCAGAAATCACACAGGCTCTGGAAAGTCTTGATGAGGATGTGCGCTGTGTCGTGATGACCGGGGCAGGGGCCGGTTTCTGTTCCGGGCAGGATCTCAGCGATGCGGCGGCCGCCGCCGATATCGAGGGCACGCTGCGCCGCGAATATGAGCCGATGCTGAACGCGGTGATCAATTGCCGCGCCCCTGTGATCGCCGCCGTCAATGGTGTCGCGGCAGGCGCAGGTGCAAATCTGGCACTGGCGGCTGATGTCGTGATCGCGGTCGAGAGCGCATATTTCACACAGGCTTTCACGAAGATCGGCCTGATCCCCGATGCTGGCGGCACGTGGGTCCTGCCGCGCCTTGTCGGGAATGCACGGGCTGCGGGCATGATGTTGTTCGCCGACAAGATCCCGGCACCTCAGGCGGCAGAGTGGGGGATGATCTGGCAATCCGTGCCAGAGCCGGAGTTTGTCGAAACGGTCGGTGCGCGGGCCAGCCAGCTCGCCTCTGGTCCGACCGGCGCTTATCTGTCGGTTCGCGAAGCGCTGCGGGCGTCGGGCGCCAATGACTTCGCAACTCAGCTTGAACTGGAAGCGAAGCTACAAGGCAAAGCCGGTCGCAGCGCCGATTTCGTCGAGGGTGTCACCGCCTTTCAACAAAAGCGGCAGCCAAGTTTTACGGGGCGTTAAAGCGTTGAACTCGAAACTTGAATTTGGACTTCCCGGCGATGTTTTTTCGTGCTTCCATCCGATTGTGACGATGGACTATGTCAGCACCATTGCCATTGGCACTTCGGGTTCGGTTTAAGCGCGACGTCGTGAAAGTTTTGAGCGGGCTGAAGAGGGCTTTCCGGTTTGAAGTGTCCCTGGTTTGATGGACGGTTCTGCAGAAGCCCAGTGGGAGGTCCTGGCGGACGCACTTCGCGAGAAGCACGCGATTCTCTGCACCCTCACCGCGTTCGCCGTAGTGGGCAACGTCCTGTCTGATACAGTCATGGATCGTGGTAGAACATAGGTGATATCGCCGGTTCATTTCTGGTTTGGTGCGCTCATCGTGGAATCCCGTTGCAGCAGATCCTGGGTGATGTTGAAAGCGTGATCGCTTCCCGTGGTGCGCTTGAACTTGCGGCTGCGCAGAATCTGTATGACGTTCTGGTACATCAGACTGCCGACGCGATGCTGGCCGACATGCAGGCCAACCTGATCCGTTTCGCAGTCATGCGCAGCGTACCATAAGGTTCCTTGTCGGCGGCTTATAACAATTCGAAAGTGCCGTCCTCAGGAGAGTGCAGACAGCCAAGCCAAGCACTGCATCCAGCCACGCCAATGCCACCTTCCGGCGGCGTGAATAACTCGATGATAGTATCACCCCGCTCTAAGAACATAACTTCTGTCCTGCTGTCAGGCTGAAGCAGGGTGTGTTTTGCGACGATTTTACAGCCAATTTTCAGGAACAGCGAGGCTTCCTTACCGACCTCGTCACAGCAAATTCCAATATGATCGTGTCCCCAATGCGGTGAGCCGGTACTACCCTTTTTTGCACATAGTTCGATCAGGCTGCCTTCGGGACCATCAAAAAAAACATACCGGACGCCCTGTTCCCAGAACTCATCTATTTCTTCGGGGCCGTTCGGTGTCATCGTATTGGCCAGGGTTCCGCCACGCGCCAGGCATTCGTGCATCGCAACATCGGTGTCGGGAACGGATAGTGCCAGATGTTGTGCTCGCAGCGCGCCGACAGTCTCGAATCTTTCGACAACGCGAAGCCTCTGATTTCCGAGCACCAGCTCAAGGCCAAACGCGTCGTCATGCGCCAAATCAAAGCCAAAAACTCTCTTGAGCATCTCGACGCCCGCAGCGACGTCGCACAAAGAAAGAACTGGTATGATTGCAGCGCCGTCCGACAATGAAAGCTTCATTGCTGTCTAACCTTCGCTTTATGTGTTTGAAGAGCGTGCCCACAGGTTGATGTCCGCTTCCACCGCATATTGATCAATCTCTTCGAGCTCTGCGGGGGTGAAATCGAGGTTATCAAGCGCCCCTACGCAATCCAGAACCTGTTGTGGCCGTGACGCCCCGATCAGGGCGGAGGTGATTGCGCCGCCGCGCAGGACCCAGGCAATTGCCATCTGGGCCAGTGTTTGACCACGCCGTTCCGCAATTGCGTTAAGCTTTCTGATATTGCCCAGCACTTCATCGGTCAGCATGTTCTGACTCAAAGAAGAATCGCTTGTCGCTCGACTACCCTCGGGCACGCCGTTCAGATACTTGTTCGTGAGCATCCCCTGGGCGAGCGGCGTGAAGACGATGGAACCAATGCCAAGCTCGGAAAGTGTATCCTTCAGACCATCTCGTTCGATCCACCGGTTAAACATATTGTAGCTTGGTTGATGAATGAGACATGGCGTTCCAAGTTCGCTAAGGATCGCCTCTGCCTTCCGCGTCATCTCAGAATTGTAAGAGGAAATCCCGACATACAGCGCTTTTCCGGATCGAACGATCTGGTCAAGGGCACCCATTGTTTCCTCAAGCGGCGTTTCGGGATCGAACCGGTGGGAATAAAAGATGTCGACATAGTCGACCCCAAGTCGGGCCAGGCTCTGATCGCAGGATGCCAAAAGGTACTTCCTGCTGCCGCCGTTGCCGTATGGGCCGTCCCACATCTCCCAGCCGGCCTTGCTTGATATGACCAATTCATCCCGGTAGCCGCGAAAATCGTTTCGCAGGATTTCGCCAAAGGCCTCTTCGGCGCCACCGGCCGGCGGGCCATAATTGTTCGCCAGATCAAAATGGGTGATCCCGCTGTCGAAGGCGGCCTGACAGATAAGACGCTTTGTCTCATGGGACGTATCGTGACCGAAATTATGCCAAAGCCCCAACGAAATCGCCGGTAGTTTCAGACCGCTCTTGCCGCAAGTGTTGTACACCATTTTATCATAGCGGTTGGCACTTGGTTGGTAGTTCATTTGTTTGCCTTTTCCTTGATCCGGTATCCATTTGCGACCGTTGCTGCCCGGTCTCAGAATGGCTGCCGTGCAATGTGGTTCCAGTGTCCGTTTTCAGTGAATTCGGGATTCGACCATGTCACGCTGGCGAGCTGCGTCATCCCTGTCCGAGGCCGGACCATAACCGCCGCCCCCCGCCGTTGCAATTTCCACAATCTGGCCCGGCCGCAAGTCGATCATACCATCAAACCGATCAACGCCGTCACCAAGGTCGAGGACGGTGCTGCTGCCATAATCCCCGCCTTCAAGACCCCAGGGGCGCGACGTCAACCTTGATGTATCGATAGACAGCCGGCACTCAGCTTCGACGCGATAGACCCTTCGCACGCCCATACCGCCTCGATAAGTGCCGGCGCCGCCAGAGCCGTCAACCAACTCGTAACGTAAGAGCGAAAGGGGGAACTCCCGCTCCAGCCCTTCGACGGGCAGGTTAGAGGTATTGGTCATATGAACCTGAATGCCACTTAAACCATCTGCTCCGGGCCTGGCGCCCCCGCCACCGGCGATCGTTTCAAGATAAACCCAGAGATCACCGTTGGAGCGTGTCCCGGAGAAAGTAGCCCCAGTACAGCAGCCGTTGCCCGCCGCTGCAATTCGGCCCGGCATTGCTTTGGCGAGTGCGCCCAGTATCAGGTCCGCCACGCGCTGACTTGCCGCAATTCTGCCGTCAACGGCAGCCGGGTGCTCGCAGTTGAGAATCGATCCCTTCGGCGCCTCGACCGACAGCGGACGCGATAAACCCGCATTGGGTAGAATGGTGGGGTCGATGGCAGATTTTACAGCATAGAAGCAAGATGCAAGCAGGGCCGTATAGACCATGTTCAGCCCCGCCTTGATTTGCGGCGGTGCTTCGAACACCAGCCGCATGTTGTCCCCGTCGACGGTAATCGCCACTGAAAGGTCCAGTCTTTCCGCCGTCTGGTTGCTTTCGAACACATCGCTGAATTCATAGGTGCCATCTGGAATTTGGCTAATCCCCGCACGCATCTTTCGCTCTGCATAATCAAGTAGTGCATCTCCGGCCTGCAGCACCGTTTCCACGCCGTATTTACGACAAAGATCCTGCATGCGAAGAACCCCCAGCTTGTTGGCGGATAGCTGTGCACGCAGGTCTGACAAGCGCTCTCCGGGCACCTGGCAATTCAGCAGAAAAATGTCCTGTACATCATCTTGCAGCTTGCCTTCCCGGTACAGCCGTACAGGAGGTATGCGAATACCTTCCTGATAGATATGCGCATGTCCGCGGTCCGCAAAATCGGCGTGATGGGCAGTATTGATTGACCATGCAACAAGGCGGTCCTCGACATGGATCGGCTCTGCCAGCACGATGTCGGGCAGATGCGTCGCCCCGCCGACATAGGCATCATTGCCCATGAACACGTCACCTGGCCGGATCTCGCTCGTGTCATAGCGTTCTGTAATGTGGGAAATGATCCCGATGAAGCTGCCGAGATGCATCGGGATGTGCTCGGCCTGGCAAAGTGTATTTCCACGGTGGTCAAACAGTGCAGTCGAACAGTCGCGCCTCTCTTTGATGTTGGTCGAATAGCTTGACCGAACCAGGGCCTCACCCATTTCTTCGACGATTGAGGAAAAGGCGCTGCCGATGACCTCGATAGTGATTGGATCCAGATCGCTCATCTGGCGTCCTCCAGGATAAGGTTGGAATAGTCGTCCACATATGCGTTCATTTCGGGCAAGACCAAGGTGGTTGTGTCCATCTGCTCGACGATGGCAGGACCGCGGAATTTATGCCCCGGCCTAAGGTCTTTCCGCTGATAGATCGGGCAATCAACGGTGCCTTGCGTTTCCGAGAGCCAAACCGGACGCGTCGCGGCAGGGACAGGCTCTTCGCCATCTTCAATCGAAACCGCCCGTTGGACCGCCGCTTTCTTGACGAGCCCAACGGCTTCAAGACGCAGCGTGACCAGCTCGACCTTTTCGTCTGGCGGTGCGAATCCGTAACGCTGTTGATGAGCCTCTTCGAAGCGTTCACGCAATGTGGCGAAGGATTGATCTGAAACCTCGCCATCCGGGAACGAGACCTGAAGCTCGTAGTTCTGGCCAAGATAGCGAAGATCGGCAGTTCGCTGCAGAACCCGGTTTTCGGCGGCTATACCTTCATGGTCGAACCACTCACCGGCCGAAACCTCCAGATCCGACAGAGCGGTCGAAACAGTGTCCGGTGTGAGCGTTGACAGGTCGGACAAAAGGCTTTGCGCAAAATCCGCCTTCAAATCTGTCATGAGCAGTCCGACCGCACATAGTGCGCCGGGCGTGGGCGGAACAATAACCCGTGTCATGTCAAGTTCACGCGCCAATCTGGCGGCGTGAAGCGGGCCACCTCCCCCGAAGGCCATAAGCGCATAGTCTCTGGGGTCGTGACCTCGCTGAACGGAAATTACCCTGATCGCCTTCGCCATATTCGCGGTGGCGACGTGGATGATGCCCTGCGCGGTTTCTTCGGTCGACATTCCAAGCTGGCCGGCCAAACCGCCGATCGCATCCTTCGCCTTGTCGAATGCGACCTTCATCCGGCCGCCAAGAATGCGTTCCGGGTTCAGTATCTGTAGCACGATGTTCGCATCGGTCAGCGTTGGGGCGGTGCCGCCAAGATCGTAGCAAACCGGCCCTGGGTTCGCGCCGGCGCTCTCAGGGCCCACCTTCAGCAAGCCGCCCGTATCGACATATGCGATCGAACCTCCGCCGGCGCCAACCGTATGTATGTCCAGCATTGGCGCCTTGATCGGATAGCCGTGGACCTCAGCTTCACCAGTCTTCTTGCACTGGCGCCCTTTCAGCAGCGCAACATCGGACGACGTTCCACCAACATCAAAGGTGATGATGTCATCGAACCCTGCATAAGCAGCAATTTCCTGCGCGGCGATTACGCCGGTCGAGGGTCCGGATAGCAATGTCCTGACCGGAAATTGGGCCGCAGTTTCAAATCCAATTACGCCCCCGTTCGATTGCGTCAAATGCGGCGCTATCCGTAGGCCATTGCCGATCAGCCGATCTTTCAACCTTCGAATATAGCGCTGCATGACAGGGCCGAGGAAGGCATTCACAACCGTGGTTGAAAACCGTTCATACTCCCGGAACTCGGGCGCTACCGCGTGTGAGGTGCATACGAAGACGTCCGCCAGCTGTTCTTTGACGTGATCTTCAACGATACGCTCATGCTGCGGGTTCATGAAGCTGTAAAGGAAGCCAATGGCGACAGCCTCGATATCCTTGTCGGCCAATCCGTTGACGATTTCGCGCAACTGCTCTTCGTCCAATGAAACTTCTACCGTTCCATCTGCCCTAAGCCGCTCTTTTACGTTCAGCCGCAGGTCGCGAGGTACGAGAATCTGAGGTTTCTCAGCGAACATGTCATACAGGCTGGGCCGCTTCTGCCGACCGATCTCCAGAAGATCGCGGAAACCATCAGTGGTCAAAAGCGCGGTTTTTGCGCCTTTGAGCTCGATCAGGGCATTTGTCGCAACGGTGGTTCCATGTCCGAAGAAGCTGACCTGTGACAGATCGCCACCTACATTCTGAAGCCCTTCGGAGACCACGTCCAAGATTCCTCTGGACGGATCGTCTGGCGTAGAGGCGCTCTTCCATATCTCCATCCGTCCCGTCTCTTCTTCGAACAGGCAAATATCCGTAAAGGTCCCGCCGGAATCCACGCCAATGCGCCAGCTCATACTGATTTCATCCCATTGTGATAGTGTTGAGGTCGTTCACGCCGCATCATCCAACGCAGGCTGAGCCGCCTTTCGCGACGTGCGAAAGCGCCCCAAAGCAAAGGGTGATGCGTCTACAGTCGTTTTCTTGCCCATGACGATCTCTGCCATCATCTGGCCTACGGCCGGGCCAGCTCCAAAACCATGTCCCGACAGCCCGGACGCGATGAACAGGCCGGGAACGCTGGCGACTTTATCAATGACCGGGACGCCGTCAGGGGTTGCGTCGATGATCCCGCTCCACGCATGTGTCAGGCGCGCATTGGCGAAGGCGGGCACCGTTTGCCTTAGATTGCGCAGCGTCTTGCGGATAAGCCAGACGGGTGGTTCCGGATTGAGAATGCGCATTTCCTCAAACGGCGTGCTTTGGTCCAGCGACCAATTGCGCCGTATCGCCCATTCGCTCAGGAATTCGCGCCCCAATCGCAGACGTATCTGCCGCCAGCTCTTCAGATAGACGGGAAGGAAGTCCGGCAGCAGCCTGAAACTGTCGGGAACGATCGGCGCAATGTCACGATTTCGCGGACCCAGAGTAAACCCGCCGTCGAGACGAGGGCGAAGACCAAAATTTAGTGTCCCAACCGGAAGCCGGGGCCCACCGTCATTGTTCTCGATCCTTGCAGCAGTGGCGAGCAACTTGAGCTGAGGAAAGTCGACGCCGAGGTTGCCTAGAAACAGTCGAGACCAGACACCGCCGGCCACCACAACGCGACTGCACCTGATCGCACCACGTTCGGTCACGACGCCCGAAACCTGTCCCGCCTCGGTCTCGACACCGCGCACGGCGCAATCCTGCAGGATTGTTGCGCCAAGACGGCGTGAGGCCTCTGCCATTGCGGGCACAGCCTTGGAAGGTTCGGCAAGGCCGTCCGATGAGGTGTGAAGTCCGTAAAAACCGCTCGTAGGAAAGTCGGGCACAAGCTGTTTCATCTCGGCCTGGGACAGCTCCTGGAGGGGTAGCCCATATTGCCGTCCGGTCTGTGCCCAGCCCTTGGCTTGCTCAACCTCCCAGTCCTTTTTGCAAAGATAGACAATCCCGGTCTCGCGATATCCGGCATCAATTCCAAACCTTCCCTGCAGATTTCGCCACAAGTTGAGACTCTGAATGGTAAGCGGCATCTCCAGCGGGTCGCGCCCCATCTGCCGGGTCCAGCCCCAATTGCGAGAAGATTGCTCGCCTGCGATACGCCCCTTTTCGCAGAGGCAGACGGAGTACCCGGCCTCTGCAAGAAACAATGCCGTTGCGGTTCCGGCGATCCCTCCGCCGATGACGCATATATCGACCGCCTCGGGAAGGCGGGGGGCGGACTGTACATGGTCGAGGGACGGAATGGCTGCCCACTTCGTTGTTGATGTAGCCATCTGCCTCTCGCTTCCCGATGTCGAATTGGAACTGTTCATAAAGCCCATACTATATTGAGCGTTTGTGATGATAGATGACCGTTAATAATCGAGTCAAGCATAAACAATCAATAAAGAGAGAGAAAGCGTAGCAAGGGCAGCCAGGTCGCTCCATTCATTCGCGCTATTTAAGTGTGTAAACTAGGGTTAGCGCATAATTAATTGACTTTGATGATCGTTTATGATCGTATGTGCACATCGACACATTTGATTTTGCGCGAATCATACAAAACTGGATCATCGCGCCTGCTCGAATGAACGATTCTTGAAAGAGGGAGGAGTGCAAAATGACAGCGACGCTGAAACTTACCGCCGCATCGACGGCCATCAGTCTATTTATTGGCTCAACTGCGGCCGTGGCCGAGCCGGTCAAATGGGATTTTTCGGATGAATACGACCTTAGCGGAACGACGGGACGTACCGCGGCGTACTGCATCGAAGAAATCGAAAAAATCGCCGGAGATTCAATCGATATCACCTATCAAGGTGGCGGCGCACTTGGCTTCAAATCATCGGACCATTTTGACGCGGTTCAGGACGGCAGTGTGCACGCGGCCGTGACCCTGCTGACGCAGATGAGCGGCATTGATCCGATCTTCAACCTTAGCTCGATCCCATTTATCGCGAGCACCCCCGAAGAGGCCTACATGCTGTGGCAGGCGGCGCGGCCCGAATATGAGAAGGTCTTTGCAGACAATAACATGGTGCTTTTATGGGCCCTGCCAAACGCGCCGAGCGGTGTGCACGCGAACGTAGCCATTGACTCGGTCGATGCGTTGAAAGGGCTGCGCATTCGGACCTATGACGTCAACAGTACAGAAACCTTCAAGGAAACAGGGGCTGCACCGCTACAGATTGCCTGGTCCGACTTGGTGCCCCAACTCTCCACCGGAGGCATCGACGCTGTGCTGACATCTGCGGAGGGCGGTGAGCAGATCTCGATCTGGGACTATGTCACCGATTTTACCGAGGTTAACTACGCGATGGCGCTGTTCGTTGCTCACGCTAATAAGGATGCCTTCGACGCGCTGCCGGAAGACGCTCAGGCCGCGCTGACCGACACGATAGCTGACTGTGACAAGTACGCCTGGTCGGTGATGGAGGAAACCCGCACCAGCCCCTATGAGAATATGCGTGAAAACGGTATGACAATCACCTTGGACGAAGACGTCCCGTCCGAGGTTTACGATGTACTGCGTGAAGCCGCGTCTACGGTGCGCGATGCCTGGCTGGAGGAAACAGGCGAGCGCGGGCAGGCGATTCTGACCGCTTTTGAAGATATGCGTCAGTAGGCGCGCAAAATGGCAGAAAAATCTTCGCTTCACGAGTCGGAACAACCTGCCGACGCGATCGAACGCGGACCGGCTTGGTTGCGGGCAATCGGGCTGGTTTCTTCAACTCTGAACAAGATCGCGGCGGGCCTGGCCGCGATCCTTCTTGCGCTGATGGTTGGGCTGATCATCGTCGAAATCGTCATGCGCTTCTTCTCGCGCTCTACCTTCATGACAGACGTTCTGGTCGGATACGGTGTGGCAGCGATCACCTTTCTGGCGCTTGCATGGACGATGGAAGAAGGAAGCATGATCCGCATCAGCGCCGTCACGAACATGCTGGGATCGAGAGGGCGCTACTGGGCGGAAGCATTTGCTACGATCACCACCGGTGTCCTGGTGCTCTGGCTGATGACTTTTGTCTATCGGACGATGTCGCGCATGTGGTCGCGCGGCACGACCAGCGAACACTACCTGCCAATCCCGCTTTGGATTCCCGAAGCGATTTTATTGACCGGGCTAGGGCTGCTGGCACTGCATCTTTTCGTTCGGCTTCTGCGGCTTGTCGTGGTCGGCCACGACGGAAATGAAAGCCTCAATCTCTGAGATAGGAAACTCCATGACCCTTGCCTCCTCATCTCTCATCCTGATGGCCATGGTGGTCGTCTTCCTGGGCTCCGGAATCTGGATTTTCGCTGGCCTCACCATGATCGGCGTCGGTTCGCTTTACTTTATTCACGAGTTCGACCTCGCCCGCATCGGCAGCATTGCGTCCAAGGTCATTGCGTCCAGTGCTGTATCGTGGGAGTTGGCAGCCATTCCGATCTTTGTATGGATGGGCGACATGATCTTCAGAACAGATCTGTCGCAACGCCTTTTTCGTGGTCTGTCGCCGCTTGTTTCACGGATTCCCGGCGGGCTCTTACATACAAACGTGATAGGGTGCACGATTTTTGCCGCCATATCTGGATCAAGCAATGCGACAACCGCCACGGTTGGGAAAATCACGATACCTGAACTGATGAAGCGCGGCTACAACACCGATCTTGCATCTGGATCGCTCGCGGGCGCAGGAACCTTCGGGCTGCTGATCCCACCTTCCATCGCGATGATCATCTACGGTGTCCTGGCAGAGGTATCGATCGTCAAGCTATTTGCTGCTGGTGTTGTGCCGGGCGTGATGATGGCTGTGCTTTATTCGGGGTATATCATACTGGTGTCGCTGCTGAAGCCGGGCATAGAGCCCGCTGATCGCCAGCCTGCCAGCCTTGCTGAGATGGCACAAGGGTTGTGGGAGCTCTTTCCCATCCTGCTGCTGATGACCCTGGTACTGGGGTCGATCTATACTGGACTCGCAACACCGTCCGAGGCTGCGGCGGTCGGTGTCGCCGTTACGCTTGTTATCGTGCTGGTCACGCGGCAGTTTTCCTTCGCCATGATTTCGGCCTCGCTCATGGCGACAATCCGCATATCGGCGATGATCTGTATTCTCATTGCGACTGCATCATTCCTGTCCGCGGCTTTGGCATTCATGCACTTGCCGGTAATGATTACCGAATCGATCACGACGATGGAGCTTTCGCCGCTGGGTTTGCTGGCAATCCTTGCACTGCTCTACATCCTTCTGGGCATGTTCATCGACGGGACATCCATGACTGTGATGACAGTTCCTATCGCGGTACCGCTGATCGTGCAGGCTGGGTTCGATCCTATCTGGTTCGGCGTGTTCCTGGTGATCATGATCGAGCTGAGCGCCCTGACGCCGCCAGTCGGCCTGAACCTCTACATCCTTCAGGGACTGACATCTCAGGGGCTTGGGCGCACCGTAAGGGCTGCGTTGCCGTTTTTCATCCTGCTTTGCTTCGGTACGCTTTTGCTTGTGGCGTTTCCTCAAATTGTGTTGTGGCTACCCAACATGCTCTGATTCAGTTGACCCTGTTGGTCCGACGGCCGAAAATGGCAAGAGCGTTCGCAAAAAAATATGCGCCAGCCATCCGAGGAAGAGAAACGTGAGTGACCCAACCGAGCCCAGCAACGAAGAACTGCTTCCGGCGGAACGCAGGGAACTCATGATGGATTGGTTCAATATTCACTTTTCAGGAACGACGCAGGACCTTGCGGAACGTTTCAACGCTTCGGTATCGACAATACGCCGCGATCTGGACTTGCTGGCGAAAGAAGGATTTCTAAGCCGCACCCACGGGGGTGCGGTCCGTATGCGCCAATCCGCGACCTACGAACCCAGCACGGATCTCGCTCGACGCACCGCGGTAGAGGAAAAGGCCGCGATCATTGCGGAGGCTGTGACGTATATTCAACCGGATCAGAGCATCCTGATCGACACCGGCACGATCATGCATGATCTGGCGGACGCCATTTCGAAGCTGGATTTTCCACTTACTGTCATCACCAACGATATCTGCGTCGCGCACAAGCTGACATATAAGCCGCTGATCAAGCTGCTTGTCCCAGGAGGCTCGAACAGATTCGGGGCGTTCAGCCTTTACGGCGAGCCGGGCATATCCTTTCTTGAAAATGTGCGTTGCGACCTGCTGTTCCTTACCGCCCAAGCCATTGACTCGAACTGTGCGTCTGACACCGTGCTGGAGCTGGTGGAGGTGAAACGCGCGATGATCGCGGCATCTACAAAGACGATCTTGCTGGCAGACAGCAGTCGCTTCAAGTCGCGTGCTCTGTATAAAATCTGCGACCTGAAGCAAATTCAGCGGGCTATAACTGACATGGGCTTGGATGTGGAAGAGCAGGAGCGCATCCGTTCCCACGGAGTTGAGCTGACCAGCGTCGACCTTTAAACTTAGCGACGTTTTGCCGCATATTCTTTTGACCGTTCAATTATGAGTACGCCTTCGTTACGAGCCCAAATACTTCCAGTGAGCCTGATAGTTGAATGGTTGATGCCGCAGCGAACCCAACCAAAAATGCTAATCATACATGATAGCTTAAAAATTCTTTCGCATATTTGACGGTGATGCCGGTCCCTTTCAGAATATCCTTCGGTTGTGCCCGCACTGACGTTGGTGGTCTTCTGCGGATAATGTCCATGATTGATCACGGACATCTTGAGGCACGTTATTGCGGGCAAGAAGTCGCAGAGGAAGCGGTTCTGGTCTGACGAGGAGAAACGCTCGATCTGCGGTCAGCTGCGCGCGCCGGGCGTCTCGGTGCCGCCGCGGTATGCGATGAGTTCGAACCTGGTCTTCACCTGGCTGCGTGATCCGCGCTTTGCGCCGGCCGAAGTTGACGTGCCTGAAGATCCCGGAGATGGCAGCTTCTTCTTACCAGTCGAGATCACCGGCTTGGCCGCCGAGCCTGATCCTGGATCTGACCTTGAGGCGCGCGGGCCGACGGGTGATCCAGTTCTTGCGCGGCGGGTCGAGATCACGCCGTCGGACGGACGACGGATCGTGCTGGAGGGTCCGACGCAGCTCTCGTCGGTTCTGGGGCTGGTCCAGGGCCTGATGACTTGATCCCGATGCAGAGCAACACGCGGATCTGGCTGGCGGCCGGGGTCACCGGCATGCGATGCGGGTTCAACACGCTGGCGGCGTAAACCGAGAAGACGCCGGAGGAAGACCCGTATTCGGGCCACCTGTTCGTGTTCCGCGGGTGCCGGGGGGATCTTTTGAAAATCATATGGTGGGATGCGCAGGGGGCCCGGTTCTTTCGCGACCGTATTCCGGACTGTCGCTATTACTTCATGCAGGGTTGCAACGGGTTGCACGGCATGAGGTGACTTCGTGCTGGCATGCGCTGACCCGATTCACTCAGTCTCGCCAGCATACAGTGCCGTGAATAAAGGTCTGATTACGCCCTAAAGCGTTTTCTCAATGGCAGGTTGGATGGCAGGTAAGATTAAGATGTGGCAATATTTTTAATAAAATCAATGATATGTGGCGGAGACGAAGGGATTCGAACCCTCGATACCATCTCTGGTATACTCCCTTAGCAGGGGAGCGCCTTCGACCACTCGGCCACGTCTCCGTCGACGCGTTTAGCAGCGGTAAGCAGGCGACCACAAGAGGAAATCTCAGGATTTCAGGATCGTGGTTTCAGGCGATGCGGATCAGCAGGACAACTCCGCCCACGATCATGGTGACTCCTGCCAGTTTGCGCAGCGATGTGCCTTCGCGAAACAGGCGGGCGGAAAGGATCTGAGCGAACAGGACCTCTACCAATGCGACGGTTCGCACATTGGCGGCAGATGTCAGTGCAAAGCCGATGAACCAGAAGAGCGAGGCGCAGGCGCCGAGCGCACCGGCGGCGAGTGATATGCGCCAGCTTCGTGCAATTGCGCTCAGTGCCGGACGGTCGCGCCAAAGCATCCAGCACAGCATGGCCGCTGCCTGCATAAACAGGCCGATAACCAGTATGACGCTTGCGCGCAGAACGGCACCGTCGCCGGGAAGGGTCAGGATTGCGCCCCGAAAGCCGATTGACGACAACCCGAACAGAGCACCCGCCGTGATCCCCGTCGCGACATTGCGAAGATTGGCCCGGGACCACTGCGCGCCCGAAACCAGGATCACGCCAAATACTGCCAGCAGGATCGCGCTGAGTCGCGGAAGGCCGAGCGGCTCTGCCAGGAACAACGCGCCGAAGATTGCAAGTGTCACCGGCTCTGTCTTCATCAATGCCGTAGCCACGCCGAAACCCTGCCCGCGCATTGTCACCAGCATGAAGGCGGTCCCGGCAATCTGAGTGCCTGCACCAACTGCGGTCCATACCAATGTCGCGCCGGATATTGGGGGCAGGGGCGACGTGGCTGCCAATGCCAGCAGCCATAAGATCGCGAAGGGCAGACCGAAGAAGAAGCGGACGGCGGTTGCGCCGATGGTACCGATCTGGCCGCTCAGCCCAGCTTGCGCCGCATTGCGCCCGGTCTGCGCAAGGGCGGCAATCAATGTGGCGATGACCCACATGCGTCAGCTATTGCGCACGGTATCAACCATCAGCGCAACATTTTCAGGGTCCGCATCGGGTGTGATCCCGTGGCCCAGGTTAAAGATATGCGGGCCGTTGCGGAAGGCAGATACGATGGCGCGGGTCTCATCTATCAGGGCCTGCCCGCCCGTGACCATATGACGCGGGTCCAGATTGCCCTGTACGCATCCGTCGGTCTGAAGATTCGCTGCCGCCCATTGCGCGTCGACTGAATTGTCGAGCGCGACACAATCCGCGCCGGTTGCCCTGGCAAAACCTTCATAGCGGCTGCGGGCCTCTCTGGGGAAGGCGATGACGGGGATTGTCGGGTGGCGCTGATTCAGGGCCGATATGATGCGGGTCACAGGGGCAATCGCGAAATCATCGAAATCCTTGCCTTTCAGACTGCCTGCCCAGCTGTCGAACAACTTGACGACCTCTGCACCGGCGTCGATCTGTGCTGACAGGTATTCGATTGTTGCATCGGTGATGCGATCAATCAGCATCGAGAATGCGGCACGGTCGGCGTCCTTGAACCGATGGGCCGGACCCTGATCGGGTGTTCCGCGCCCTGCGATCATATAGGTCGCGACGGTCCAGGGGGCACCGGCAAAGCCAATCAGGGTTGTGTCTTTCGGCAGCTCTCGCGTGAGAATGCGCAACGTCTGATAGATGGGGGCAAGCGTATCATGCACGGCATCGGCAGGCTTCAGTGCCGCGACCCCGCCGGCATCGGTGACGGTCGACAGGCGCGGTCCCTCGCCGGTCACAAACCAGAGATCGGCACCAAGCGCCTGCGGCACCAGCAGGATATCCGCAAACAGAATAGCGGCGTCGAACCCATAGCGGCTGATCGGCTGCAGGGTCACTTCGGCGGCGAGTTCGGGGTTGTAGCACAGCGACAGGAAATCACCGGCCTGCGCCCGCGTCGCGCGGTATTCCGGCAGATAGCGTCCGGCCTGCCGCATCATCCAGATCGGCGGCGTGGGCAGGCGTTCCCCGGCAAGGGCGCGCAGGATTTTCTTGGTCATGGATGCCTCGCTTTCCGCGACCGTTCAACGCAGCCCGCCCGGCATTGTCAAGCGGGCTTGCCGGGGCTATGGCTGGCCAATGATCGATTGGCCCAATTCCGAGAACACGCTGAAAATCGGCACGCGCGGCTCTCCGCTGGCGCTTGCACAGGCGTATGAGACCCGCGACAGGTTGATGCAGGCGCATGGCCTGGCCGAGAACAGTTTTGAGATTGTGGCGATCAAGACCACTGGCGACCGGATACAGAACCAGTCCCTGCAGTCCATCGGCGGCAAGGGCCTGTTCACCCGCGAGATAGAGGATGCGCTGCTGGATCGGCGGATCGACATCGCTGTGCATTCGATGAAGGATATGCCGGTCTTGCAGCCCGACGGGCTGATCATCGATTGCTACCTTCCGCGCGAGGATGTTCGTGACGCTTTCGTCAGCCATGACTTTGCGACCATCGCTGATCTGCCGCAGGGGGCTGTGGTGGGCTCATCCTCGCTGCGCCGACGTTCGCAGCTGCTGTATCGTCGCCCGGATCTGCACATGGTCGAGTTTCGCGGCAATGTTCAGACGCGGATGCGCAAGCTTACGGATGGTGTGGCGCAGGCGACCTTTTTGGCGATGGCCGGGCTGAACCGGCTTGGTCAACCCGAACTGGCGCAAAGTGCCATAGATCCCGAAGAGATGCTGCCAGCCCTTGCGCAAGGCGCGATCGGGGTCGAGCGCAGGCGGGACGATGAACGCGTGGCCTCGCTTCTGTCTGCGATCACTGATGCTGACACGACCGCTCGTGTCGAGGCAGAACGTGCGTTTCTGGGGCGACTTGATGGTTCCTGTGAAACGCCGATTGCTGGGCTGGCCGAACTTGACGGCGAGCACCTTTGGCTGCGCGGCGAAATTCTGTTGCCGGACGGGTCGCGCAGGTTTGACGGTGAGCGGCGCGGAAATCGGGCGGACGGGCCCGCGATGGGTCGCGATCTGGCGGAAGAGTTGCTGGCGAAAGCGCCGGACGATTTTCACGACCTTATCGGTGTCAGCGCCATGCGCGGCTCTCCCCCGGTTCGCTGATGGCACGAACGCACGGGTCGCGCGCTGAGATCACCGGGCCGCTGATCCGTGAATCGGCGCGAAAGCTCTTTGCGCGACACGGTTATGCCGCCGTTTCGATGCGCCAGATTGCGGGCGAGGTGGGTGTGCAGGTCGGCACGCTCTACGCCTATACCAGCGATAAGCAGGCGCTGCTGGCCGATCTTCTGCGCGATCATATGGTGGGTCTGCTTGATGAGTGGCGCGACGATCCGGATCTGCCGCCGTTGGCTCGGTTGGAGCGTTTTATCAGGTTTCACATCGACACCAGCCTTGATCGGGCAGACAGCGTGTTTCTGTCCTATATGGAACTTCGCAATCTGACGCCGGAAAACCATGCCGAGATCGTGGGCCTGCGGCGGCGATATGAGGCAGCCTTGAACGACATTCTTGATGATGGTGTCGCGGCGGGCGTGATGCGGATCGGCGATACGCGGCTGACGACCATGGCGCTGATTGCGATGCTGACCGGGGTGACGAATTGGTATCGTGAGGGCGGGCGTCTGGATCGTGCGGCTTTGTATCGGCACTATGGCACGCTCGCCTTTGGTGCCGTCGGCGCATAGGGGCTTGTCGGGACGCGCCTCTACGCCGATATTCACGAGCATGTCGATCTCGCCCAGCTTTCTTGACGAATTGCGCAACCGCGTTCCGGTCAGCCGGATCGTGGGCAAGAAGGTGACCTGGGATCTGCGCCGCTCCAATCAGGCCAAGGGTGACTGGTGGGCGCCTTGCCCTTTTCACGGCGAAAAGACCGCGTCCTTCCATGTCGATGACCAGAAGGGTTTCTATTACTGCTTCGGATGTCACGCCAAAGGCGATGCGCTGACCTTTCTGCGCGAATCCGACGGGCTGGATTTTATCGAGGCGGTCAAGGTGCTTGCTGCCGAAGCCGGCCTGCCCATGCCCGAACGCGACCCGGCTGAGGCCAAAAAAGCCGACCGCCGAAGCGTATTGGCCGACGCCATGGAGGCCGCGACCCGGCATTTCCGCATGCAGCTTGGGACCGGGCAGGGGGGTGCCGCGCGTGAATATCTGTCGGGCCGCGGTCTGGATCAGGCGGGGATCGACAGGTTCGAGCTCGGCTTTGCGGCTGACACCCGGCAGGGGCTGCTGAGCGCGCTTAAGGAAAAGGGCATCCCACAGGACGTGATGGATGAGGCCGGGCTGATCATCGTGCCGGATGATGGCGGCACGCCCTATGATCGTTTCCGTGGCCGAATTATCTTCCCGATCCGCGATGCACGCGGGCGTGCCATCGCTTTCGGCGGTCGCGCGATGGACCCGAATGCGCGGGCGAAATACCTGAACAGCCCGGAAACCGCGCTGTTTGACAAGGGTCGCAACCTCTACAACGTCGCGGCTGCCCGTTCCGCCGTGTCGAGGGGGGCGCCGCTGATCGTGGCTGAAGGCTATATGGATGTCATCGCCCTGTCGCTGGCGGGGTTCGAGGGTGCGGTTGCGCCCCTAGGCACCGCGATTACCGAGGATCAGCTGCGCCTGATGTGGCGCATCTCTCCCGAGCCGGTGATTATGCTGGATGGTGACGCAGCCGGGCAACGCGCGGCATTGCGACTGATTGATCTGGCCCTGCCAATGACCGGTCCGGGGCAGGCGTTGCGCTTTGTGACCCTGCCCACCGGGCAGGATCCAGATGATCTGATCCGTGCGCATGGGGCGGGAGCCTTGCAGAAGCTTCTGGACGGGGCGCGACCGCTGGTTGATCTGCTGTGGGAGCGCGAGGTCGAGGGGCGGGAATTCGACAGCCCCGAACGCCGCGCCGCATTGGATGCCAGCCTACGCAAGTCCATCGCGCTGATCCCGGATGAGGCGACGCGCAATCACTATACCGCCGCACTGAAGGAACGCCGGTTCGAACTGTTCGGCGGCAGGCGCGGGGCAGGGCGGCTGACACCCGGTCCCCGCGACTGGCGCGGCAGGCGCGGGCAGCCTGAACCCGCACGAGCACAGACCAGGGCGACGCCACTTGGTCAGCAGGATGCGGGAGATGCCACGCTGGAAAGCATGGTGTTGGCGCTGTGTGCGGCCTATCCGGGCCTTGCCAGCCGCGTCGAATCCCGGCTGGAATTGCTGGCCCCCGTTGATGAGGGGCGTGCGGCCCTGTGTCATGACCTGCTGGCCGGAACTGACAGCGCCGCCGGTCGCGCCGCCCTTGCGCGGATCATGGAGGATGCCTATGTCCGCGCCTCGCCGCTGATCCGTCAGCCTCAGGATGCCGAGAAGGCGGCGGTCGTGCTGGGAAATATCCTCGACAAGATCGAGGCACGTCGGGCCGCTATGGCCGAACTCTCAAGGGCCGAGGCCGAGATTCAGGGGATGGTCGATGAGGGCCTGACCTGGCGGATGAGCGAATCGGCCCGCGCGCGCCATCTGGCCGAGAAGCCCGCGATTGAGGACAGCACTGATCTGAACGAGGACAGGGGCGCATTGTCGGCCCGTCTGGCATCTTATTTTGACACCCGCCGGACAAAAGGTGGCGGGTGATTCTCTGAATAACCATCTGAGCCGAATCACCCGGCCTAGGAACCAGTCCGCATCTTGTCTAAAAAGGTGCGAACACCCATCTGATTCGCAGCCAACCGAATCACTACGCTGACAGGATGCTCATGGCCGCCAAGGACGAAGACAACTCCCGCGACGAAAGCCAGGACAACGACCACTCCCTCGACGTTTCGCAAGCGGCGGTCAAAAAGATGATCGCAGAGGCGAAAGAGCGTGGTTACATCACTTATGACCAGCTCAACGCCGTGCTTCCGCCCGAGCAGGTCAGTTCCGACCAGATCGAAGATGTGATGTCCATGCTGTCGGAGATGGGCATCCAGGTCGTGGAGAATGAAGAAGAAGGTGAGGATGGCGAAACCGGCGGAGAGGTGGTGACCACCTCCACCTCGCGCGAAGTTGCCGTCGCCACTTCTGAAACGGAAAAACTTGACCGCACCGATGATCCGGTGCGCATGTATCTGCGCGAGATGGGCAGCGTCGAACTGCTGTCGCGCGAGGGCGAGATTGCCATCGCCAAACGGATAGAGGCCGGGCGCAACACCATGATCCTCGGGCTTTGCGAAAGCCCGCTGACCTTCAAGGCCATCACCATGTGGCGGCAGGAGCTTCTGGACGAAGACATTTTGCTGCGCGATGTCATCGACCTTGAAACCACCTTCGGCCAGTCGATGGATGACGAGGACGAAGAGGAATTGACTGCGGGTGCCGCCAACACTACCACCCGCCCCGAATCCGAGGAAAAGCAGGAAACGGATGCCGATGGCAATCCGATGCAATCGGATGACGATGACGAGGATGACGGCGCCAACCTGTCGCTGGCTGCAATGGAAGCCAGCCTGAAGCCGCAGGTTCTGGAAACGCTGGAAGCCATCGCGCGCGACTATGAAGATCTTGCCAATATGCAGGATCAGCGGATGTCGGCGACGCTGAATGAAGATGGCAGTTTCTCTTCCACGGATGAGGACGCCTATCAGAAGCTGCGCAGCGAGATCGTGACGCTGGTGAACTCTCTTCATCTGCACAACAACCGTATCGAAGCGCTTGTCGACCAGCTTTATGGGATCAACCGCCGTATCGTCACCATCGACAGCGGTATGGTGAAACTGGCCGACGCCGCACGGATCAACCGCCGTGAATTCATCGACGCGTATCGTGGTGCCGAACTCGACCCGGCATGGGTCGAGCGGATGTTGGAGAACAAGGGTCGTGGCTGGCAGGCGCTGTTTGAGCGTTCGCGTGACAATGTCGAAAAGCTGCGTGGCGACATGGCAGAGGTCGGCCAATATGTCGGCGTCGACATTCAGGAGTTCCGCCGCATCGTCAGCCAGGTTCAGCGCGGCGAGAAAGAGGCACGGCAGGCCAAGAAGGAAATGGTCGAGGCAAACCTGCGCCTGGTGATCTCGATTGCCAAGAAATACACCAATCGTGGCCTTCAATTCCTTGACCTTATTCAGGAAGGCAATATCGGCCTGATGAAGGCGGTGGACAAGTTCGAGTATCGCCGCGGTTACAAGTTCAGCACCTATGCAACCTGGTGGATCCGTCAGGCGATCACGCGATCCATCGCCGATCAGGCCCGCACGATCCGTATCCCGGTCCATATGATCGAAACGATCAACAAGCTGGTGCGCACCGGTCGCCAGATGCTGCATGAAATCGGCCGCGAACCGACGCCGGAAGAACTGGCCGAAAAGCTGCAAATGCCGCTGGAAAAGGTCCGCAAGGTGATGAAAATCGCCAAGGAACCGATTTCTCTGGAAACCCCGATCGGGGACGAGGAAGACAGCCAGCTTGGCGATTTCATCGAGGACAAGAACGCCGTTCTGCCTCTGGACAGCGCCATCCAGGAAAACCTGAAGGAAACCACGACGCGGGTGCTGGCCAGCCTGACCCCGCGCGAGGAACGGGTTCTGCGGATGCGCTTTGGCATCGGCATGAACACCGACCACACGCTGGAAGAGGTCGGTCAGCAGTTCAGCGTGACCCGCGAGCGGATCCGCCAGATCGAGGCAAAGGCGCTACGCAAGCTGAAACATCCTTCGCGCTCGCGCAAGTTGCGCAGCTTCCTGGATCAATGATTGGTCAATAAAAGCTAATTGGCGTAGTAAGTAGTTGCGCCAATTAAGTAAAATGCCCTAGCTGGTATTAACACGATTGGATACTTTGCTATGGTTCTGTCACATATTCTCTATCGAAGCTCGGGTCGGCTGGATCAATTCAAGCAAGATTGTGAGGATATTCTTGTAAGCGCGCGGCGTCAGAATCAGGAATATCGCCTGAGCGGGTTTCTTCATGCCGAAGACGGAATTTTCGTGCAATGGCTGGAAGGACCGGCAGAGGCGCTCGACTTTGTCGCTGGTAAGATTCTTGCCGATCCGCGTCATCGCGACATCGCAATTCTTGCAAAGGGCGAGATAGCAGAACGTCAGTTTCCGCGTTGGTCTATGGGTTTTTCCACTGGTGAGAGTGCACCGTTGTTCGAATATCTGGCCGAGCAGGATATAAATACCCATGACAAACGCGCTTATGCCAGCGGTATCCACCGCTTCCTGCTGGAGCGCGTGGCCTGAAGGCTTGCGACACTCTGCCTGATCCGCTAGGCACAAAACAAGAACACTGGCGGAGAGCATATGCCCGAAATATTGCAGCTTTGGCTGTCGGACCCGTTGACGGCGGGCAGGATCGTATTTGTGCTCATCTTGCTTCTGGTGTTGGCACTGATCTTTTTCTGGCGATCACGCAAACAGAATGCCACGCTGAATGCAGAACGAAATGTTCTGAAGGTCGAACTGCAAAAGCGCGACGACGACATCAGGCGACAGGCTGACCAGATAAATGCGCTGCGTGTCACAGCCGATGAAACTGGCAAGCAGGCGCGGGCAGAGGCGCTTCGGGCCGGGCAGGCCGAAACCCGTCTTGAAGATCGTATCGCGCGCTTGGCGGAGCTATCGGAAGAACGAGATGGGTTGAACGATGCGCTGTATAACGCGCGACAAACCGTATCGGGCCTGCAATCCGATCTGGCGCAGGCGAGGCTGGCCGCCGAAAAGGACCGCGAACGCGCCGAACACGATCTCGCCCAGATACGCGAATTGCGCGAGGAAATGACCCGCCAGTTCCGGCTGATGGCTGATGAAACGCTGCGGGTCCAGGGCGCGGATATGCAGAAAAGCCATGGCGAGCAGCTCAACGCGCTGCTCAACCCGTTCCGCGAACAGGTGCTGCATTTTCAGCGAGAGTTGCGTGACCGGAACCGCATCCTTGATGAAGAGGGCGCGCGCCTGCGCGAACAGATCGCAAATATCGGCAATGAAGCAAGCGCTTTGACCCGTGCGCTAAAAGGCGACAAGCAGAAGCAGGGCGCCTGGGGCGAAATGATCCTTGAGCGAATACTTGAGGAATCGGGCTTAGAGCGTGGAATTCATTACGATACGCAATCCAGTTGGACGGATGAAGACGGCAGGACATGGCGTCCGGATGTAATCGTTCGGATGCCGCAGAAGAAACTGCTGGTCGTCGACAGTAAGGTCAGTCTGATTGCCTATGAGCAGGCGGTAAATGCCGAGGATGATGCGGCGCGAACGGCAGCGCTGAAACGCCATGTAGAGGCGATACGTTCGCATGTCACGGCGCTGTCGGCCAAAGGTTATGATCAGCTTGACGACGGTGCGGTCGACTATGTTCTCATGTTCATCCCGATCGAAGGCGCGTTTTCCGAGGCCCTGCGGGTTGACCCCGGCCTTGCCAGCTTTGCGATGGATCGTCGTGTCGGTTTGACGACACCGACGACGCTGATGCTGACCCTGCGCACCGTAGAACATATCTGGATGGTTGAACGGCGCGAAAGCAACGCGTTAGAGATCGCAAAGCGCGCCGGTCAGCTTTACGACAAGGTTGCGGGCTTTGTTGATGCGCTTGATGGTGTTGGGGCGGCTTTGGGCAAGGCTACCGATGCGCATCGGGTCGCGGTAGATCGTCTGTCACGCGGCAATGGCAATGTGATCCGGCAGGTCGAAATGCTGCGCGAACTGGGCGCGCGGACGACGAAACGGCTTTCAATGGATCACGATAAGCTTGATGGGCTGCCACCGCCGGATGAGGCGGAAGAATGATCTCTGTCCTGACGGTCCGGACGGTCGGGCCGGGTTTCTACGAAATCACGGATAAGGTGTCCGGGCTGCTGAAAGGGCAGGGCGACGGTGTACTGACGCTCATGATCCGCCATACCTCGGCCAGCCTTCTGATACAGGAAAACGCTGACCCGGACGTGCAGCGCGATCTGGCGACATGGCTGGATCGTCTTGCGCCGCAATCTGACGCGCGCGGAATGGAATGGATCACGCACAGGCTTGAAGGTCCTGATGACATGCCCGCCCATATCAAGGCGGCAGTGCTGCCGGTGTCGCTACAGGTTCCGGTGCAGGGTGGACGGATGCTGCTGGGACGCTGGCAGGGCATCTACCTGGTGGAGCATCGTGCCCAGCCCCATCAGAGAGAGGTTGCCGTTGCCTTCGCGCCGATATGACCCGTATCTGGTGGCATTAACCCTTAAATCTACAAATTCTGTTGCGCTTCGCGCTTTGCTTGTGGATAACTTGGGCATCAGATCCAGATAAGGATATAGGATGCGCTGCCCGTTCTGCGGAAATGTCGACACTCAGGTCAAGGATTCCCGCCCGGCCGAGGATAATGCAGCCATCAGGCGCCGGCGCTTCTGTCCCGCCTGCGGCGGACGCTTCACAACCTATGAACGCGTGCAGCTTCGCGATCTGGTGGTGGTCAAGACGAATGGACGGCGTGAGGATTTCGATCGGGACAAGATGTCACGCTCTATCCGCATCGCGATGCAGAAACGGCCGATAGAGCCAGAGCGGATAGATCAGCTGATTTCCGGCATCGTGCGGCGGCTGGAGAGTATGGGCGAAACCGATATCCCCTCGAAGGTGATCGGTGAGATCGTGATGGAAACGCTGGCCCGGATCGACAATGTCGCCTATGTGCGCTTTGCCAGCGTCTACAAGAATTTTCAGGATGCGGGGGATTTCGACAAGTTCGTCTCGGAATTACGCCCACCGACGGCTGACGACAAAACGTGAGCGACGATCGTCGGCACATGGCCCACGCGCTGTGCCTGTCGCAGCGCGGATTGGGAAATACCTGGCCTAATCCTGCAGTCGGATGCGTTATCGTCCGCGACGGGCGCGTCGTTGGTCGTGGCTGGACGCAACCGGGCGGCAGACCCCATGCCGAACGGATGGCTTTGGATCAGGCAGGCGACGCGGCAAGCGGCGCTACGGCTTACGTCACGCTGGAACCTTGCGCCCATCATGGTCGGACGCCGCCCTGCGCCGACGCGCTGATTGCCGGCGGGATCGTCCGTGTCGTCACTGCGCTGACCGACCCCGATCCGCGCACGGCGGGACAGGGACATGCGAAACTTCGCGCGGGCGGCGTGGCAGTGAAAGAAGGAGTGCTGAGCGATCAGGCCGCTTTTCTTCAGCGCGGCTTTCTGAAGCGGATCACCGAAGGCATGCCGATGGTGACGCTGAAGCTTGCGACCAGTCTGGATGGTCGTATCGCAACCGCCTCGGGCGAAAGCCAGTGGATCACCGGACCACGGGCGCGCCACCATGTGCACCTGATGCGCAAGCGGCACGACGCCGTGATGGTTGGCGGCGGGACGGCACGCGCTGACCTGCCATCGCTGAATGTGCGCGGCTTTGGATCTGTGCGTCAGCCCGTCAGGATTGTGGTGTCATCGCAGGCTTTGCCTGCGCTGCCGACCGAAGACGATGCGCACGGCCCGCTCTGGCAGGTGTCGGGTGATCTGCATGAGGTGATGCGAGAACTTGGCGGACGTGGTCTGACCCGCATTTTCTGCGAAGGCGGGGGCGGGCTGGCGGCAGGGTTGTTGTCGGCCGGTCTTGTCGATGACCTGCTGCTTTACAGCGCCGGGATGGTTTTGGGGGCCGAAGGACGGCCGGCGATAGGGGGGCTGGATTTTGGTCAGTTGGCCGACGCGCCGCGCTTCGCGTTGCGCCGGTCACTTCGTCTGGGCGATGATCTGTGTCAGCATTGGGCACGGCATTAGCGACGCCAGATCCACGAATGACCTGCCAAGGCGCCCTGCATCTTGGCCAGTACACGCAGCTTGCGGTTGCGGCTAATGCTTGTCTGATCCGCCAGCCGATCCAACGCGACCTCTGGCGGGCACGGCAAGGCGCTGAGCGGATCGAAATAGCGCGGATAGGCGATTAGCGTGGCATAGGTCAGACCGTCCAGCCCGGGACGCGCCCTTCGTCGAGCCGGAACGGGGCCGAGATCACGTGTCAGGCCCCAGCCGGCATAGAAAGGCGCGCCCAGCGTGGTGACCGGTATATTCCTCAACAAGGCCTCAAAACCCAATGTCGAGGTGATCGTCCAGACTTCATGAACCTGTGACAACAGCGCGATCGGGTCGGCTTGATTTGCGACATGGTCAGCCAGTCGGGACACATCAGCCGGGTCGATTTTTCCGGGACGCAGCCCCGCCTCAACATCCGGATGCGGCTTGTAGATCAGGCAGGCTTCGGGGTTTTCGTCACGCACCCGCTGGAGCAGTGCCAGATTTGTCCGCTCCTTGCCCGCGCCCAAACGGATCGACGCATCGTCCTCAACCTGACCCGGCACGATGATACGCTTGCGACCGTCGCTTGTGGGAAGGGCGGCGCTTCCTGAAAGATTGTATTTCGAGAGGCCGGCCTGAACCAAGGCTTGTCGCAGCGCAGCGGCACGGTCGACAGCGCCCGCAGGCAGGGGGGAGGCGATCAGCTTCTCCAACCGCGAGGGCTTGCTTGGATCATAATAGATACCAAGATCATCCGAAACCAGCGAAAGCGGCGGTACCAGCTCTGCGCCCAAGCCGCGAGAACGCAGAAAGCCATCCTCCACGCGCATCGGCATCGCGTCTTTCAGTTCATCGGCGCGACCGGCCCACGCCAAGGTTATCGCGGTCGAGGGCTTGCTGGTAAAACGAATTTGCTTCGCCTCTCCGAATATCTTCGACATGAAGGGCCGTTTCCAAAGCCGGATTCCATAGGCGAGGTGGCCTGCCTGATCCTGCCGCCATGCCTTGGCCTCTGCCTCGATCTGGTTAAGCGCGCCGTCAAAATCGGTCAGCCGGTCTCGGCACGGATCATACCAGAGCGGCGCAATCAGATGGCTTGCAGCAAACAGCGCCTCGACCGGGGCCGGGCCGCGTCTGTCCACCGCCTGCTCATCGTCGCTTAGGCCCCAACCGGCATAGAAGGGCTGACCAAACAGGCGCGGTCGATGCCCGGCCAGAATGGCCTCATATCCGAGTTGAGAACTGACGGCATAAACGGCTTTCGCGCCTGCCAGAAGCGCCCAGGGAGACAGGGGGGTGTCGTGAAATGCCTCTCCGTCGCGCAGGTCGGATGGTGTCAGATGTCCGGGCCTTATCCCGCGCGCGGTCTCTGGATGACTGCGAACGATGATCTTTGCGCCGGGGTTTTCGGTGCGGGCTACGTCCAGCATCGCCAGAAACTCTGGCCGCCCTGCACCCATCAATGACGCGTCGCCTTTTGTCTGGTCTATGACCAGAATATAGCCCGGTTCTGGCGGCGCGAGCGCCGGCAGGTGGGCATTGTATTTAGACAGATCAGCCGCGATCAGACGCTTGATGCCGAGGCTGGCTTTTTCATGCAGTGGCAGCGTCGCGCCAGAGGTAACCAAATTCTCCAGCAGAGAGGGTGCGCCGGGATCGAAATGCAGACCCACCGGATCTACGATCAGCCCTACAGGGCCGCGCTTCGCGACGGTTCCGGTTGCCCTTCCCGGCAATATGGATCTGAGAAAGGCATCTTCGACGTGCAAAAGCCCTGATCCGCGGCGCGCAGCGATGACACGTCCGCGATAAGCCGTCGGCGAGCTTCCCCAGACAGCGACAAGATCCTCACCTCCCGGCAGGCCAAATGTCGGCTGCCACCCCGCCAGCTTCAGAATGCGCGAAACCCGCCCGCGAAACATGCCGCCATTAAATGCAAAAAGCCTCCGGGGGGATACCCCGGAGGCTTGATGACGAAGTTCCGGTATCACTCGGCGAGCGCCTGCAGGTTTCTGGCCGAAGCGGCGCTGCCTGTGATCGCGCCAAGGATTTTCTGCCACTGCACGTACGGCGCTTCGGTGACATACAACGTATCGCCGTCACGCAGCAGGAAGTCGCGCGCCAGGAACAACCCGTTGGGTCGCGTCAAATCAAGGACATAGGCCATGCGCTGTGTGCCACTAACGGGCTGGCCCAGCACGGCCGAGGCGACTTGCGCGGGTTCATCGCGCAGGACAAACACGCCCGTCGGGTCAGCGGTTTGTGTCGCCAGGCCGCCGACCATCGCGACGCCTTCGATCGCGTTGATCTGTTCATTGCCCAGCGGCACCTTTGTCTGCCCGCCAAGCGCACCAAGGGCAGTAAAGCTGCGCTGATCCTCTTCGACCATGATCACGTCGCCGGGGCGCAGCGCGATGTCATAGCTTGGGTTGAAGTACAGATCGGTCAGCCAGACCTTGCCAGTTTCACGACCACGCTTCACCGTGACAACCGCGACCTCGGGCTCGACGTTAACGCCACCGGCCTTTGCCAGCATGGATGACAGCGTGCGGGTCGGCCGCTCAATCGGGTAAATGCCCTGACCGAAGACCTTGCCCATGACCGACACGGTTGCGCCATCACCGGCCACGCGGGTCACTGTCACCTGCGGATCCGGGGTCTGGCTTTCCAAACGCTGCGTGATGATCTGGCGCAACTGATCCGGAGAGTTGCCCGCCGCGCGCACACGGCCCGCATAGGGAACGAAGATATAACCGGCGCTGTCAACCTGAAGCTGCTGCAACTGGGTGGAGCTTTGACCAAGCCCGGTCAGCAGCCCGTCATCGACGTTTTCCCAGACCATCAGCCCAAGCGTATCGCCGGGCCGGATCTCATCCGCGCCGACAGAGCCCGCGCCGAGAAATTCATTGCTGAAGCCATAAGCCGGCGTGTAGTTCGCCGTCCTGTTGACGTGGTTGTTAACATAGATGACATGCGCATCGCCGCCGTTTTCAACTGCGCCCGACAGGATTTCCTTTTTGTTCGGACCAGAGCGGGGCAAACCGCAGGCCGATAGCGCAGTCACTGCGATCATGGCAAGGATCAGCGGCACACGTATGCCGCGATTGGTTGCGGTTCTTGTTATCGAGAGGGTCAAACTCTTCACTCCTGCTTCTTACCTTGCCGGAAAACGCCTCGGCGCAACGTTAACTTGTGATTCGACATTTTTCCATAACGTATTGCGATTCAGTGTGAATCGGCTCCGGGCCTGTGGCGCATTTCTGCCTGCCCATTCGCCAGTGCGTCATAGGGATCTATCGGTGCCAGCATCATATCGACGACCAGTCGAAGCGCAGGGGCGCGCGATTTCGCGGCGTAGAAACCACCGGGAATTTGGCTGGTTTCAAGAAGGTAGTCCCGATAACGCCAGTACAGTCGCAAATTTGGCCGCTCCGGTTGCCTGAAGAAATCGGCAAGGTTCTGCTGAGAAACAAGCTGTGTCTTATCGAACACAGCCCTACCCATGGCTTTCACGGGCAGGCCGCGCCAAAGCGCCTGTTGAGCCGATGTCGAGTTTACAGTGATGACAGAACGCGCCTGACCCAGAAGCGGCGCAAGCTTGCCACCCGGTACATGGTGCACCCGGTCCGAAATGCCCAGTTTTTCGGCCTTTTTGATGATATCCAGACGCTGTTGAGAGCGACCGTCTTCCAGCGGGTGGGCCTTGAAGGTCAGGTGATGGTGGCGGGGTGCATTGGCGGCAAAGGCTTCCAGCACCTCATCGGTGAACTGCCGCATGGTGCGGTAGCTGGAATGGGCGCGGAAGCTGGCGTCATGTTCTAACTGCATCAGGACCAACGAAAACGGATGCCCGCTGCGCCGGATGCGCGAAGTGACGAAGGTTCGATAGGCAGACAAGAACGGGGCCATTAGCAACCGACGCAGGTTCAGCAGGAACTCCTGCATCACTGATATGTCGCGATGCGTCCGATAGCCGGGGAACCTACCGTTCGCGACAAGCACCATGAAATGGTAGACGGCACCATAGAATTTGTGCTGGCGCATATCGCCCCAGCGTGTCGGCGGGCGCGGCACATCGCTTTGGCTGCCGCGCAGAACGGAACGCATTTGGGGGATCGTGATATCCATAAGTCGAGAGTTGCCATTCGTCCCGCCTCGTTCATAGGTTATCCAGAAGGGGCGAAGGTAGCCTTCCTCGAAGACATGAAGTGTCAGGTCGTTGTCTGCTGCAACCTTACGGGCGGCAGCGTGAACCGGACGAACATCGCCGTAAAGTACGATGTCGGTCACGCCTTTCTCGTCGATGATCCGGGCCAGATGATCGGGCCATGACTCGGGCCCGTCACGATGCAGAATCACACTTTCCATATCCGACCAGAAGAAAGAATCGCCGGCGTTGAAGGCGACACGCCAGACCTTGGCACCTGTTTCGGTCAGCAACTCGCCCAGTCGGCGGAAGAATGGACCGTGGGGCCCCTGCAGCATCAGGAAAACCCGCTGCTCTGGCGACAAGATGGCGCTAGCGAATTGTTCCTTAGGCGCGATATTCAACGATAATCTCTACTTTTCAAAGCCATAGGAGGCGTTTCCCCCATGTAATTTCGCAGGTTCCGGGCTTGTTGAAAAGTGTTTAGTTCATCAATAGCTTGTCGTCTCAGTTTACATCGCGCCAATTGCTTCAGGAGACGGCATGTTCACGGGCATTATCACCGATATCGGTAAGGTCGCAAAGGTCGAACAGCGCGGCGACATGCGGGCGCGGATCACGACAGCTTATGACATGTCCAGCGTGGACATGGGTGCCTCTATCGCCTGCAATGGTGTCTGCCTGACCGTCGTGGACAAGGGCGCTGACTGGTTCGATGTCGATATCTCGGCAGAGACGATCTCCAAAACGAATATCGGACACAATCGCTGGCCCGTGGGAACGCGACTGAATCTGGAAAGGGCGCTGAAGGTCGGCGATGAACTGGGCGGTCACATCGTATCCGGCCATGTTGATGGGGTGGCAGAGGTGGTCGAGATGCACGATGAAGGCGATAGCCTGCGCCTGACCTTTGAGGCCCCTGCCGAACTCGCGCGTTTCATCGCGCCCAAGGGATCGGTCGCTCTGAATGGCACTTCACTGACGGTGAACGAGGTCGATGGCAACCGCTTCGGCGTCAACCTGATACCGCACACACAAGAGGTGACGACTTGGGGAGACGTCAAGCGGGGCGATAAGGTTAACGTGGAGATCGACACGCTGGCGCGCTACGTCGCCCGTTTGACAGAGGTTGGATAGCCTGCCGGCAGAAAATACGAAACGTTTTTCGGCCTCGCTGCCACTATGCTCACCTGCCGGCTTTCGTTTTGTTTGGATTTTTCTCGGATTGGTGGACGGTTATGGGCTCGTTGCGTCCATCTTTCAGCACAGAAGTTGCGATCCACAAGATCACTTGCAGGCCTGTTGCACGGATCGCGTTCTGTCGTGACGACGAACCTGCGGCGACTTAGGCCTCTGAAGCCCTGCGCCTCCATCAACCGTTCAATGCGGCTTGCGATCGACATGGACGCATTCATCAGCCAGTTCAGCATGAATGCGCGGTGCGCCACAGGCTTGCCTTTGATGCCTCATGAATGGTGGCGATCCGGTCGGTCAGCGCATCATCTGCAATCTGCCGGGCACTGGGCGAGCGGCTACGAGAGGCATCAGACCGCTGCGGGAGACGCCCAATATGCTTCACATCAACTGGATTGAGTATTCGGCCTGTTTCGCGGTCATGAAGTTGATGACTTCCGCGATGACACGTCGTCTTGTGCAGATCAGGCCGCGGGCTTTGACAGCAGGCCTGGATCCTTGGCGCAGCTGATTTACTTCACGGCGACGTAGATGCAGTTCATCCAACTCCGTGCCCGTCAGACGGTCATCGCGTGCGCCCTCGTCGGCAACGCCCTGTCTGATCCAGTCATGGATCGTGGCAGCGAAGGGGTCATATTGCCGCGCCAAGCGTTCAATACTGTGCGAGACTCGCGCCAGCACAACCAATCGCTCCCTGAATTCCACCGGGTAATGGGTCCTTGCTGCTGGACGACAAACGCTTTTCTGCATCATTGAAAACTGCCCATCAAACCGGCGGAAATCAGCATTAATGTTTTCGGCGCATCTTTCGACGATTTGAGAGTAACTATTGGTTGCCAGCGTGTCCTGCGGCCGCGATTTTGCTGTCTATCAATCAGATATGGGGCGGTAACCGTCAGGCTTGAATGCTCTGCCGAGCTTTGGAAGTGACAATTAGTGTCTGCCAGAGCCCTCGGTCATATACTAATGCCATACATGGGCTGTCGTCATTTCATCACTCAGTAATTCCCCGTCCGCTTGATGCCCGCATCGCTGGTTGCCATTACCGCGTCGAGGTGTTGTTTCAGAAGCCTGATCTGTTCTTGCTCAAAGCCGGGCTGGCCCCAGAGTGATGTGAACTCTCCGGGGTCTTCTTTCAGATCGAATATCTCGGCCTTGCCCGCGTCGTGATACATGCAGGTCTTGTAGCGGCCGTCAAAGACCATCGTGGCGTGACTTTGATGCGGCATGCCGGCAAGTGCCTCGTTAAACTCGCAGACGACGTGGGGTTTGTGCGTGAGCGTCTGCCCACGCAGCATCGACACCAGCGATTTACCCTGCATGTTTTCGGGGATTTCGACCTTGGCGATTTCCAGGATTGTCGGTGCGAGATCGATCAGTTCCACAAGCGCATCCGTTCGGCTGCCGGGTTTGGTCACGCCGGGCCATTTGATGATAAGCGGCACATGGACCAGCCCTTCGAAGAAGCGGCAGCCCTTATACAGCATGCCGTGATCGCCCATCATTTCTCCATGATCCGAGGTGAAGATGACGATGGTGTTCTCAGCTTGGCCCGTGCGTTCCAGTGCGTTCAGAACGGCGCCGACACGGTCATCGATCATCTCGATCATTGCGTAATAGCAAGCCTTGACGTAGCGCGCGTCATAAGTGTCGGGTGGGAAGTCAAACAGGTTGCGCTTTTCCAGCGGTATGGCGGACTGGTCTATATCATCCGCCGGGTCATAATGCCGGACGTCCTGGATTTTCTTCCATTGCTGGTCAATGTCCCAGAACCCCTCCTGCCGGTCGGCATCACTTTCGCGATACAGCGGTAGCGGCATATCCGCGGGATCATAGCGATCCAGAAACTCTTTCGGTGGGAAGAAGGGCGGGTGCGGATCAACGGCATTAAGATTCATAAACCATGGTGCATCGTGCTTTTTTTCGATGAAAGCGGTCGCGCGTTCGCCCCACCAGGTCGCCTGCTGCATTTCCATCGGGAAGCCCTCGCCATAGTCGCGGGGCGAGGATTGCAGCAATTCAGGATAAAGCTTCAGCGGATCCGCTACTGCGTGCTTCTCTTTCAGCCATTCATCATAGGCACGCCCGATTGGCCAGCAGTCGCAAAGCTCTGCGTGATCATAGCCGTCCTCAGGGATCAATTCGATTCTGTCCTCAGAGCGGGACAGGTGATGCTTGCCCAGAAGGCAGGTGTGATAATCGGTATTGTCTTTCAGTATCCGCGGCAGGATACGCTCTGCGGCGGGGAAATGATCGTTACCGTTGCGATGGACGTGGTGCGAGGCCGGATAGCGCCCGGTCATGAAAGACGCGCGGCTTGGCGTGCAGATTGGTGCCTGACAATAGGTGTTCATGAACGACATGCCCTCTTGGGCGAGGCGGTCCAGATTGGGCGTGTTGATTGCCGAGTTTCCATGCGCGGCGATTGTGTCGTAGCGCTGCTGATCCGTCGTGATCCAGAGAATGTTGGGGGGCGTCGTCATCTCGCATCCATTAATATCGCAACTGGCGGAGGCCACCCCAAAAAAGGCGCCTCCGCGGACAGGAATAATTGGCTCTTAGCGGACGGAGTTCACCACTTCCATGAAGCGCTTAACACGGTCGCCGTCGACCGCATTCCATGTGTCGCCGTCGATTTTGAAGTGAGTGCCGATGATGCAGCCCGAGGCGACTGACAGCACGTCTTTGATATTGTTGATGTTCACACCGGTATTGGCAAAGACCGGAACCAGATCGCCGACCGTTTCGGCGACCTTGCGCAGGTCTGAACTGTTGGCGGGCTGGCCCGTGATAGGACCGGAGACGAGGATTGCGTCGGCAAGCGAGGAAAAGATCGCAGATTTCGCGCGCAGTTCGATGGGGCGCTGATCCAGCGAATGGGCGAATTCGGCGTTGATGTTGAAGAACAGTTTAAGGTCTTTCTGGCCGAGATTACGCTTTAGCCGGGCAGGGGTCGCCGCGTCGGGCGCCCAAACCCCCATATCAGAGGCGAACACACCCGTGAATATCTCGCGCACCCATTTCGCGCCGGTTGCATTGGCGACGGCCACCGAAGCGGTCGGATCCCAAAGGTAGTTGACGCCGAACGGCACCTTCAGGTGCGGTTTGCAGGCGGTGATGACCGCGGTGTAGGCGGCAATCGATTCGGGCGTCGCTTTCAGCAGGTATGGGCGGTCGTTTTCATTGCCGAACATGATTGCGTCAACGCCGCCATCCTGAAGCTTCTCGATATCCGAGATGGCGTTCTCGACAAGTTTGTCCATACCGCCATCGGCATCATAGAGCGGCGCGCCGGGAAGGGCGCCGATGTGACACATGGCGATGACGGCCTTGTCGGATTTGAGGAAATCGAACATGAGGAGCGGCTCCAGTTTGTTTGATAATGTTTGATTTGGCAAAGAATTGCACATAATTCAGCCAATGGTCAACACATAATGATCGATTTCCATGTATATTAGTTCATATATGGTGATTAATGTTTGCAATCAGGGTCTTTTGCGTTTAGAAATGTTTGACATGTCGCCCGACGGCATCGCATGCGCAAGGGCGCCGACAGCAGACTTCAGGGAGGAAGATGTGAACAAGGTAAAAACATCAGCGGAGGACGTGCTTCTGGCGCGGCGTCATTTCCTGGGTGCGGCAGCCGCTGCGGCCGCGCTAGGCGCGGGATTGGTTCCGCGCGGTGCATTCGCGCAGGAGGGCGCATGGTCGCTTCGGCCCGGCTCGGAGGTTGACAGAATCAACTTCGTGGTCTGGCAGTTCGGAAACATCTACGACGAGATAGCCGCGCAATTTGAAGCGGACTGGGGTGTTCCGGTAGAGAAGATCATCGAGCCCAACATTGATCCCCAGATCGCCAAGCTGACATCCATGTATGCGGCGGGCGAAGATATCGATGTGCTGGTCTCGCCGCTGCAAACGATGGCCAGCTATATCGACCAGGGCATTGCCGCGCCACTGGATGGGTTGCCGGGACTGGAAGACTATGCTGCTGACATGACGCCGCTGGCCCGCAGCATCGCAACCCGCGACGATCAGATCTGGGGTCTGCCCTATCTGTCGATCGCCTGGAATTTCATCTATAACAGCGAGCTTCTGGAAAAGGCCGGATTCGCGGATAAGCCCTTCACAAGCTGGGAAGAACTGACCGAGCAATGCCTCAAGGCGAAGGCGGATGGCGTGTCGAACTATCCGCTGCTCTGGGTTGCGGGTGCTGCGTTCGATCCTCTGCCGGGAACATGGTTCGCGCAGGTCGCCAATCGCGGCGGGCGGGTTTTTGCGCCAGATATGACACCAGAGCTTGGTCCGGGTTCGGTCGCGCGCGAAGCACTGCAATACTTTCAGGACAGCTTCCTCAAGCACGAGATCGCCGATCCCGACTCGCTGAACCTGAAATTCCTGCCGGCGGTCAAGGTGTTCAACACCGGCAACCACATCTATCTGGGCGCGCTGCATAACTATTACATGAACTTGGTCAATGATCCGGCGCAGTCACCCATTGCCGGCAAGGGGCGCATCCACCCTCTCCCGGGCGACGGCAAGACGCTGGCTGTAACATGGTATTACATGCTGTCCGAGGCGACGCGGGACCGTGAATGGGCGTGGAAACTGCTGCAGTATCTGGGCGGCAAAACCAAGGATGGTGCCTACACCCAGGCCCTGAAGCTGGCAAAGGATTCGATGCTGGCGCCCGGTTACAGCTCGGTCATGAACAGCCCCGAGCTGCGCGAGGTCTGGTCGCAGCGGGTGGATGTCGACGCGATGCTGGGCATTTTCGACAAGGCCGTTCCCTATACCGACGTCGTGCCCGCCGTAAATGAGCCTTGGTATCCCCAGTGGAACGAAATGCTGAATGTCGAACTGACGGCATGTCTGCGCGGTCAGATCACCGCGGACGAGGCTTGCGACAACATGGTCGCCAATATCGACAGAGCGAAAAGCTAAGGGTTGGGGCCGCGCCCCTGACCTGGCGCGGCCCTTTCCGAACCGCTTTCACTGGAGTTCAAGATGACCATCCGGAACGCCGGCGCCCCCAAACAAGGGGTTGTCAGCCGTTTACTGAAGAAAGAGGCCTCGCCCGGGCGTTTGGCCTTTGGCATGAACTTGCCGTCCATGATAATTTTTGCCGTCATTCTGGCATATCCGATTTTCTTCGCAGGCTACCTTTCCTTCCACGATGTCGGCGTGCGCGAACTGCGCAGCGGCGAATACCCATGGGCAGGCTGGGGCAATTATGCAAAGCTTTTCGACGACCCGGTATTCTGGAAAGCGCTACGCACAACGTTTCTTTTCGTCTTCGTGTCAGTGATCCTTGAGGTCGTGATCGGCCTGCTGATCGCATTGGTCATCAGCAACAGTAACGTCCGACTGTCAAAGGTGACCAAGTTCCTGATCCTTGTTCCGTGGGCTGTGCCGCCGATCGTCAACGGCTTCCTTTGGTCCTTCATTTTCAACACGCAGTTCGGATATCTGAACCGGGTGCTGTATAACCTCGGCTTTATCGACCAATATGTGAACTGGCTGGGCAATACCGAAACGGCCTTCATGGCGGTGGTCATTTCCTATGTCTGGCGCACAACGCCGTTCAATATCCTGCTGTATCATGCCGCACTGCAAGGCATCCCCGATCATCTTTATGAAGCAGCCGAGCTGGACGGCGCCAGTGCCTGGCGTAAATTCCGCTATATAACCTTGCCACTGCTGCGGCCGGTCCTCGCGGTGACGCTGATCCTGCGGACGACCTTCGCCTTCATGGTATTCGATGAAATCTTTGCGATCACACAGGGCGGGCCCGGTGACGATACATGGGTCGCTGCCTGGTATACCTACAAGACCGCGTTTCAGCCGCCATTTGATATCGGCGTGGGCTCGGCCTCGGCCTATGTGCTGGCGTTGATCGTGGGGCTGATTGCGATCTTCTATATCAAATTCGTCTACAAGAAGGTGGAGTACTGAGCCATGCGCAAGATGACGCTTCGTACCCGCATCCTGATGAATCTGGCGAATCTCGCCTGTATTGCCTTTCTCATCCTGCCGCTGGTGCCCGTCGTTCTGGGTGCGTTCCAGAGTGAGCGTGGATTGCAGGCGGATGTGCATGCATTGCTGCCGGTGGAATACACGCTGGACAACTTCCGACTGATCCTGTCCGGAGGCACCAATAAGGGTACGCTGTTTCAGGACATCAGCTATCTGCCGAATTCGGTCACCTGGTTTCCGAACGCTTTCCTGAACTCCGTGATCGTCGGCGCCGGTGTGACGTTTGGCGTGCTCGTTCTGGCCAGCCTGACCGCGTTTACCGTGACGCGGCTGCACGTGCGCTGGACCGGCTGGCTGATGCAGATCAACATGATCAGCCGGATGGTGCCGCTGATCGTGCTGATGGTGCCGCTTTTCGTGGTTCTGCGTGGCTTCGGCCTGCTGAATTCGCTGACCGGGCTGATTATCACCGAAATCGGGCTGCTTTTGCCCTATGCGATCATCATCCTTGTCCCCTACTTCCAACAATTGCCGAAAGAGCTGGAAGAATCCGCGCGTCTTGACGGCTGCACACGGTTCACGGCGTTCTTCCGTATCCTGCTGCCGCTTTGCAAGCCAGCATTGGCGGCAACCGGTGTCATCATGTTCATCATCTCGTGGCATGAGCTGCTGATTGCGCTGATTATCGTCGCAAAACCCGAGGTGATGACCGTTCCGGTGGTTCTGGCCGGCCTCGTTTCGGACCACTTCGTCTTCTTTACCGTAATGATGGCAATCTGCCTTATCGGCCTGCTGCCGACGCTGGCGCTTGTCCTTTTGTTGCAGAAATACCTGGTCAAGGGCCTGACGGCCGGCGCCGTGAAAGGATAACCGATGGCAAACTTGCAAATCCAGAAGCTCAAGAAAGCCTACGGCTCTCTGCAGGTCATTCACGATATTGACGTCGATATCGACGATGGGGAATTCGTCGCCCTCGTCGGGCCATCGGGATGCGGTAAATCCACGCTGTTGCGGATGATCGCGGGGCTTGAGGATGTGACCGGCGGTGCAATCATGCTGGATGACAGGCTGATCAACGAAGTTGCGCCCAAGGATCGCGATATTGCGATGGTCTTTCAAAGCTATGCCCTCTACCCGCATATGACAGTCGAGCAGAACATGGGCTTTGCGCTGAAAATGGCGGGCGTAAGCGCCGAAGAGATCAAATCGCGCGTGGCCGAAGCAGCGGCAACGCTGAACCTTACTGAATATCTCGACCGCTACCCCCGTCAGCTTTCGGGCGGCCAGCGTCAGCGTGTGGCGATGGGGCGTTCCATTGTTCGTAGCCCCTCCGTCTTCTTGTTCGACGAACCGCTGTCCAATCTGGATGCGAAGCTGCGCGTGCGGATGCGGACCGAGATCAAGGCCCTGCATCAACGCTTGGGCGCGACTTCGGTCTATGTGACCCATGATCAGATCGAAGCGATGACCATGGCTGACAAGATCGTCGTCATGCGCTCGGGCCATATTGAGCAGGTGGGCGCGCCGCTTGAACTGTATGACAACCCGGCCAATGTTTTCGTTGCCACCTTCATCGGCTCTCCGGCGATCAATCTGTTGAAGGGAAGCTTCGTTGCGGGGATCGATGGCTGGAATGTCGATTTGGGGCATGGTGTGCTTGTTCCCGCACCAGCGGTCGCTGCGACGCAGGGACAGGCCGTCCTGTTCGGCATCCGGCCCGAGCATCTGGAAATCTCGGATACGCCAGACGCGGTTGATTTCACCGTCGATGTGATCGAGCCGACGGGAAGCGAGACCATCATCACCGGGCGCATCGCAGGTCAAGAGGTGCAAATGACCCAACGCGAACGCGTGGATATGCGCCCCGGTCAGGTTCTGCGCGTGCGTCCTGCGGCTGGCCAAATCCGCCTGTTCGATGCCGAAACCGAGGTCCGATTGGCATGACGGCGACCGATATCTGCTGGATGGACGCCACCGAACTGGCCGAATGCATTCGTGCGAAGCGGCTGTCTCCGGTTGAGGTGACACAGGCTTTTATCCATCGGATCGAGGCCGTTAATCCCATCGTGAACGCCTATTGCATCCCGATGTTCGACATTGCGATGGAAAAGGCAAGGCGGGCCGAAGCAGCCCAGATGGCCGATGATTTCTGGGGCCCGCTGCATGGGGTCCCATATGCGATCAAGGATTCCGACGATTATGCAGGTCAGAAAACCACGCTGGGTTGTCTGGTCCATCAGAATCGTGTGGCAGTCGGGCATTCGCCAATTGTCGAACGAATGGAGGACGCAGGCGCGATCCCGCTGGGCAAGACGACCACGCCAGACATGGCCTGGATTGGCCTGACCTATTCAAAGCTTCATGGCGAGACCCGGAACCCCTGGGATCTGGGCCGCAATCCGGGCGGAAGCTCGGGCGGCTCGGCGGTGGCGGTGGCGGCCGGAATGGCGCCTTTGGCGACGGGCACGGATGGCGCTGGATCGGTTCGGATACCGGCCTCATTCTGCGGTGTTTTTGGGCTGAAGCCGTCGCATGGGCGCATCCCTTTGATGCTGCCGAACGTGAACCAGCATACACACTATGGCCCGCTGGCCCGCAATGTCCGCGATGCCGCATTGATGATGGATGTCTGCGCCGGACCCGATCCGCGCGATCTGTATTCGTTGGAGGGGACACCACCCGGCTATCTCGACAATCTCGACAAACCTTTGACCGGCAAGCGCATCGCCTGGAGCGCTGATCTCGGTTTCGTCACCCGGCTCGACCCAGAGATCCGCCAGATTTGTGAAAAGGCTATTTTGCGGTTTGAGGATCTGGGCGCGATTGTGGAGGAGGCGCGGCTCGACCTTTCCGGCACGATGGAGATCGCCAAGCGCAATTGGTCCGCGATCATGTCGGCGCTGGTGCTGAACGTCAACGCCGATCACGTGGAGGAGTTCGATCCGGCTCTGGTCGCTTGCGCCCGTCAGGCGCAGGCGCAGAGCGTGGGCGCCTTCCTGCACGACAAGATCCGCATGTTCCCTATCTATCAGCGGCTGGTCGGCTATTTCGAGATCTATGACCTGATCTTGACACCGACCGTTGCGTGCCTTCCGCTGAAGAATGGGCAGATTGTGCCGGAGAGCTATCCGCAGACTGAGTGGGACTGGATGGAATGGGCGCCCTACAGTTCACCCTTCAATCTATTCCACAGCCCGGCAGCTTCGATTCATGCGGGATTCTCGAAAAGCGGTTTGCCGGTTGGATTGCAGATCGTCGGTCCGCGATTTGGTGATTTACAGGTCTTGCAGGCGTCGCATCAGTTCGAACGCGCGTTCAACCCAACTTTCACCAGGCCGCAGCTTGCGGCGGCCGAACCTGCGGCCGCGATCTGACGACCGGTCAACCATTGGAAGCGATCAAGATATGTCTGACTATGTAATTGGCATCGATATCGGCACCACCTCGACGATTGGTATTCTGATCGAATTGCCCGACCGTGTTCTGGCGCAGGCAAGCCGCCCAGCCACCCTGTCCTCACCCCGGCAAGGATGGGCAGAGGAAGACCCCGAAGAGTGGTGGCAAAACACCTGCCAGATCATTCCCGAACTGCTGGATACGGCCGGCGTCGCTGCAAGCGATGTCCGGGGCATCGGGGTGGCTGGAATGCTTCCCGCCGTAATCTTGCTGGATGAGGCAGGCGTTGTCCTGAGACCGTCGATCCAGCAAAGCGACGGGCGTTCGGGTGCCGAGGTCGCAGAAGTGGCTGCCGAGGTTGACGCGGCAGAATTTCTGGCCCGCGCGGGCAATGGTATCAATCAGCAGCTTCTGGCGACCAAGCTGCGATGGATCGAAAAGAATGAACCCGGTGTCTTCGCCCGTATCGCCACCGTGATGGGTTCTTACGACTATATCAACTTCCGGCTTACCGGCGAAAAGGCGGTCGAACAGAATTGGGCGCTTGAAGCAGGTTTTGTGAATCTCAGCACAAATGAGCTGGACGGGGATCTGATCGCAATTGCGCACATTCCGTGCGATGCCATTCCCGTCAAGCGCGCCTCGCACGAGGTGATGGGCCATGTCAGCGAAGCGGCGGCGCAGGCTACCGGCCTGCCCGCGGGAATTCCGGTGATCGGCGGTGCGGCCGATCACATCGCCTCGGGCTATGCCGCCGGGGTCACCCAACCCGGGGATGTGCTGCTGAAATTCGGCGGTGCGGCTGATATTCTGGTTGCAAGCAAGACACCCCAGCCCGATGCCCGGATGTTTCTGGACTATCACCTTGTGCCGGGCATGTTCATGCCGAATGGCTGCATGGCCTCGGGCGGCTCTGCGCTGAACTGGTTCGCGGCCAAGCTGGCGCAGGGCGAGGCAGCGGCGGCCGATGCGGCCGGGATCTCGTTGCATCAACATCTGGACAAGATTGCGGGCGAAACGCCTGCGGGCGCGGACGGCGTGCAGATCATCCCTTATTTTCTTGGCGAGAAAACACCGATTCACGATGCACAGGCGCGTGGTGTGATACATGGCCTGTCACTTAACCACGATCTGCGTCACATATGGCGTGCCCTGCTGGAGGGCTTTGCCTATGCCTTCCGCCACCATGTCGAAGTCTTCCGGGAAATGGGACATCCTTCGACCCGGTTCCTTGCCTCGGACGGTGGTTCGAAATCGCGATTCTGGATGCAGATTTGCGCCGATGTGCTGCAACAGCCGGTGCAACTTCTCCACGGTCATCCGGGCTCTTGCCTCGGCGCGGCTTATATGGCCGCGGTCGGTGCCGGGTTGACGGACAATTTCGCAGGCGTGGCAAAGTTCATCAGCCAGGGCGAGACAATCGATCCTGACCAGGCAAATGCTGCCGTTTATGACGATGGCTATCGCCGTTTCCGGTCTACCTATGATGCGATGGTCGCAGCAAGAGAGAGGAGCGTATGAACATTCGTGCGATTATCTGGGATATCGATGGCACGCTTGTCGATAGCGAGCCCCTGCACCTGCGCGCGCTTTTGCATGTTTGCGAACACCATGGCGCAGATATCTCTGATTTGCCGGACGACCATTTCGTCGGAGTAAACGTCAACGACGTCTGGACCGCACTGTCCAATCGCTTTCCCGCCGGTCTGACGATGGCCGATTGGCTGGATCAGCTGAACGGCTATTACATTGATCACGCGTCGCGACTTGCGCCCATCAAGAATGCTGTCCAGGCTGTTCGGCAACTGCATGCTATGGGCATTCGGCAGGGTGCTGCGTCAAATTCGAACCGCCGCGTGGTCGATGCCAATCTGCGCGCCCTGGGCCTGTCCGACATTATTGAGCTTTCGGTCAGCCTTGACGATGTAACGCGCGGAAAGCCCGATCCTCAGCCCTATCTTCGCGCCCTTGATCGCATGGGGTTGGATGTGGATCGAACCTGCGCAGTCGAGGATAGTGCTACAGGCGTCGCAAGTGCGCGGCGGGCAGGTATGCGGGTGATAGCCTTGGGCGACAGCCAGCTAAACGCGCGGTATCACGTTCAGAACCTCGCTCAACTTCCGGATTTAGTAATCAAACTGTCTCATGAATGCACATTTTCCACGAATTCTTGATCGATTTTATCACGTCCGATTGTCTTCTGCGCCAAACTGTCAGAGTTTGATCGGGTAGGCTGAGCGGACGATTTTGAAATGAATTCTAGTGTTGGAAGAAAATTACCGGCCACCCTCAGGCGCAAAGAGATATTGTCCGCGCTTGAGCGTGATGGCCATGTAACCATCGTCGATATTGCAGAAAAGCTGCGGGTTTCAGATATGACCGTGCGCCGCGATCTGGAAATGCTGGCGGAAGAAGACCTGCTGGTGCGAACCCATGGCGGCGCGCATCTGCCAGAGATTTTTCAGGAGCGGCCCCTTGACCGGAACGAACCAAGCGCCGCCACCCGCGCAAGCATAAACCGTGCTGAGAAGCAGCTGATCGCGGCCAGGGCCTTGCGCCTGATCGAGCCGCAGACCACCGTCGCGCTGGACATTGGCACGACTATGCAAGAACTGGCGGCCGTGCTGGACGATTCTTCCGTCAGGGTCGTCTCAACTTCGTTGCGGGTTCAGCAGAAACTGGCCGAACGTCAGATGACGGTTTTTGTCCCCTGTGGAAGGCTTGGCGGTCCAGAGCCTTCGATCAGTGGCGCGCAGACGATCTCTTACTTGCAGAATTTCCATTTCGATGCCGTATTTCTGGGGGTTGCCGGCATCACTCTTGATGGGACCTTCGACTACTCGATCGAAGATGCCGAAATCAAGAAGGCACTGATCCAGCGTTCGCCGAAAAGGATCTTGCTGGCAGACAGTTCGAAATTCGGCGCGGTTTCTGCCGTGCGCGTCACAGGTTTCGAGGTGATCGACATGCTGGTCACAGATGCAGACCCGCCCGGCCCGCTGAAGACCCGGCTAGAGGCCGCGGGGACGCAAATCGTGATCGCGTCGGCCTGATATCGCGCGCCTAAAAAGTAAACAAAATTGAACAAATTAAGTTGTATTGAGGGTTTTTTTGTGTAATTATGTTGAAAACATAGGGACACACATGACAAAAACAGTCTTGATCACCGGTGCCGCCAATGGAATTGGCCTCGCCTCTGCCCGCGCATTTGCTGCAAGCGGTTACAACCTTGTGCTGACCGACCTCAACGAAGAGCTTTGCCGTGAACGCGCGGCAGAGATTGATGCTGATGCAATTACGCTTTGTGTCGATGTCCGGGACAAGGCCAGCATTCTGGCGGCATTTGACGCGGGCGGTGCGAAGTTCGGCGGAATTGATAAGGTACACGCAAATGCCGGCGTTTCGTCGATGAAGCCGGCGCTGGACTTGTCCGAAGAGGATTGGGATTTCAATTTCGATATCAATGCGAAAGGCGTGTTTCTGACCAATCAGGTCGCTGTGGGCCATTTCCTTGACCGCGGACTTAAGGGCGTCATCGTGAATACGGCCTCGCTTGCAGCCAAGGTCGGGGCCCCCTTGCTGGCGCATTACTCCGCGTCGAAATTTGCGGTGATCGGCTGGACACAGGCATTGGCGCGTGAACATGCAAAGGACGGTATCCGCGTAAACGCGGTCTGCCCCGGTTTCGTGCGCACCCCGATGCAGGATCGTGAGATCGAATGGGAGGCAAGCCTGCTTGGCACGACGCCGGACAAGGTGCTGCAATCTTATATCGATCAGACGCCCCTTGGCCGGCTGGAGACGCCGGAGGATGTGGCCGACGTCGTGGTCTTCCTTGCTTCCGATGGCGCAAGGTTTATGACCGGCCAGGGCGTCAATGTCACGGGCGGCGTCTATATGACCTGATATTGGCGATCGCCGCACGAAGTGATCGGCGCGGGCAAGTCTCTGGAATTACTGATGAATCAAATATCTGCACGGGACGCGCCGCGCGATGCGTTCCCTGGCAACTTAATTTTCAAAGAGTTCAGCGCAGCTGAAATAGGCGCCATTGCGCATCTCTATCGCGGTGAGGTTTACCGCAGCACCATTTGGCGCAGCCGACTTGATATGACGACAAATTGGACAGTTGTTCTGACAGGCGTTTCGCTCACGGTTGTTTTCGGTTCTGTCAGTGCCTCTCCGCTGCCGCTGATTCTTGTCGGGCCGCTTGTCGCTGTATTTCTTCTGCTGGAAGCGCGACGTTATCGCTATTTCAACGTTTGGCGGGCGCGGGCCAGATTGCTTGAGACTGACTTCTATGCGCCCATGCTGCGCGGCAAACAGGGGCGGATGGATGGTCGCTGGAACGTGCTGCTTGCAGCGGATTACGACACCCCACGCTTCCATATCAGCTATCTGCGTGCGGTCGGGCGAAGGTTACGCAAGAATTATATCTGGGTGTTCCTGATGCAGGCGCTGACCTATTCGGGTAAGATTTTCATACATCCGACCCCGGCCATGTCGATGTCCGACATCTTTGAGCATGCACGCATCGGCCCGGTGTCTGGGCAGGTGGTTATAATGGCGGGCGTTGCATTCCATGCATTTTGGGTCGCCCTAGCGGCGGTTACATATCTCATGGAACGCCGGGTCCGCAGGCGGCAGCAGACATTGATTACAATATCCTGATTGTGACGCCTGGAGCGCAACAAAAGCAAACAAACAGACACAAATATGTTTGCTTATGTTCATATATGTGTTAACAGGTTCAAACAGTCGCGTTTGGACGACGGTATATGCTGCGCGGCGCTATCTGAGGAGGGAAATATGAATACCAAGCACGCATCGCTTGCCACAAGAAGGGTCGCCCTGGGCATTCTCGGCGCGGCCAGTGTGGCCCTTGCAATGGGCAGCGCTGCTTTCGCGCAGGATCTCAAAGGTGAGGGTGAGGTCGTGGTGGCACATTGGGGCGGCATCGACGGTGCCGCGGTCGAATCGCTGCTGCCGCGCTTCACGGAAGAAACAGGTATCGATGTCGTCGGCGTTGAGGTGGGCGACGCCGACTATGGTCCCAAACTTGTTCTTCAGCAGCGCACCGGCAATGCCGAATGGGACGTGGCACTTGGTATGTTGGTCGATCATTTCAGCGCCGTAGATCAGGACGGAATGTTCGCCGGACTGGACACATCGAAATGGGATCCCGACGTCGTAAGCGCCTATATGGATGCCGGGCTGATGGGTGAAAACTGGGCGGCGGGTCCGTCCGAAGGTCTTTGGCTGCTTTACGGTCCGGCGCTTGACGATAATCCCCCGACGTCTTGGGCGGACTTCTTCGATCTGGAAAAATACCCCGGCAATCGCGCGATGTCTGCCGGCGGCGCAGGGATATTGGCCAATCTTCAGTACGCATTGATCGCCGATGGCGTGTCGCCGGATGAGCTTTATCCGCTAGACGTGGACCGCGCCCTCGCCAAGTTATCGACGATCCGCGACAACCTCGTGCTGTGGGAGGCGTCGCCGAAGGGGATCGAGGCGCTCGTCGCGGGTGATGTGGTCATGGATTGGGCTTTCGGCCCTTCTGTTTTCCGCGCCTTAGATGCAGACCAACCCGTTCGTCTGGCAATAGAAGGGCTTCAAACGGCGGTTGACCGGACGCGCGATGCCGTGCTGGCCAACGGGGCCAATCAGGAAAACGCGCAAATTTTCCTGACCTGGTGGAAGCAGCCCGAGATTCAGGCAGCCTATGCCGAGGCGACCAAAGGTGGCTTGATAGTGCCAATCGACGCGGTCATCGAAAAGGTCGATCCTGCGCTTCAGGACAGTCTGCCATTCTCGTCCCAATATGGCGACGACGCATTCTTCTTCCTCGATGATCCTTGGTATAACGAAATAGACCCGGATACCGGAAAGACCAACCTGGACGGCGTGATCGCCGCATTCACTGCCTGGCGGATCGGCCTTTAAGTACTGCGTTCAGCAAGGGGCGCAGTGTCGCCCCTTGCTAAGAATTTTCAAGAATTCGCAGGTGTCAGATGAATTTTCGCGGCTTTCTTCCGGTTGTTCCACTTGTCTTCTTTGTTTCGATCGTTTCGCTCTTACCGATCATCTATTTCCTCATAAGCGCGTTCCAGACGCCTGCCGGAGAGTTTACACTTCGAGAAATCCAGAATGTGTTCCGGCAGCCCGCCTATCTGGCGTCGATCTGGAATACCATCAAGATCGCACTTGTGGTTGATCTTCTCATCCTGTTTCTCGCTTATCCCGTTGCGCTGACGATCCATCTTTCAGAAGGCTGGCGGCGCACCCTTTTGCTGATCTGCGTACTCCTGCCGTTTTTTACCTCGGTGCTGGTGCGCACCTATGCCTGGTCCGTCGTGCTGGGGTTGGAGGGGCCGGTCAATAATGCGCTTGTCGCGACGGGAATTCTGGATGAGCCTTATCTGCTGGGGCACTCGACCATTGGTACGATGATCGGGCTTGTCCATATCCTGATGCCGCCCGCTGTGCTGGTGATCTACACGATCATGGGGCGGATCGATTCCGACCTGATGGTTACCGCAAGAAGCCTCGGCGCTGGTAATCTGCGCGCATTCTTTACCGTCTTCTTCCCGCTTAGCCTTCCGGGTGTCGTTCTTGGCGGGTTGCTTACCTTCGTCATGGCCCTTGGGGCTTTCGTTATCCCTCAACTCCTGGGCGGGGTCGGCAACCTGATGTTCGGTCAAATCATCGTTCTGATCGCAACCGTTTCGCTTGACTGGAATTTCGCGTCGGCCATGTCGCTGGTCTTTCTGGTCCTGCTGGCTGTCCCGATATATGCCCTTGTCCGGGGTGGCCAGTTTGGCGATGTGTCGGGTGAGGGGCGTGGCACTCAGCCATCGCGTATCGGTGGTCTGATCTGGCGCGCGCTCACGCCCATTGCAGCCTTTTTGGCGCAGCTTGTCGCCCCTGTCCTGGCATGGCTCGACCGGGTCCCGACGTATTTCAGCGCTGCCTTGCGGCTCACGATTGCGATTGCAGTCGTAATTTTTCTGATTGTCCCTGAAGCGCTGATCGTCGTCTTGTCTTTTGGCGATCCTGACTATCTGTCCTGGCCTCCCCAACAGCTCAGCGGTGAGGGCTATGCGCTGTTTTTCGAGCAGGAGCCCTGGGTGCGCGCATTGCGTCAGAGTTTCCAGTTCGGCGTCGTCACAATGATCGTTTCCGTGCTTATCGGCTCGGCAGCGGCATACGGGATTGTGCGAGGACGCTTTCCCGGTAAGTCGGTGATCATCTCGCTTGCTTTGGTGCCGTTGATCCTGCCCGAGATCGTGCCGGCCATTGCGTATTACATCGCGGCCTCTGCCTTTGGTGTTTCGGGCACGGCCGCGGCGATTGTTGCGGGGCAGGGCGTAACGGCAACAGCGCTGGTGCTGTTGGTGATGTCGGCCGTCTTCCGGTCGCTGAAGGTTGATATCGAATATGCGGCGCGCGCCTGCGGTGCAGGTCCGGTCCGTGGCTTTTTCGACGTGGTGGTTCCCATCGTCTGGCCCAGCCTTATCGTCGCATCTTTGTTCAGCTTCCTGAATGCCTTCGACAATCTGCTGATCCCGCTGTTCATGGGGGGGCGTTATCAAACTTTGCCAGTGTATATGTGGCTTCAGATGCGCGAGGCGACCAGCCCGATGATCACGGTCGTCGCCTCCATCATGATCCTTGTCGTTATCCTCTTCGGCGTGCTTGCGAATTTCGCACAGCAGATTCAGGCGCGCCGACTGGCGCAGCAGTAACACAGATAGAAAGAGATCTCTTCATGAGCGATGGTGTTGAAATTGTTGGCCTGAGCAAAAACTATGGTGCCTTTGTCGCGCTGAACGATGTGAATATGTCGATCCGCAATGGCGAGTTCATTACCCTTCTGGGGCCATCAGGAAGCGGCAAGACGACGCTTTTGCAGATGCTCGCGGGACTTACCGCACCAAGCGGCGGCGACATCCTGATCGGGGGCAAAAGCGTCGTGGCGCTTCCAATCGAGAAACGCGAAATCGGGCTGGTTTTTCAAAGCTACGCGCTTTTTCCGCATATGACTGTCGCGGGTAATGTGGGCTATCCGCTGAAGATGCGTGGCGTGGCGCGACCTGAAATTGCTCGTCGCGTCAACGAAGTTCTGGAACTGGTCGAGCTGACGAATTTTGCAAAGCGCCGTCCCGCGGAGCTGTCGGGTGGGCAGCAGCAACGGACAGCGATTGCGCGCGCGCTCGTCTTTGAGCCTTCGGTCATGCTGCTTGATGAACCACTGTCGGCGCTGGATCGCCGTTTGCGCGAGCATATGAAGTTCGAGCTGCGCCGGCTTCATGACATGATCGGCACGACAACGATTTTTGTGACCCATGACCAGGACGAGGCTCTGGCTTTGTCGGATCGCATTGCGGTTCTCGATGGCGGTAAGCTTCAGCAATTCGGCACCGCCGACGAGATCTATCGCCAGCCGAAAACGCGCTTCATCGCCGAATTCATGGGCGAGACGAATATCATCGACGCGACAGTCAGGCGGGGTGATACCGGTCTGATCGCCGAGGATGACGGCGGGCGCCAAATTGTGATCGGGCAACCGGACGGGATCAACGAGGGAATGAAGGTCGCGCTTGGAATCCGTGCGGAGCAAATATCGCTGAAACGCAGTAATCTCGCTGTGGATGGCTGGACGGGGACGATAAAAAACAAGTTTTTCCTTGGAAATTCTTATCGCTATATCGTCGATTGTGCGCCCCATTCCATTGTCGCGCAGGTTTCTGCTCCGCATGCGGACGAACAGATTGCCACAGGCGATCTGGTTGCCCTCACCTGGGATCCGGCGTCTTTGCAATTGCTTCCTGCATGATTTGTGCGCATGCCGTATGGCCTGTGGAAATCAGGATTTCCATCTTGCGGGATTCCTGATTCAGACTTCCGAAAAGGAGGTTTGAATAAGCGAAGAACGGTTCGTGCTGACGGATCAGCTTTGGCAGCGGGTTGAGCCGCATCTGCCGGGGAAGGGCAGCGATTCCGAGGTGGCAGCCAAGGATAGCCGCTTGTCTCTGGAAGCGATTTTCTGGCGTGCGCCCACGGGGTATCCATGGCACGATCTGCCGCCCGGCTTCTCAGCGATAACGGTTCTTCTTACGTCGCTGCCAATCTGACACCCGCCGATGTCAATCATGGCCGAGGCGCCAAAATCCTGAAGATGAGAGAGGAGATTATGAAGCAGACAATCCGAAAACGTCGGTTGCAGCATCAAGCCACTGCCGCTTAAACTTGAACGGAAACCGAACCAGAGCATCCGTTACAAAACGGCCCGAGAAGTCCGAAAAACTCTGACAACGGACACGTTCGGCAACCGCATATCCCCTTGCGATTGCCCCTTTTGCCGTTGGGAAGAACTGAGACAAGGAGCAAATATATGCTGACAAGACGACATTTCATACAGACCACGACAGCCCTGTTCTCGGCCTCGATCGCAAGCCCGCTAATGGCCAGCAGCTGGCCCACCGCGGCACAGAAAGCCGAGTGGGATGCACAGGTGACGCCGCCGGGTTACGATCCGGCCACCTCGAATCCGTGGGGACTTCATCCGCGCTTTCTGCCGCAGCGCGTCATTGCGAATTACGGGTTGGTGCCCGGAGATATCCATGTCGATGCGGTAGCGCGTTATCTTTATCATATCGAAGAGGGCGGCACGGCAATGCGTTATGGCGTGGCCATCGGGCGCGGTGATCTTTACGAGCCGGGCGTCTACACGATCCAGCGGAAGGTCGAGTGGCCGCACTGGACGCCGACACAGAATATGATCGAGCGCGAACCGGAGGTTTATGCCCAATATGCAAATGGGATGGAGCCGGGACCGGAAAATGCCCTCGGCTCACGTGCTCTATATCTCTATGTCGGGGATCGCGATACGATGCTGCGCATTCACGGCACACCTTTCCCACGCTCTATCGGCAGTCGTGCAAGTTCGGGATGCGTACGCATGGTCATGCCCCATATCAACAGCCTGTATCCCCGTGTAGAGAAAGGCTCGACAGCCTATCTCTACTCTCCTGAAGGCAGCGTTGCCTCTGTCAGTTGAACAGTGACCGGCCAGATTGCAGACCGCCGGGTCTTTGTCCGGCGGTCTACTCATTTTAGATGCTTGGCGCTCTGCAAAGTTGGTTACCGTTGGCGGCGCGCAAGGGAACGCGTGTGGTCTCTACCTGGCCTGCGTGATAATACCAGTAGCAGCCATCCGTTTCATCAAACTCGGCCGAAAACAGATCCTGGTTCGGCCCGGCCGCCGCGATGACCTCTGGCGGGATGGTATAGGGTGAGGTCTCCTCGACAGCGACATCGGGCGTTCGGGCCGCACATCCGGCAAGGACGAACAGCGTCAAGGATATTGCGGCAGTGCTTTTTTGCATTGGAGACTCCTTGGTTCAATATGGGGACGTCGCGCCACGGTGTCACGACGCGCTTTCTTTGGTTATGCGGCTCTGGATCTCGCTCCCGCGTGCCGGCCATGTGAGTTTGATATAGGCCAGAACCGCGATTTTTGCAGCGTCATTCATGACATCTCCGAAACCGGGCACGTCGCTTTCATATTCGTTGTCGAGCACGGCGGCGTCACGCTGCATCCCGACATAATCGTCTGTCTCAGTCATCTGAACCTCGAAGCCGGCCCTGATCGCCAGATCGGCCCAGGCATCGCAGCAGCCGCAACCTGGATCTTTCAAGACGCGAAGCAGGTTCGGATTTGCGGCAGGCCCCGTCATTTCAAAACCGAGCGCAGCGGTCGTCGACAACATCGTCGCGGCGGCGGCAAGGATCGCCCTGCGACGCCAGAAATGGCGGTTACTCATATCTGATTTCCTTAACGAAACGATGCGCCTGGGTTCATTCGTTCATGTCGTGGCGCAGATAGTCGGCTTCCGGCCTATTGGGGCCAAGCGGCGTCAGAGAGCAACAGATCGTGGAGGGGGTATAGGCACACGCAGACTGGCTGAGTCCATATTCCGCAATGAAAAACTCTGTCGGGTACGGCGTGGCAGGCGTGCCGCGTCTGGCGTGATTTCAGCGTCGCTGATGGCGGCGCAGGCCGCACAATCGTCATGAGAAGATTTCTGCTGCGGAGCGCAGCATTTATGGGTGACCAGCGATACGGCCGAGTTCGCCGCCGAGACCGTCGAAGATGCCTCTGCCGACGCGGCACCGGTCAGCGCCAGTGGCATCGTCACGACCAGCAGAATGGCAAGCAGGCACGCTAGCAGAAATCGCATCAGTCCCGCACTTTTTCCAGCAGTTCGACAACTTCGCGGAACATCACGCGCTGTCGGTCCTGATCGCCGGACTGGATCGCTGCTTCCATGCAGCTTCGCGCGTGATCCTCGATCAGAAGGCGCTCGACTCCGCGCAGGGCGGATCGGATTGCGGCGGTCTGGGTCAGGATGTCGACGCAATAGCGCCCATCCTCGACCATGCGCGACACGCCCTGCACCTGACCGTTCAGACGTGACAGCCGCTTCAGAATTGATTCCCGATTCTGCTTCTCATGCGCCAAGGGCAAGTTCCGATCTGACATATCCAATTCTTGGGTTATACCCTCATGGGGTATGCGGCAAGCTCCAATATACCCCCTCAGGTGTTGACGTCAGAGAACCATGGATCGAAATCACAATCATTCACACGGGCATTACGATCACGGTTCACATGGTCGCGTCCCCCGATGATGCCGAGCCCGAAAATACAACTGAACCGGTTTGCGGGATGAAGGTGACGATCAAACCGCATGCCCGTCGTCAAGGCGGCTCAACGTCGAGATATCTGTACTCGATCTGGTAATGTTCCGCTTTTCTGTTCCTGCGGGGGTTGAAATCATCGTCGGGCATGACGGAAGGTGTTTTAACGAAATCCGCGATGGTGCCATGAAATCACCTATCACTGACTATCTGAAAGATGTGCTTGAGGATACGAGGCAGGGCGATGCCGGAGAGGTTGCGGCCTATATCCCGGAACTTGCCCAAGCCGATCCCGACCGCGTTGCCATCGCCGTAGCGACGGTGGACGGGGTTGTGTATTCAGCTGGTGATGAGGATTACCGCTTTACGATCCAATCCATGTCCAAGCCCTTCGCTTATGCCTTGGCGATCAGGGATAACGGGCTGGATCATGTGCTTGCCCGCATCGGGGTCGAGCCGTCCGGAGAGGCTTTTAACGAAATCTCGCTGGAAAGCGACACGGGGCGACCCAAGAACCCTATGATCAATGCAGGCGCCATCGCTACCCATGCGCTTGTCGGCGGGTCGGTGTCTCAGCGCGACCGAAATGCTGAAATCATGACGATGTTCTCGGCTTTCGCGGGGCGCGATCTGGAAGTCGACGAGGCTGTGTTTTCGTCAGAACTGGACCACGGACATCGCAATCTCGGCCTTGGTCATCTGATGAAGTCCTTTGGTGTGATTGAGGACAACCCTGTCGATGCGGTTGAAGGCTATATTCGGCAATGCGCGCTTAAAGTTGATGTCAGGGATCTTGCGATCATGGCCGCGACGCTGGCGAATTACGGACAGCATCCGGTCAGTGGCGACAGGCTGCTGCAACCGTCGACTGTCAGGCAGGTGCTTTCGGTGATGACAAGCTGCGGGATGTATGATGCCGCAGGTGACTGGCTGACGACGGTTGGCATTCCGGCAAAAAGCGGCGTTGCGGGCGGCATTATCGGTGTGCTGCCGGGGCAGGTTGGGATTGCGGTCTTCTCGCCGCGCCTTGACGAACATGGCAATAGCGTGCGTGGCGTGAAGATGATGGAGCGTCTTTCGCGCGATCTTGGAATGCATATCATGGACGTGTTCCGTCCATCCCGCTCGGCGCTGCGCAATGTCAGTTCCCGCGAGCTGCCGAACGGCGAGCAGGCGACCGTTTATGAGATGCAGGGCGACATGATTTTCGCTACGATGGAATCGGTCCTGCGTCATCTGGACAACAATCCGCTACCCGATCATCTGGTGGTCTTCGATGTCACGCGGGTGGACGAATTCCATGATGTTGCCAAAAGAATGGCCGCTGAAGCCGGTGCAAGGCTGATGGATGAAGACGGACACCGGGTTGTTCTGATCGACCCTGACAAGGTGATCGCCGGGTTCGAGACGAGCCATGGCGCTGAGCTGGAATCCTATGCCAAGATCGATCAGATCCCCCAGACGGACAAAGCGGTTCGCAACTAGCGCGACCACTGCTTTGTGGCGCCTGCTAGAGGATGCGCTCTACACATCTGGCGCTTGCCGTGCCGAATCTCTGCGGGCAGCGGCATGCCGCCTTTGCCGAACAGAGGGAAACAAGGCGGGATCGTCTGTCGGCAGCGGTGTGGTCGCCAGAATCGGAAAGAACCTGATCATCCGGCGATTCAGCATGCGAAGTCCTTCCTAGCGCTACCAGCGCACTGACTGAAGCGACGGTCACGATGGGACGACAGCACCACCTCACCGAGCCCTTGGCACATCGGAAAAAAACGCCTCCATATGCAAAGATAGAACTAAATCGCGCGGTTTCTTGATATCGCCCGATCTAGCGAAAATGCACCTGCGCCCAGGAAGACATTAACCGTCAGCACTGCCAGCCAAAGAATTCTTGGCGCAATGACGTCGATCGGTTCGATGCCGTGGCCGAAGATATCGGTTGCCGTCATCACGGCGATGAATCCGATCATGGCCAGCGACGATAGCCGCGAAAACAGGCCAAGCAGGATCATCGCAGGTAGAAGAAACTCTGCAATCGTGCCAAAGCCCACGACCAGATGTGCCCAGAAGGGAAGGTTGGCCGGATTATAGCTGTTGGTCTCGGCCAGTCTCGGGACGATCTGGACATATGCGCCCGCGCTCAAGCCAAATCCGTCCAGCTTGGTCAGGGCCGAGCGCCAGAAGAACGGGCCGAGCGACAGGACAAACCCGAGCCGCGCGATCAGGGGAACTGCCTGACCGGCGTGCCGGTCCAGAACGTCTGTGATGGTAGTAAGGATGCGGCTCACGGTACTTCCTCGAACGCATGGTGACGCAAGAGGCAGGTGAGGATGGCGGCGCGTTCTTCCAGCCCGTCCAATGCTGAATCGATATCTGCGCCATTGCTGATCCGTGTCAGTGCCGTGACGGTGCCGGTTGGGGCGGGCCTCAGCATCAGCGTCAAGGCGGGACGGGTGATCAATATCTCTCCGGTCTCGCGCGGCTGTCCGGTTTTCAGGCTGAGGGCATGGTTGCGGATGCGCAGAAGCGGCCAGCCACTCGACATGAAACGCAGCGAAGGATGCAGGCTGGGTCGCCACCGGGCCAGTTCCGCGCGTGACATGGCGGCGACGTCCTGAGCGGCAACCGGAACGGCGTCCCGGGCATTGACGCTGCATCGGCATAGCTGTTCCAGCCGGGCGATGTCTGGCAGATATTCAAGCCTGGCCGCCGGTGGAAAGCCTGAGAGCCAAACCGGAAACGCCGCGCCCCAATTCGCCAGGATCGGCGTTGCCGGCGGATGCGCAGCCGTAAATATCCGCGCTGCGGCCATCATGAAATCTTTGCCGACAAGGCTGGTCACGACAGGGAAGTTATCCGCTAGCGCCCTGCTGAGGGCAACATTGACGTTGTTGCGATAGATGGCAAAGCGCCGCGACGCATTGCCGCCCTGGGGCAACTCAATTCCTTTTGGCACCGCAGGCAAGGGTGAACGTAAAGCGTCGACGAACGGGGTCACACTGCAGCCCTTTGCTGCAAAATGATGCATGCCCGCATTGCCTCATGGGCCAGAACGGTGAAGTCCGGCACGTCATTGTCCCATTCAATCAGCGTCGGCACAGGGCCTGTCTGTCCAACCACGTCGCCAAAAAGTGCCCAAACCGGATCCGGCACCGGCCGCGAATGGGAGTCTATTAGCAGGCCCGCCTCTCCGGCATCGCCATCAGGCCCGGCCAGATGGATCTCTCCGACCTTTTCCAATGCGAACCCGGCAATATATTGACTGGCCGAGTTGCCAAGATTGTTGGCCGAGATGAATACATTTGCCACATCAAGCAAAAGCCCGCATCCTGTGCGGCGGCTGATTTCGGCCAGAAAGTCGGGTTCGGACCATGTGCTTTCGGAGAAGGCAAGATAGCTGGCGGGATTTTCCAGAAGCATCCGGTGGCCCAGCCTATCCTGGACCTGCAAGATATGATCGCAGACCCTTGCCAATGTTGCCGCGGTATAAGGCAGCGGTAAAAGATCATTGTAATATGTGCCCTCATGGGTGGACCAGGCGAGATGTTCCGAAAAACTCGCCGGTTTCAGCATATCCACCAGCCGAGCCACCCGATCCAGATGATCGGCGTTCAGTTTTTCCGCGCCGCCTATCGACATGCCGACTCCGTGAACCGATATCGGGAAGCGCTCAGCCATCTGCGCCAGTAGCGCCATACGCGGGCCGCCATCCAGCAGGTAATTCTCGGCATGGATTTCCAGCCAGTCCACCGGGCCGGCGTCTTCGATCAGGTCTTTGGCATGAATGGATTTGAAGCCTACACCGACTGAATTCGGCAGTGTCATCACAATCTCCGTGAATTGAAAAGCTGGCGCGGTTTCGGCCGCGCCAGACTGATCGTTGCAATCAGGTCTTGGGAAGGTCACGCATCAGCGGCTCAAGCGAGCCCATGCGCGACATGCCGTCATCCATCGCGGGCAATTCCAGGTCCGCGCAGGTGCCGGCCGGAACCAGTGACCACGCGTTGCCCTGATAGTCGACGGTTGAAGTGCCCGCGCATGTCGTCCCGGCGCCCGCTGCACAATCGTTTTCCCCGGCCATGGCGACGCCATAGCATTTCTCCATCTCCCCGCTTGCATTGGCGCCGTCAGCATGGGCGGAGAAAGACGCGGCGGCGATCGCGGCGGCGCTCAACGCGAAATATTTGACGTTCATAGTAATATCCTTTCCTGTTGATGAAGCGGCAACTGGCTTCACTTGCCTTACGAAGCCATCACCCTGGGCGTTACAGCGCCGGGCCATTTTTTCGTTAACCTCTGTAACAACGGCGCGGACTTCCACGTAAATGGGTCAGATGATGGATGAAGCGGAAGTTGAAAGCTTGATGCGCGCGGGCCTGTCTGGCGATGCGGTGGCCTATCGCAGTTGCCTGACCGCACTGGTGCCTGTTCTTCGGCGCATGGCCCGGCGGGCCTTGCCCGACGGCGCACGCCATTTGTCTGAGGATGTGGTGCAGGAAACATTGCTTGTGATCCATATGAAAAGGGCCAGCTGGGATCAGGGAAGGCCGCTGATGGCTTGGGTGCGGGTTATTCTGCGCCACAAAGCGATCGACATGCTTAGGCGTCAAAAAGGCGGCACGCATATTCCGGTCGAGACCATGGCCGAGATTTTACCTGCGCCCGACGCGCCCGATCCGCTTGCCGGGCATCTGCTGGAACAATTGCTGAACAGGTTGGCGCCGCGCGACGCCGCACTTATCCGGGCCCATGCTCTTCAGGGACGAGACGAAGTCGAAATTGGCAGTGCGTTCAGCCTGAGTCCTGGCGCATTCCGGGTGGCGCTACATCGCGCGCTAGGACGTTTGCGGAGCGTGGCACAGAAGGAGAATGAGAAATGAAAACAGAAGAACTGATCGCCGTTCTCGCCGCCGACACCAAAATCAGCCGCCCCTTGCTGGTTCTGCGGCTGCTTTTGGGCGCTATGCTATCGCTGGCATTGCTTCTGACATTCTGGCAATTGCGCCCGGATCTGGGCACGGTGCTGTCAAGGCCGCTGGTGCTGGCCAAGCTGATGCTGCCGTTGTCCTTTGCGTTGATACTGTGGATATTGCGGTCCCGGTGGGACGATGCCCGGCATTTGTGGGTCTTAGCGCTGCCGGCGCTTGCGGCGGCAATTCTCTTTGTGGTGACGATGCCACGCGACGGGCTGGCAGCGGCGATAGTCGGTTCGTCATGGTCAGTCTGCCTCGTTTCAATCCCGTTTCTTGCGCTTCCAATCGCGGCGGGTATCTTCTTTGCTCTGCGCCGCATGGTCATCACCGATCCGGCGCGGAACGGGCTGTTTGCGGGCCTGATGGCTGGCGGAATCGCGGCGACAATCTACGCACTTCACTGTAACGAGGACGCGCCTGCCTTTTATACAGTTTGGTATTCTGCGGGTATCTTGATTTGTGGTGCCGCTGGTCGAATTTCGGGTCGCCGGGTGTTGGGCGTTTGAACGCCTGCTATGGCGGCTTCGATCTGCCCGACAGTGCATCTTGCAGCAGCGGCGCCAAACGCCCCAATGCATAGCCGATCGAAAGGGGCGACATGAAGCTGAGCGCACCGGTTAATTCAGGATCTGCCCAGACAGAGCGCATTTCGCGCGCAAGCCGCGTCTGCTGATAGACCGGCATGTCCTGAATGTGTTTTGCCGTTTCTGGGGAGACCAGCCACAGAACAGCATCAATATCGAACAGGTCGATCCGTTCCGGGCTGACTGAAAACTGACCATTCGGTTGCACCAGTTCGTCGAATTCGGCGGGGGTGTTCATGCCAAGCTTTTTCAGCAGCAGATTGGCGCCGGCATCACTGCGATAGCCGACGAAATGGTCGTTGGTGAAAAAGCCAATCGTTGCCGATTTTCCCGAAAATTCTGGGTTGGCCGCGGCCAATTGGCTGATCTGCCCATCAATCCCCGCCATGATGAGTTCCGCTTTCGCCTCTGTTCCGGTGGCCTTTGCAATCAGTCGCAACTCGGCCTGCCAGGGCGCGCTCCAGACCGGATAACCCTCGGGCGGGCCGATTACAGGGGCGATGCCGGAGAGCAGTTCGTATTCCGAAGGCGAAAGGTTGAAGAAGGATGCGACGATCAGATCAGGCTGCTGAGCATAAACCCATTCGATATCCACCTCGAAGCCATTCTGGACCTCTGGCCTTGCGTTCAGGGACTTGCGGGCGTCCTCGGCCCATCCCCACGTTGCGAAAGGGTGGCCGCCGAACCATTCATGCACCCCAATGGGCGCTATGCCGAGTGCATAGAAGAAATCCTGCTCGTGAAAGCCGACTGAAACGACACGTTTGGGAGGTGCGGCTATTGTCGTTGTTCCAAGCGCGTGGCTGACTTGACGGGGCCACCCGGTTTCAGCGCGTAGCGAGGCGGGCAGGGCGATGCCGACGCTGGTAAGTTTCAAGAACATTCGGCGGTCTATTGAATATCGTGTCATCGGCTTTCCCTATAATGGCAGCACCAGAGGGGAGCCATGGAGCGGGTCCGTAATCACCTTGGTTTCCAGCCCGAAGACGTCCTTCAGGATGTCATCTGCAATAACTTCGTCAGCTGTCCCTTGGGCAATCACCTGTCCGCCCCGCATCGCCACAACATGTCCTGCAAAGCGCGCCGCAAGTGTAATATCGTGCAGAACCATGACGATGCTTCGCCCGTCCGCGCGGTTCAGCGCCTGAAGCAGTTTCAGCAGATCAATTTGGTGGCGCAGGTCCAGGAATGTCGTCGGCTCATCCAGCAAAAGCCAACTGGTTTCCTGCGCCAGAGCCATCGCGATCCAGACCCGCTGACGCTGCCCGCCCGACAAATCAAAGACGCGGGCATCGCGCAAATCGGCGACAGATGCGGCATCCATAGCTCGCGCGACAGCGGCGTGATCTTCACGACCCATCGGACGGAACGGGCGAAGCCAGGGGGTGCGGCCATGGGCGACCAATTCGTTCACGCGGATGCCTTCCGGCGCGATGGGCGATTGCGGCAGAAGCGTGATGCGTTGGGCAATGGCCTTTGGACGCAGGTTGGTCAAATCATGCCCGTTCAGCAACACCTGCCCGGATTGTGTTGCGACAAGGCCGCCGAGCGCCCGCAGCAGCGTCGATTTCCCGCAGCCGTTCGGGCCGATGATTGCGGTGATACGGCCCTGCGGAATGTGAATATCCAGATCGCGCAGGATTGGCAGCCCGCCATAGCCGAGCGTCAGGCGTCTTGCCTCAAGACTCATGCCGCTTTCCTTTCCTTGTCGCTTTGCCAGAGCAGCCAGATCAGCCAGGGTGCGCCCATTAACCCTGTGAAAATTCCTGCGGGCATCAGGGCATAGGTCGCGAACAGCGTGACCATCAGATCCGCCAGCAGCATAATCAAGGCCCCGATCATGGCCGCACCAATCAAATCCGGGTCGGCGCCATCGGCCAGCCTGCGCGCAATGGGTCCAGCCATCAGCCCGACGAAACCAACCGGACCGACCACAGCCACACCTGCCGCGATGAGCGCGGCGGTCGTCAGGACCAATGCGGGACGGGTCAGATGCACTGCGATGCCAAGGCTTTGCGCCAGATCATCGCCAAGTTCCATCCTGTCGAGCGAGCGCGCCAGCATCGCCAAAGCTATTATCAGCAGCGGCAGGACAGACCAGATCAACCTTGCTTGCGGCCAGTGCCGTCCGTTCAGCGATCCCGTCAGCCACAGCATCGCATCGCCCGCGACCGTATCGCTGGCACGGCTGAGCAGCAGCCCGGTCACGGCGCTTGCTGTCAGCGAAATGCCGATGCCCGTCAGGATAAGACGGCTGACCTCTGGCTGGCGACCGGCCAGTAGCAGCAGCAGAACGGTGGCGGACGTTGCGCCAACAGTCGCGCCAAGTGCGGCACCGAACCCAGCCAACCCCGTCAACAGGACCGCAACGGCACCAAGTGAGGCTCCGGCGGTCACTCCAAGCATCTCGGGTGCGGCAAGCGGGTTGCGGAACAGCGACTGGCTGACAGCCCCCCCAAGACCGAAGGCCACACCCGCGCCCGTCGCGGTGAGCAGCCGCGGCAGGCGCAGCTCATAGGCCAGAAACCACGCCTGTGCCTCTGACCCGTGGCGCAGCATGTCTGCCAGATCGCTGATTGTGATGACCGTGCGCCCAAGACAGAGCGCGGCGAGAAATACAATCAGCAAGGAAGCGATGACCGACCCGCGCTGCTTCATCGCGATACCCGTCCGATCAGGGTAAGAAAGGCCGGGCCGCCAATCAATGACAGGATGATGCCTGTCTGGATTTCGGCCGGTCGTGCGACGATTCGCCCGATGCTATCGCAAACCAGCAGAAGCGACGCCCCCAACGGGCAGGCGATTATCAGTCCGGGGATTATGGTTGGCCCGACCAATCGGCGCGTCAGATGCGGGACAATCAGACCGACAAAACCTATGGGACCGGCCAGTGCGACACTGCCACCGGCCAGCAGTGCGACCGCCGTCAGCGATAATGCCGCAGTCACCTCGGTCGAGACGCCAAAGCTGCGGGCCGTATCCGCGCCGAGCGCAAAGGCGTCGATCCGCCGCGCCAGCAGCGCAGCAAGGATCAAACCGGCCAAGAGCAGGGGCCACAACGATGCCAGCCTGTCCGCATCCGTACCCAGCGATCCGATGGTCCAGAAACGGTAAAGGTTGCGGGTATCGTTATCCAGAAGCACGATTGCTGACACGAAAGCCATGCAAAGCGCAGATATCGCGACCCCCGCCAGCGTCAGGCGAAGTATGCCTGCGCGGTCGCTTGCCCTGGCGCCGCGTCCAAGCAGAAAGACCGCTACTGCCGCAAGTGCCGCACCGCAGACAGCCAGGAAAGAAAGGCTTAGCGGATTGGTCGTATCGATCAGCCAGATAGCCAGCACGACGGCAAGCGCGGCGCCGGCATTCACGCCCAATATTCCCGGATCCGCCAGCGGGTTGCGGGTGATCTGCTGCATCACCAGCCCAGCCGCCGCGAGCGAGGCGCCTGCGGCAATTCCGGTCAGGCTGCGCGACAGCCGCATATCCATAATAATCGCACTGGTTTCGTCGGTGCCGCCGCTAAACAGCGATGCCAAAACCTGGGAGGGCGCCATCCCGCGCGCGCCAAGCATCAGCGATGCCAGAACCGCGGCGCATAGCATAATCATCGCCAATAGGATTGCCCGTCTGATCGGAATCGCAGTACCCGCTTCGCCAAATTTCGTGATCGGGCTGGCACTAGGCTGGCCGGGCTGGTGTAAGTGCGTGGCAGCACGCAGTCAAATCGAAATCCGCTGGCGTTATAGTTGACATTGCTGGGTTTTACTCGAATAGAGACGCACACCAAGGCATGTCCCAGGCATTAATCGACCGGTTACACCGGTTCATTTATCTTTTGCCTTTGGAGTTCTCTCATGCCTCGTAGATCAACCGCCCAGCCGGCTGCGTGCGCGCCATCCAGTTTCTTGCGGTATACGACTGCACTGATGTCGCTCTTGGTTCTGCCCTTTTCAGCTTTCGCGCAGGACCGGCAGGTAGCAGATACCATCGTTCTTCCGGAACTCGTGCTGCAGGCATTGCCTTTTACAGGTGAGATCGAGGGTTATCTGGCCCCTGGAACCGAAACCGGCGTCAAATCCGGTGTGCCTCTGGAAGAGGTTCCGCAGTCGATTTCCGTTGTGACTTCGACGGAACTTCAACGTCGCGCACCTTCGCAGGTTGAGGACGCGATCAAATATACTGTTGGTGTCAACGCCTCGACCTGGGGGACGGATGACCGCTTCGATCAGTTCGCGATTCGCGGCTTCGATCTGGGCTCCGGTTCGCTTTACCGCGACGGATTGCCGCAGAAAGTGCTGGGATTCACGGCGTTCTCATCCCATCCCTACATGCTGGAACGCGTGGATGTGCTGCGTGGCCCGGCGGGCGTCCTTTACGGGTCGAACGATGCGGGCGGCATGGTCAATCTCGTCACCAAGCGGCCTGTCTTTGAACGCAAAGCCGAGGCGCGGCTTGGCTATGGCAGCCATGATTCCGTTGAAATCGGCTTCGATTACGGCGACGTCCTGAACGCCGACAATACCTTGGCCGGCCGCATCACCGGGCTGTGGCGCGACGGATCGACCGAGATCGACAACTCTGACGACGACCCGGCCTTTCTTTCCGCCGGTTTGACCTGGGCGCCAACCGATTTAACTTCTGTCACCCTTTTGGCGCATATCCAGAAAGATGATCGCACGCCGACCACGTTCTTCCCCATCACGGGTGAGGATTACGATGCCGCATTTGGCGCTCTGCCGGATGATTTCGGCTATGCCGCCTCGCCCTATAACGACTTCAGAACAGAACAGCGGTCCGTGGGCCTCGAGATCACGCATGAATTCCTGCCCGAGCTGGCTCTGAATTCGCGCATCCGCTATGCCCATCAGGATACCGATTATCGTCACCTCTACCGTGACGGGATCAGCTCAAAAGGGATCAGCTATACCGCCTTCCGTCAGGTCGAGGATGCGCGCACAATCGGCGCCGACATCAATCTGGAATGGCGGCGAAGCTTTGGTGGAGCCGAAAACAGTTTGACGGCTGGGCTGGATTATCACCGCGCCGAACGCGACGCCGAGCAGTATTACAAATACGGCGCCTACACGATGCCCTTCACCAATATTTCCTATGATTTCGATGTGGCCGATCCGGCCCTGTCGGGACGCAGTCGGAAGACCTATACCGAGAAGGGGATATATCTGCAGAACCACCTGAATTTCGGTCAGGGCACGACGATCACGGCGGGCCTGCGCCGCAGCTGGCTGGAGAACAAGGCCGAAGACCGTCTGGCCGATACGACAAGCCGCCGCAAGGATTCCGCGACGACCGGCATGATCGGGGCGACCCATCGCTTCGCCAATGGCCTGGCCCCCTATGTCAACTATTCAGAAGGGTTCATCCAGAATGCCGGGATCACGATAGATGGCGATCCGCTGGACCCTTCGCGCAACAAACAATTCGAGATCGGCCTGCGCTATATGCCCGCATCCGGCGATTTGTTGCTGAGCGCCGCCGCTTTTGACCTGCGAAAGACCAATGTCGAGGATTACTATTTCGACGAAAACGGCAATATCGACTACACCCATTCGACCCAGGTTGGCGAAATCCGTGCCCGTGGTGTCGAGTTGGAGGCACGCGGCCGTCTGACCGGCAGCTTGCAGGGTGTGCTGGGCTATACCTATCTGGATACCGAGATCACCGAATCCGCCAATGCCCGCAAGAAAGGCAACGACAACATCATGTCGCCGCGGCATCAGGTTTCGTTGTGGCTGGATTGGGATGCAGAGCGGCTGCTGCCGGGTCTGACAATTGGTGGTGGCCTCCGCTACCAGTCGGACTCTTATGCAACGCAGTTGAACGGGCGTGTGACACCATCGCATACCACTGCCGATCTGGCCCTGCGCTATGAGGCCGATGAATATGCATTGGATCTGGGCGTCACCAATGCCTTCGACAAGGAATATTACGGTGTCTGCTATGACAATCTTGGTTGTGCCTATGGAGAGGGCCGCAGGGTCAATCTGACACTCAGCCGCCAGTTCTGACATGGCTGCTGCGCTGATAAACGAAGGTGTCGCCGATTGTGGAGGCACCCGCTGGTTCGATCTTGCTGACAGCCAGACGGGTGCTGTCCGGCGTATATTCCTTTGGCGGCCGCCCGGCGAAGCACCGCAGGCAGGTTGGCCCGCGCTTTGGCTGCTAGACGGCAATGCTGTGATCGGCACGGCCGTAGACATCATGCGGGCGCAGGCCTTCTGGCCAAGTGGCACGAATGTCGGCTGGGGCGCACTGGTCGCGGTTGGTTATCCAACCGATGACGCCTACGACACCTTTCGCCGAAGCTGGGATCTTGGCCCGCCACCGGGCCGGACCTATCCGCCCTTCAAAGAAGGGGGGCCAGATGTTCGCACCGGCGGTGGGGCAGAGATGGCGCGCTTCATTCTTGAAGATGTCCGCCAGTTTCTGACCGACTATGTCGTATTGGACATGACGCGCCAATCGCTGTTCGGTCATTCCTTTGGCGGGTTGTTTGCACTATGGCTGATGCTCACGCGTCCCGGTGCCTTTCGCACATGGATCGCCGCAAGCCCCGCTATCACATGGGAGGACGGCTTTCTGCTGGACCACCTCAAACGTTTTGATCCTGAAGGCCGCAAGCTTTTGGTCCATCTTTCTGCAGGGGAATGGGAAGGTGACGAGCTTGCGCCATTCCAACGTGGTCGCGCCGACTCATCAGATCGGCTGGCACAGAAAAAGCAGACACAGACCGTGGCGGCAGCGCGCGATATGGCCCGGCATCTGTCTGATCGTGGCTTGCTTGCAATGTTTGAGGTCTATTCAGGCGAAACACATATGTCAGTTCTACCTGTAGCGGTTAATCGGGCCGTGCATTGCGCGTTTGCGATCGATCCCGTTATTGCGCAATCTTGAGGAGCGATGACCAGCGAATAGTTCTTGAAGCGCCAAGAGCCGTGATAAGGTTCCGGTTGGTGGAGTAGCCCCAATCGGTGCGGCCAGTTCGGCACAACTGAACAACCCCATCGCGGCCAAGGTTTGCACAGCTAACCAGATTGGCAATGCTCCGGCAGAGTGTATGACCAATCATTTTCCAGCTGAGACTGTTCTTTCATTTACGGAAAGTTGCGTTACATTCGACGCGGTTTTCGAACCTCGGCGCCACTGGCTCGGGGAAACGTGCGTTTCACGTAGGAATTCCCGGTTAAAGTTGGATTTTGTGTTGAAACCGCTGTCCAGCATCGCGTCAGTCACACTCGCGCCCTCATCAATTCGGCTGCAAGCATGCCGGATGCGCCACGAATTGATATAACGGGACACATTGTTTCCAGTTGAGCGATTGACTGCCCCGGACAGGCGTTTTTCCGGCAGATGCAAACGGCGCGCCAGACGCGACAAGGTCAAATTAGGATCAAGATGCAGCGGCTCTCGCGCCAGCAGGGTTTCCAGTCTTTCGATGATCTCAGCATCGTCGCTGCCAGCTTCACGCGGCGGCGCGGGGGCGCAATCCGCTTCGTCACCTGACGCACCAGCGGCGGAGGGGCTGACGCTCAGAGTGCCCAGAAGCAAGAGCACAAGCGAGGAGAAGATGGTTATTAACCATCCGGTCCACCTCTCGTTTCCAGTTAGAAACGCGGCGGCAATGAAAAGGTCGCTGAGCGCCGATGCAATAAGTGCCCAGCCAAGAACCTGCCAGAGCATTGCCGGGACCTGTCCGGCTTCCAACCGGGCCAATGGCATGTCTGACGAATTTCGCAACCGGAGCAGGATCGCGCCGCCATAGCCCGCAAAGACAAGCGGGACTATGAAGTCTGTCGTCTCAGGGGCGAAGATTCGGCAGAACACGGCAAAGGCCGGTGCCGCACCATGTATGATAATCGCGCGTATCGGGATGCGCGAGACCATCGCATCCTGAAAGGTGATCCAGGCCAATGGGGGTATAATCGTCGCGCTCACAGGCAGGATTGGGCGCAATCCGCTTACGCCATAACCACCGACCAACATGACAAGCAGCGATTGAAAGGCGCAGATGGTCAGAAATGACAACAGAAACGGCCTGCCCCCCGCCAAGAAAGTGCGGATGGCAATATAGCCAAGAACGAGGGCGACGAAGGCGGGAATCGGAAGCATGGGCATCCGGCGACTATTGTCCAAAAACCGGATTCTGACGACCTGAATCCCGAAAACAGTACGTGATCATACATATTTTCTTACGATGATGGGACAACGCCCAAGAACGGAAGTTTTTGTGAAACGCCTTGCTCTGCTTTACTGCTTGCGCTCTGCACGGCTTTGTCCGTTTCACGGATGAAGAACGGATAGGCGTCGTTGGGTTTTCGTCGGGTCGTGCCACGGCGCTTGATCTTGCGGGCGACCGATTAAATGGTGAGTTTCAGGAAAAAATTGCGCCAATGTCGCAGACGCGACTGACAGCGCCTTTTTCCGGCTCGGGGGCGTCAGCATTGCAGATCACCCCGGCTTCGAAATCGATGCCGGCGACTCGCGCATCACGTCGGTGGAAATTGTCGATCCCGGGTTTGGAGGGTCTGCCGACCCGGCAACCCTCACCAGCCATCGCAATGCCAAAGCAGTCCAGCCATCCGAGCGGACCGCTTCTGGTTTCACTATCTGCCGCCATATTCGCCTGATCTGAACCCGATAGAAATTGCATTTGCCCGGCTCAAGGCGCATCTCGGGCGCATCCGTGCCCGCAGCTTCAAACAAGTCTTTCAGGCCTCGGCAGGGTCTGCGAACTCTTCGACCAAACCGAGTGCTCGAATTACTTCAATGCTGCAGGAATTGTCACAGGTTAAAACCTGGATGCTTTAATCGCTGATTCCCCCGTAGATAAGCCGAAGCGAAAGAACGATCAGCATCAGGTTGAGCGCGATCCTGAACCGCCGTTCATCCATTCGGTTCAGCACCAGCTTGCCGAACAATGTGCCAAGAAACCCCGCAGCTATCATAGCGGCGATGAACCCTGCCCAGCTTGCGAAGCAAAAGCCCAGTACTGCGAAGGCCAGTGATTTCACGCCGTGCTGGACGGTCATAAGCGCGGCATGGGTTGCGACATGGGCATGTCTCGGCAGTTTCTGGGACTTCGTGAAGGTTGCAACGAAAAGGCCGGTTGCGCCGAAAAACATGGTCAGAAAGCTTGAGATCACGCCGACTGAAAAAGGCCAGTCGCGCACGGCTCCCGGCGGTTTGCCAAGAACCGACCACATGACGAACCCACCCACGCCGATCTGCACCCAGGCGGGCGGCAGGTTTACGACGACAGAGCCGCCGATTGCGGCGCCTATGGCTGAACCAGCCGCGAATGCTGGCAAGGCGGGCCAGTAGATATGCCTGAATGTGACCGCTGCCCGGCCGATATTTGAGCCGATCTGGATAACGCCATGTGTGGGGATCAGCGCCGCCGGTGGCACAAGCGTTGCCATGACCGCCAAAAGCAAAGCGCCGCCGCCGATCCCGAATGCGACGGTAATCAGCGATCCGGCAAAGCTTGTGGCAAGCAAGATTGCGAAAGTGGCATCGGCCATCCCATCCGGCATCAGCGTCGCGGTCAAGTCGATCATTCTACTCCCGGCCTTCATGGCATTGTCATGGGGTTATGCGCGGAGTTGCTGGTTCGAAAGCCCTAATCAGCCTGACTTGTCCCTGCCGGTGCGCATTCCGATTGCCGCGGCGACCAAGGGTGCCCCGAGGATCACCAGCGTCAGCCTCACAAGATGGTGCACGACGATGAAGCCCAGATCGGCCCCTGCGACGATGGCAAGCACTGTCATTTCGGCCTGCCCACCCGGCGCGAAGGACAGGAAGCCCTCCATCGGCGAGGCGAGTCCAAGCAGAACTACAGCCTCTGTCACCGCGAATGCGAGAATGGCGAGGATGACGACAAACACCATCCCTGACAGAACGATCCGGCGCAGTTCCAACAGCGTGACGCCGACATATCCGACCCCAATCCCCATACCGATGAAAAACTGGGCGGCCAGAATAGCCTCGCGTGGTGGTCGGTGTTCGATCATGCCGGTCAGGGACATCAGGGCTGTGACAATCATCGGCCCCAATATAGCTGCGCCAAAAAGCCCCACGCGCTTCGCGATGGCCCAGCCGGCGATTGCGGCAACGCTCATCAGCAAAAGCTCGCGCAGCGGCAGCTCTGACGCAGGTTCGCCGATCGGTTGAACAAGCGGACGGTCCATCGCATAGACGAGTATCGCTGGCACGATTGTGACGATCACCAGCACCCGTGTCGCGTGAATCAGTGATAGTGCCCGGACATCGCCGCCCGCTTCCTTGCCGAAGATCACCATGTCCTGCAGGCCGCCCGGCATGGCGGCGAAATATGAAGTCGGCAGGTCAAAGCCACAGACCTTATGAAAATACGGGACGCCGATCAGGCCAATGGCTGCGATGTAGATCGGGACGAAGGCCACCGATCCGGCCATTTGCGGAAGCTGGTGCATGACCTCCGGCGTGATCGACGCGCCGACGGCGACGCCAAGGATGGTTCGGGCTGCTTCAGAGATCGGTGCGATACCTTGCAAGGGTGCGCCCAGCAATGCCGCAATCAGGCAGGCAAACATTGGGCCGAACAGAAAAGGCAGCGGCATGTTCACAAAGGCAAACACCGTTGTCCCAACGGCCGCGAGCAGCAGCGTTCCAAATCGTCGCAGGGTGAAGGGATTTGTCATGACAAAGCAACTTGACGCATTTGTATCCAGTCGTATACGAAAGGATGCATGAATAAAACCGGAAAATTTTCTGACGCAATCGCTGCCCCGGCCGAGCGCGGCCTGCACGGCGATAGTGTCTATGAACGCCTGTGCGAGGATATCAGGTCTGGCGTGCTTTCCCCCGGGAGTCGCTTGCGCGAGGCAGAGATCGCAGAACGGCACGCTGTCAGCCGCACACCTGTCCGCGAAGCAATCCGCCGGCTGGAGGCAGAGGGGCTGGTCGATCATTTGCCGCGCAGCGGGGCGATCGTCAGGAAGCTGGATTATTCCGAGACGATGGAGCTCTATGAGATGCGGACTGTGCTGGAAGGCACAGCAGCGAGGCTGGCCGCCCGCGCCGCATCGTCGGTCGAACTCGAGGAACTTCAGGCGATCAATGACGAGATGCGCGAGGCTGACGGTCACGCAGACAGGCTGGTCACTTTGAACCGGCAGTTCCATCACCTGCTGCATGAGGCGGCGCGAAATCGTTTCCTTATCAAATCAATGGCCTCGGTCGACAACACTTTACTGATACTCGGCGCGTCGAGCATGCATCTGCCGGAACGCGCAGTCGCTGCGGTTGATGAACATTCAAAAGTTCTCGACGCGCTTCTGGCGCGAGACGGTCTGGCCGCTGAAAGTGCAATGCGCCGGCATATGGAA